>NZ_JACHBI010000003.1:0-514891 GCF_014200235.1 Martinezella paranaensis | reverse complement strand
GCTACGCGCTACGACAAGCTCGCCACAAACTTCGCCGCAACATGCTATATCGCCGCAATCATCATTTGGTGGATCTGATTGCGTCTCGACCCTAGGTCAAGGAGAACAGACCTAGAGCGGCGCGCAGTTCCGTAAGGGTTGCTTCCGTCCGCTCCCTTGCCCTGAGCGTACCCTGTCGCAGCACACCCAGGGCGTAGCCAGGATCAGCGGCATAGCGAGCACGGCGCTCACGGATCGGGGCGAGCAGAGCTTGCAGAATATCTTCAAGCCGTCGTTTCACGACCATGTCGCCAAGGCCGCCCTTTCGATAATGCTCCTTCAGCTCCTCGGCGAAATCCCTATCCTCGGCAAAGGCATCGAGATAGGTGAAGACGACATTGCCCTCGACCTTTCCCGGATCAGCAGCGCGCAGATGGGCGGGATCGGTGTACATCTGTCGCACGGCTTGCCGAATATCGTCCGGCGACGCGGATAGCGGGATAGCGTTGCCTTGCGACTTGCTCATTTTGGCTTTGCCATCGATGCCTGGCAGACGACCGACGATCGGGATCATCGCCTCGGCTTCCAGAAGAACTTCGTGGCCAACCTGCCGGTTGAGGCGACGCACGATTTCGTTGGTTTGCTCGATCAACGGGGCTTGATCTTCGCCTACCGGGACGATCGTCGCCTTGAAGGCGGTGATGTCAGCCGCTTGAGCGACGGGATAGCAAAGAAACCCCGCCGGAATATCGCGTTCAAAACCGCGGAGCTGGATCTCTGTCTTGATTGTGGGGTTGCGCTCCAGCCGCCCGACGGCGACGAAGTTAAGATAGAGCACCGTCAGATCGGCCAACGCCGGCAACGCGGATTGCAGGCAAAACGTCGTCTCGGTCGGGTCGATCCCGACGGCAAGATAGTCGTAGACAACCTCCAGCACGTTACGGCGAATCTTCTCCGGATCATGCGCGTTGTCGGTCAGAGCCTGCATATCCGCCAGAAGCAGGAATTGCTGGTGAGTGTGCTGGAGGGCCACGCGGTTCCTGAGAGAACCGACATAGTGACCGAGATGGAGAGGACCCGTGGTCCGGTCGCCCGTGAGAATGACCGGGCGATTGTCGATAGGTAAAGACATTTGGTTGCTCCACAGAGGAGCCGCCGCGATCGGGGAGAGTGCCGGGAAATGACCATGCCTGCCGGATCACGGCGGCAAGGGTCGATTTCAAGAAATGACGACTGCCGCTCCTAGAAGGAGCGCCACCACATCCGGAGGCCGGTGTTCGCGAGATCGGTCATGTCGGTTTGATGCCATGGATCGAGCAAAGATGGCAATGGGAAACATCTGACTTGTGCCCCCCCCCAGCGTTCAAATCTTGCGCGCGCCTTAGTTAGCAAGACGATAAAGCGCATCGAAACAGCGCTTTCTACAGCTTCCCTCACCTAGCGATCCAACGTCTCCCTGACGACAACGGCAAGCTGCTTCAGCGAGAATGGCTTCGGCAGGAAACCGAACTTGGCGTCGGCCGGCAGATTGCGAGCAAAGGCATCTTCGGCATAGCCGGACACGAAGATGAACTTCATGTCGGGATATTTCTTACGCAATTCGCGCAACAGCGACGGCCCGTCCATCTCCGGCATGACGACGTCGGACACGACGACATCCACCTGGCCGTCGAGTTCATCCATGATGTCGAGCGCTTCGACGCCGGACCCCGCCTCATAGACGGTATAGCCGCGTGTCTCGAGCATGCGCTTGCCACCCCGACGCACCGCCTCCTCGTCTTCGACGAGCAGAACGACGGCCGACTTGCCGGTGAGATCGGCAGGTTCTTCCGGCGGCGGGACGACGGCGGCGACACTTTGATCCATCGCCGAGACGTCGCGGCTCTCCGACACCTGACCTTCGATCACCGTCGGGATTTCGACGATGTGGCGCGGCAGGAAGATGCGGAAGGTCGTACCCTTGCCGACTTCGGATTCCGGATGGATGTAGCCGCCCGATTGCTTGATGATACCGTAGACCATGGCAAGGCCAAGTCCGGTGCCTTTGCCCACTTCCTTTGTTGTGAAGAATGGCTCGAAGATCTTGTCCATGATATCGGGCGCAATGCCCGTACCGGTGTCGCTGACCTCAACCAACACCATTTCCTCATGCGGCAGATAGGCGTAGTTGAAGCCGGCCACTTCCGTTGCCGACAAATTGCGGGTGCGCAGCGTCAGCGTGCCGCCGCCCGGCATGGCGTCGCGCGCATTGACGCAGAGGTTGATCAGCACCTGCTCGAACTGTGACAGGTCGGTCTTCACCGGCCAGAGATCGCGGCCATAGTCGACATCCAGCTTGACATGCGTGCCAGACAGCAGCCGGTCCACCAGCATGCGCAGATCGCCGATCACATCCGTCAGATTGAGGATCGTCGGCCGCATCGTCTGCTTGCGCGAGAAGGCCAGCAACTGCCGTACCAGTACGGCCGCACGGTTGGCGTTGCGCTTGATCTCCATGAGATCGGCGAAGCTCGCGTCCGATGGCCTTGCCTGCAGCAGCAGATGGTCCGATGACAACAGGATCGCCGTCAGCACATTGTTGAAATCATGCGCGATGCCGCCGGCGAGTGTACCGACCGCATTCAGCTTCTGCGTCTGCGCCATCTGCGTTTCCAGCGCCTTCTGCTCGGTCACTTCGACGGCATAAACGATGGCCGCTTCTTCAGGCGCTTCGTCGGTCTGATCGATGACGGCATTGATATAGAAGCGGAAATGCCGCGTGTCGTCTTTCGGATTACGCGAATCGATCGGCGGGATATCGCCCTGCCGGTCCTTGGCGGCGGCAAGCGCCTGCTCCAGCCGCGGCCGGTCAGCTTCATAGACGATGTTCTCGAGGGCGGCGCCACGCTCGATATCGTCGCGCGAAACGAGATCGGAGAAGAGCTTCAGGAAAGGTGCGTTGGTGCGCAGAATGTGACCCGCGCCATCCACGGAGGCAATCGCCATCGGCGTGTTGTTAAAGAAGCGGCTGAAGCGCATCGCCGCGACGGAGGCGGATTGATCGTTATCGCCGCCGTTCTGCCGGGTCAGCACGATGGTGCGGCTTTCACCCGGGGCGCCGTCGCGCATCGACGTGACACTGTGAACGATCTGCACCGGTAGGCTCTGGCCGTTGGCGCGGCGCAGGTCGAGATCGAGCGTCACCGTCTTTTTGAGGCCGGGTTCGGCCTGGACGGACTGGATCAGCGTCAGGCCCTCGCCGGCCACGAGATCGCCGATGGTCATCGAACCCGGCGTGAATTTGGTCAGATCGAAGCCCAGCCATTCGGCAAGCGTCGCGTTCAGATAGAAAATCTCGCCCTTGCGGCCGGCCGAAAAGAAGCCTGCCGGCGCGTGATCGAGATAGTCGATGGCGTTCTGCAGTTCCTTGAAGAAGCGTTCCTGATCGTCCCGCTCAGACGTGATGTCGGTGATCTGCCAGATATGCAGCGCCTTGCCGCGCCCCTGCTCCGGCGGCAGCACACGCGCTTTCAAGCGATACCAATGCGCGCCGTTACCATTGCCTTCCCCGGGGCCGAGCGGCTTCAGGAGCCGGAACTCTTCCGAACCCTCCTTGCCCTCGCGCAACCCATTGGCAAGACGATAGAGCGCTTCATTGGATTCGCGATTACGCGACAGCAGCGTTTCCAGCGACTGCACCTCGGTCGCCTTGGCCGCGCCAGTCAACTGACCATAAGCGCCGTTGGCATAGATGATGCGGCCCTTTTCGTCGGTGATCAGCGTGCCATCCGGATGGCTGTTCAGGAATGAACGCGCTAGGCTGTCGGACTGCGTCTGCGGCATGACCTCGACGAAGCCGATAATCGACGAGACGAGAAAGAAAATGCCGACCATGGCGAGAATGCCGAGCCCGCCAAGCACGGTTTCGTTGTCGAGCTGGTCCTTGAAGATAACAAAAGCGGCGGCGGCGGCCACCAGCACTAGGGCGAGCAGAATGATGCGCAGCACGGTGCCCGAACGAACCCCGCGATCCACCAGCGGCACGCTATACTCGTCGGACTGACGCTGCTTCGTCATAAACCCCTCGTCTCCGCCCTCTTCCTTCTCCCGTCAGGCACTTGACGGATCGCGGATTCGGACCTTTCGAATCTTCTTTAGCAATTTGCGGCATCAGCAAAAAGCTTTGCGGGGCTAGAAAGGCCTGTATTCACAAGGAAGAGCGCTGGACAAAGAACGATCTATCTTGTTTCCAGAGCGGACCTGTCCATATGATCGCCTCATATCGATACAAAGGTGAAGACGTTGGGCCGGTCGTTTTTGCGGCAAGGCTGCGACATCGGGGATAATTACGGAGTATCTCGAAATGTGGGACGAAATCGCCGGGGCCTATGGCAGTCGCTTCTTCCTCGCAGCCGGTGGGGTCGGCATTGCCCTTCTCCTATTGATCTGCATCCTCTGGATCTTCCGAAACCGCGCTCCCTCGCCTTTCGTGCGCGGCGGCAAGAACCGCCAGCCTCGCCTGCAGGTGCTTGACGCCGCCGCCGTCGACGCCCGCCGCCGCCTCGTGCTGGTACGCCGCGATGGCATCGAGCACCTTATCATGATCGGCGGCCCGACCGATATCGTCATCGAGTCAGGGATTTCCGATGCCGCCAAGGCGGGCATGCCGGCACCGACCCCGGTCGGAACGCCGCTGGCCTACGAACGCCGGCTGGAACCGGCGCAGGAAGCGCCGCGCCTCGATCATGCACCGGCGGCAGCTTCGGAACAGCCGATCCCACAGAGAGCTTCAGTCGAAGCCTATATGCCGCCGGAACCCAGCCCTGCCGTAGAACCGGCTCCTCTTCGTGCCGCACCGGCAATCGAACGCCCGCAACCTCCCGTAACACCGCAGCAGCACATGCCACAGTCGGCGGCGATGCTTGGCGAAGCGGAAGTAGCCAATATTCTCGATGCAGCTCGTCAGCACGTATTGCCACAGCAGCAGCCGGCGCGTGTCGCTGCAGCCGCGCCGCAGCCCGTCCTCCAGCCGATGGCTCCTACCGTTGCTTCGGCGGCGCCAGTGGTGGCACCGCCGCCGGTGCGCGAACCCGGCGCCGATTTCCAGAGCATTTTGGAAGCGGAAATGTCTAATAATCTCACGGCGGAACGGATCATACCGAATGTGCCGCCACAACGGCAGATACAGCAGCCAGTCGCCGCCCCGGCGCAGCGCCGCGATCCGGAACTCCCGCCGATGACCGGCGCGGATAGTGCGCTTCAGAAAGAGGTCGCACGTATTTTCGGCGAAATGAGCGTCAACCGCGACAAGTGAGGCGCCGACGGGCGTTCTGGTGGCATGAAAAAGGCACGGCGGATATCTCTGCCGTGCCTTAATTTTGCGTTCCAATCGGAGTGGTCTGAAACCTATTCGTCGCGATAAACCTTCTCGCGGCGCTCGTGACGTTCCTGTGCTTCGATCGACAGGGTCGCGATCGGGCGGGCGTCCAGACGCTTGAGACCGATCGGTTCGCCGGTTTCCTCGCAGTAACCGTAGGTCCCGTCTTCGATACGCTGCAACGCGGCGTCGATTTTTGAGATAAGCTTACGCTGACGGTCGCGAGCCCGAAGTTCGATGGCTCTGTCAGTTTCGGAAGAAGCCCGGTCAGCAAGATCGGGATGGTTTGCGCTTTCTTCGGCCAAATGGTCGAGGGTTTCGCGCGCTTCTCTTAGGATATCATTTTTCCAGGCGACTAACTTCGCTCGAAAATAAGCTCGCTGATTCAGATTCATGAACTCCTCGTCTTCCGAGGGCACATAATTGCTAAGATCGATCTTCTCACTCAACGCGATTCTCCTGAAGAACATCTCATATGGCGCGCTGTATAGCCCAACCGGTAGTAACGATTCAAGCCAAATAGACGTGGTAAACGGATTTTTAAATTTGTCATAAAAGTTGGCTAAAGGTTTATTTTTCCATTATATATTCGCGATGACGTAAATGTGATAGAACCATAACCTTCGCGTGAATGACCGCCAACCCCTCCGTATTGCCGTTCGCCCCGCAGTTGACGGCATATAGGATCAGGCGGTACGTCAAAGGCAAATCGAGCACGGGAATTCCGCTATGACCCGCATCACGCCTCCACCGTCCCGGATTTACCTGTTGCGTCATGCCAAGGCTCTGCGGCCAACACCTGGTCAGAAGGATTTCGACCGCGCGCTTAGCAGTGATGGCTATGCCGCCGCTGAAATTGTCGCCAAAAAAGCCGTCGACAAAGGCTACAAGCCGGAACTCGTCATCTCCTCGACAGCTTTGCGATGCCGCCAAACCGCCGACGCTATTCGCCACGCCATGAGCCCCTCTACCAAGTTCCGTTACGTCGACGCGCTATATGACGCCACAACAGACATCTATCTCGAAATCATCTCATCGCAGGTGACCGAGGACTCCGTCATGTTGGTCGGCCATAACCCGATCATTGAAAGTACGCTGGAAGCACTGATTGGCCATCACGCCTTGGTCTCCGCGATTCCCAAAGGCTTTCCGACCGCCGGACTCGCCGTTGTCGACTCGACGCCGTCGGGCTGGGTCCTCACGGATTTCGTCAAAAAATAGGTTCGGCAGAAAAATATCAGGTGGAGCAATGATTTTGCGGCCCTGATCCGCAAAGCGCGGTCTCTTTTCGGGCCTCCTATTGCTTCCTATATTGACGATCACGCTGTCATTCTGGGATCCCGCCTTGCCGCCAAGCCTGACCTCCTTCACAGACGACGCCCTGATCGCATTCGACAATCTCGTCGACCGCACGACTGGCCTCGTCAATCCGACAATAAGACTCGGCGTCACCGGCCTTTCCCGTTCCGGCAAGACCGTTTTCATTTCCTCCCTGGTGCACAATCTGCTGAACGGCGGTCGCCTGCCGCTGTTCGAGGCGGTGCAATCCGGCCGGGTCTCCGCCGTTCGCCTTGAGCCGCAGCCGGACGATGCAGTCCCGCGCTTTCAATATGAGGATCACATCCGCGCACTGGTGAAGGAACGCATCTGGCCGGATTCGACGCGCGCCATCTCGGAACTGCGGATCACGCTGGATTATCAGAGCGCCAGCGGCTGGAACCGACTATTTTCGCCCGGCCGCCTTTCCATCGACATCGTCGACTATCCCGGCGAGTGGCTGCTCGACCTGCCATTGCTCGGCAAGGATTTCCGCGCCTTCAGCGAGGAGACGCTGACGCTCGCGAAAACCGGCATTCGGGCGGAGCTGTCGCGTGCCTGGCTGGCGATGACGCAGTCGACCGATGCTTCAGCTTCCGCTGACGAGATGATTGCGCGCGAACTCGCCACCGCTTTCTCTGCCTATCTCAAAGCCTGCAAATCCGACGAACGTTCGTTGTCGACGTTGCCGCCCGGCCGTTTCCTGTTGCCGGGTGACCTCGACGGTTCGCCGGCCCTGACCTTCGCGCCGCTGGTGCCTCCGCCCGAAGGCAAAGCGCAGAAGGGGTCGCTCTGGGCAATGATGGAGCGCCGCTACGAGGCCTATAAGTCCGTCGTAGTGAAACCCTTCTTCCGCGAGCACTTCGCCCGCCTCGACCGGCAGATCGTTCTTGTCGACGCATTGCAGGCCATCAATCGTGGCCCGGAAGCGGTTCAGGATCTGGAACGCGCGCTGACGGATGTGCTTGCCTGCTTCCGCCCCGGCGCCAATTCCTTCTTCTCCTCCCTGCTTGGCCGCCGCATCGACCGCGTTCTGGTTGCCGCTACCAAGGCCGATCATCTTCATCACGAAAGTCACGATCGGCTGGAGGCGCTGACACGCCGCCTGGTGGAACGCGCCATCGAACGGATCGGCATGGCCGGGGCCGGCATCGAGGTCATGGCAATCGCGTCTGTCCGCGCCACGCGCGAAGCGACGGTCAAACGCGACGGTCAAACGCTTCCTGTTATCGTCGGCACGCCGATGGATCGCGAGGCGATCGGCGGCGAGACCTTCGACGGCAGTCGCAAAACGGCGGTCTTCCCGGGTGACCTTCCGGAAAATCCGCAATGGCTGTTCGATGCGTTTGAACCCGGTGCGACAAATGTCCATCTGCCCGAGGTGAGCGTCGTCCGCTTCCGCCCGCCGGAACTGGACGAGACCGGCGCCGGCATCAAACTCTCCGTGCCGCACATCCGCCTCGACCGCGCCATGCAGTTCCTGTTCGGAGATCGCCTCGCATGACGAAGCCGACCGCAGACGATCCCAAAGGCCTTTCGCGCCGTCCCGCTGCCTTTTCAGTCGAGCCGGAAATGTCGAAGGACGATTCGGCTACTAAAACAGTTGCGGAGCCGCCGCGCCGCAAGCCACAGAGTTTCGATACGGAAGTCGTCCTGACGCCGGATGAGGAAGATCCTTTCCTCAACCCTGCTCTTACCGCCTCCGATGTTGATATCGCAGTAGCCAAGCCGCGCCGCCGCGGTTTTTCCTTCGGCAAAATTGCCGCCGGCGCCTTCGGCATTCTCGTGTCTCTCGCCTTCGGTCTGTGGACCGACCAGTTGATTCGCGATCTCTTCAGTCGCGCCGACTGGTTGGGTTATACCGCCCTCGCGGTGCTCGGCGTCGGCATTCTCGCCGTCCTCGCCATCGTCATTCGCGAGACCGCCGGCATGATGCGACTTGCGGCGGTGCAGACGATCAAAGCGGAGGCCGAAGCCGCTATCGTTGAGACGCGCCCCGCGCGCGCAAAGGCACTCGTCCAACGCCTCTGCACGCTTTTAGAGGCCAATCCGGAAACGGCGAAGGGCCGCGCGACCTTAAAAGCGGCAGAAAACGATATCATCGACGCGCCGCAATTGATCGACCTTGCCGAACGGGAACTGCTCGGTCCGCTTGATCGACGCGCCCGCGCACTGATTCTCGGCGCCTCCAAACGAGTTTCGGTCGTCACGGCCGTTAGCCCCCGTGCGCTGGTCGACATTCTCTACGTGCTCTATGAATCGGCCAAGCTGGTGCGCGCCATGGCGGAGCTTTACGGCGGCAGGCCCGGCACGCTCGGCATGATCCGGCTGATGCGCGACGTGCTCGCTCACCTTGCAGTTACCGGCTCCATTGCCGTGGGTGACAGCGTCGTACAGCAGCTAATCGGCCACGGTTTGGCCTCGAAACTCTCGGCCCGGCTGGGCGAAGGCGTCGTCAATGGCATGATGACGGCGCGCATCGGCATCGCTGCGATGGATCTCTGCCGGCCACTGTCGTTCAAGGCGTTGAAACGGCCGGGAATCGGCGATTTCGCCGGAGATCTGGCGCCCAACATCACCGGCCGCTGAATGCTGCAAACGCCTGCGAAAGCGCCTTTTGCCTCCATAAGAAACCAAGCATTAACCATTCTGAGGCAAAAGTGGAAACCAGTTTCCAGTTCCTCTTCGTTAGGGAATGTCCATGTTTTCGCGCCAGTTTCTTCTTGTTTGCGGCCTTGCCGCCGCGGCTCTCTCTGCAGGTGCCTGGGTGCAGTCCGCCGATGCGGCATCCCGTGACAAGGCCTTCTTTCAGTCCGTCGCCGGCTCATGGCGAGGCCCAGGCGAGATCGTCGCCGGCAAGTACAAAGGCACGAAATTCACCTGCAATCTGACCGGGCAGCCGCTCAGCGGCAACAGCGCCGGCGTCAAGCTCGACGGAACCTGCCGCGTCGGCGTCTTCCAGCAGCCGATGACGGCGGAAATCACCCAGAGCGGTGGCAGCTATAGCGGCAAATTCCTGGACGGCGCGGCCGGCAAGGGCCTGGATGTTACCTCGGGCACGGTCAACGACGGCACCGTGGTCCTTGGTCTCAATCGCCAGAAGCTCAACGGTGCCATGATTGCCCGCGTCGCGGACAACAAGACAATGAATGTAACGATTTCCGTCAAGGTCAATGATCAGATGGTGCCTGTCATCGGTGTGACGCTGCAGCGGGCCGCTGATCTCGATCAGATGGCTGTTGGGTCAATCCAGTAACGCTTATGCACTAACAGCAAATGACGCCTCCGCCTGAAATTCAGGTCGGAGGCGTTTATTTTTTGAGCGCTGACTGGATATGCCTTGGCACATGAGATGGCACGGGCGTTACGCCGTTTTCCACCAATCGCGGTTTTCGTCCGCCACTTCTATTCCCTGCACATCCGCTTCGCCCAGCCAATCCGCCACCTTGCGTCCGCTGATCAAGAGATCGGCCCCAAAATCCGCAAGCGGCATCAGCACGAAGCCGCGCTCGGTCATGCGCGGATGCGGGATCGTCAATAGCGGTTCGACCCGAACGATATTACCGTAGGTCAGGATGTCGATATCGATCGTCCGCGGCCCCCAGCGTTCGATACGCACCCGCTTCATGTCACGCTCGATACCAAGGCAAACATCGAGCAGCACCTCCGGCGACAGTGTCGTATCGACCGCTGCACAGGAATTGTAGAAGAAGGATTGGTCCGTTTTTCCCCAGGGAGGCGTGCGGTAAAGGCGGGAAACCGCAGCGACGCGGCAGTCCGCCCGCGCATCGAGCATGCGCAACGCGCGCGCCATGGCTCGAACGGGATTGTCGAGGTTGCCGCCAAGACCGAGAGTGGCGCGCGTCAGTCCGACTTCAGGCAAAATGCTCAACGCTCACCTGCACATAATCGAGAACGCCGGGAACCGGCGCATTGGGTTTGCGCACCGTGATCTTCGCCCTCCGCACGCTCGGAAAGCGCCGGGACAATTCCTTCGCGACATCGAGAGCCAGCGCCTCGATCAGATAGCGACGGCGCCCCGTGACGATCTCTTCGATAACGCTGAAGGCAATGCCGTAATTGACGGTGTCCTCGATCGAATCCTGCGCCAATGCCTCACCGGCATCGACATCGAGCTCGGCATCGACGAAAAAACGCTGGCCAAGAAATTCTTCTTCGTCGTGCACGCCATGGCGGGCGAAGAAGGCGCAGTTCTGAAGGGTGATGGTGTAGATCATATCGCTCATGGCGTCCTGCCGCCTAATTTCGCCCGTGTCTTGAGGATAGCATCGGCAACCGCCAGGGCATCCCTGTTGATTGCGACATTGTGTACCCGAAAAATTGCCGCACCTTGCAAACGCAATATAGCACTGGTCGCAGCGGTCCCCACATCCCGATCCGGCGCTTCCCGTCCGGTAACGGCGCCCACGAATCGTTTGCGCGAGGTGCCGGTCATCAAAGGCAGTTCGAAGCGGAGCAGTGCCGTGAAGCGCGCCATCAGCTCCAGATTTTCCTCGACATCCTTGGCGAAACCGAAGCCGGGATCGAGAACGATACTCTGCCTGTTCACGCCGGCCGCTGCTGCGATATCGAGCGATCGGCTGAGAAACAGCACCTGGTCGTCGATGACGTCAGGAAGCTTTGTCCGTTCGCGACCGGTATGCATGATGCAAAGCCCGGCGCCCGTCTGCGCCGCCAGCGTTGCAATTTCCGGCTCGCGCTGCAGGCCGAAGACATCGTTGACGATGTGCGCGCCGGCACTGATCGCCAGTCTTGCGGTATCGGCACGATAGGTATCGATGGAGATCAGCGCATCCGTCTTGCCGCGCAGCGCTTCGATGACCGGCAGAACGCGCCCTTGCTCCTCGGTGGCGCTGACTGCCTCGACATCCGGCTTGGTCGATTCCCCGCCGATATCAATGATGGCTGCCCCTTCCTCCACGCAGGCAAGCGCATGTGCGACCGCCGCGTCGACCGCCTCATAGTGTCCGCCGTCGGAAAAAGAATCCGGCGTCACGTTGACGATCGCCATGATGGCGCTCCGTTCGCCGACATCGAGGCTGCGCCCATGCGCGACATGCCAGCTATGGCTGCGAAGCTCTGTCACGATCCGTCCATCCCATTGAAAATGAAAAAACCTCGCGCCGGATATTGCGCTTGCAGTGGCTATGCCGCAAGCTCCGTCGAAGTTCAACCTGGTAGCAGCACGAATGCCGTTTGCACGCCGACAGATCCGTGTCTCGCTTATCCTATTGCTTCTGTGCGGCATTTCCACCGGCGCCGACGCGGAGGTGGTCGCCCGCAAATCCGTCTCCTATTTCGATATCAAGGGCGACAGCGCCGATGCGCTCGATGCGTCATTGAATGCGCACGGGCCGGTTACGATGGGCTCCAGCAGCCGCCATCCCGGCGCAACCAAGGTTCGCTTCGGCGGCAGTGCAACATACGCAGAGCGGAACGGCCGCTGCTATATCTCCGACGTCAGGATTACGGTCGACACCGAAATCATTCTGCCGCGCTGGCGCGACCGTCGGCATGCGAGCCGGCAACTGTCGATGATTTGGGATACGCTCTCGGCGGATATCCGCCGCCACGAGGACCGGCACGCGGAGATTGCGCGCGAACATGCGCGGCGGATGGAACAGTCGATCCTTGCCCTGCCTTCCGCCAAGGATTGTGACACGCTTCAGGACAAGGCAAACGCGGTCACCACGCAGGAAACACAGTTGCATGATGAGGATCAGGCCCGATTCGACAAAATCGAGGCGATCAATTTTCAGAGCCGCATCCAGAGGCTGATGACCTATCGCAGCCAGCAAACTGGTGAATGACGGGTCGCTAAGACACTTTTTTCGCGAAAATTGCGTCCTGACCACAGCAATCTGTGTGAAAACTGTCACTATACCTGTGAATCATTCACAACTTCTCATTTTTGAACTTTACGAGAATCTGAAATAGGTTTTTCCTATCAAATATCGGGGTGATCCGCTTCGGCGGCTTATCATCGGAAGCCGGAGGGGTTTTCGCAAAGACCGATCAAAGTTCTTGCGTTGACGGGTTATTCGTCCCGCCGCGCCGTCGAGTTGACGTGTAACGCGTGCGTCCAGTGTTCTCCTGGCGCGTCCTGAAGCCGCAGGTGTTTCCTCCCTTGCCTGTTGGTGATGCGCCCGCCTTGCCTCGCTCGCTGCGACAAGCTGAGCGGGGCTTCTTTTTGTTGACGCATCCCAAATCTGCTGGGAGGTAGGCCTCAGGCTTGGCGCTCCGGAACATGCACGACGAGGCCGTCAAGCGCCTTCGTCAGCTTGATCTGACAGGAGAGACGCGAACTCGGGCGGACATCGAAGGCGAAATCCAACATGTCTTCTTCCATCGCTTCCGGGCCGCCGACCTTCTCGGCCCACTCCTCGTCGACATAGACATGACAGGTGGCGCATGCACAGGCGCCGCCGCATTCCGCTTCGATGCCTGGTACGGAATTGCGTACGGCATTTTCCATCACGGTGGAGCCCTCGTCGGCGTCGAGATCAAAACGGGTGCCGTCGAAAGCGACGATGGTCAATTTGGTCATGTGATTGAATTCCGGTATTCGTGAGTGAAGGGAGGATCCGGAATTTTTCTTCCAACAATTCCCGGGGGCAGTCAACAATTGCGCCGCCGAAACGGCAGAAACCGTTTGGCGGCGCAATGGCAAAGATCAAGTGATCGCGCGCGGCGTCAGCTCAACGCGACAACTTCAGAATGAAGTTCTCAGCCTCGATGACGCAGGCCGTGACAGCAGCCATGCGCGCGGCATCACCGACATCGCTTTCGAGCGCATTGGCGGCATCGGCCACCTTGAACGCACCGACGGCACTTGCCGCGCCCTTCAACCGATGCGATGCGGCCGCTGCACGCTTGCGATCGCCGCAGCCGATTTCCTGCAGACAGGACCGCGCCTGCCGGGCAAACATCTGAAGCACTTCCACTTCGAGCGCCTTGTCGCCCATCGTCTGCTTCGCCAGGTGAACCAGATCGATCGCCCGCTCTCGCGACGGCGCCGCACCCCGCGAATTGTCCGGAGCTTCGAACGCGATATTCAATGCTGCCATGTGCCAAGTCTCCCGTCTTATATCTATAACTGTCTCTGGGATCTGCCGTATGGTTGCGGCCAGCCGATGGCGATCCAGTTAAATTTTGGCACAGGTGGGGCCTAAATCTGCCGACATGGTTAATGCGCGTTAAACATGGCTAAATTATTAGGTTTTCAGCAAGTTGCGCAGATGAAAAGTGTTAACAATGACTTAATGGGACAAGACTCCAGCCGTGGAATTAATTGTCACGCATGGGGGAATGTGTCACTACGGTACTGGCAAATTGGGTTCATGGCACATGCCTTTGCCCAAGGGGTGGATAGTGGTAATGTTTTAATACCATTCGTTTGAAAAAGCGGATATCCACTATGAAATGTAATGGGAAATCCACCTCCGGCGTCAGTCGAGGCGGGTGACCTAACGGGAGGCAGGTTCGTCTTTTCCGGACGTTGGCGGATTTCCGGAGAAGACACGGCAGGCCCGATCGAGTTGTAACGAGGCGTAACCGTATGGCGAACAAAAAGTACATCGAGTCGATCGAAGACAAGGCCTTTCAGGCTTTGGATGAAGCTTTGCAGATCGATTTCAGTGACGAGACCTTGGAGCCTCGCAACGGTTCAACGCCTGACACCCCGGAGACAAGAGTGTCTGAGCCATCGAATCCGCCTGCAAGACAGACCCAGGATGATGCGGCACGCAAGGCAGCCGCCGCGCGGAGCGCCGCAGCGGCCCGGCCGACCGAAGTGCCGAAGAGCCCGATCTTTGCTCCGGCCAATGACGCCAACCGCGTCAGCCCGGCCAGCATCCTGAAATCCCTCGATGGCGGTTCGCAGAGCCGCGCCGTCCGTAACGCGACGATCTTCTCGCTGTTCTGGATCATCGGCGGCATCGGCCTCGCTTTTCTGCTTTACGGCTCGCAGCTCCTGAACATCCGCACGGTCGCCGATCTCGCCGCCCTTCCCGGCGTCATCGCATGCATCATCGGCATCATCGTTCCCGTCCTTCTCTTCTATGCTTTCGGCATGATGATTTCGCGGGCCCAGGATATGCGCAATGCGGCCCGCTCGATGGCGGAAGTCGCGCTGCGCCTCGCCGAGCCGGAAACCGTTGCTTCCGAACGCATCATGACCGTCGGTCAGGCGGTGCGCCGCGAAGTCTCGGCCATGAACGAAGGCATCGAGCGGACGATCGCACGCGCCACTGAGCTTGAGACGCTGGTTCATACCGAAGTCAATGCGCTGGAGCGCAGCTACGCCGATAACGAACTGCGCGTGCGCGGCCTCGTGCATGAACTCGGCTCGGAACGCGACGCCATCGTCAACCACGCCGAACGCATCCGCTCGTCGATCGTTGGTGTTCACGACCAGATCAAGGAAGATCTGTCGCTGGCGACCGAGGAAATTGCCGTGCGCCTGTCGACCTCGGGCGAAGCTTTCGCTTCCATGATCGATACGCGCGCAGCGACGCTGATGGAGAAAACCGATACCGCCGTAGAGACGCTCGGCACCCTGCTCGCCGCCAAGACCGACAGCCTGTTGCAGAATCTCAATGCGTCCGGCTTTGCGCTGAGCCAGGAATTCGATACGCGTCTTGAATCGCTGTCATCGACGCTGGCGGAACGCGGCAAGGAGCTGTTGGGCCAGTTCGAAACCCGCGCCTCCACGCTCGATGCCAACACCGACAAGCTGAACACCGCGCTCAACGAACGCGCCCGTCAATTGAACGAGACTCTGGTCGCCCGCACGCGTGAAATCAGCGAAAGCCTGACCGGCAGCGAACGCTCGATCACCGGCACACTCGACAATGTGCTCTCCAAGCTCAACAGCGCCCTTGATGAAAAGGGCGCAAGCTTCCGCCAGAGCCTGCAGTCGACTGCCGACGACACTATTATGGACATCGACCTGCGCACCGGCTTCTTCGAAGAGCGTATGCAGTCGACCGTGGCGCAGATTTCGACGGCCTTCGACGAACGCGTCTCGGAGTTCACCTCCGCTTTCGACAAGCGTGCCGGCTCGCTGGACAGCAAATTGTCGGAAAGCCTGACACGGATCAACGAAACGCTGAGCGGCGGCTCGGATGCCATCGACGGCATCCTGAATTCCAGCATCGAGCGCCTCGGTTCTTCGCTGACCGACCAGTCCTTTGCGCTGGCAACGACGCTCGCCACCAGCCAGGAAGTGCTGGAAAGCGCGATCGGCTCCAAGGCCCTCGAGATCGCCTCCGCTCTCGAGGGCGCAACGAACGGAATTACCTCGGCCCTCGCCTCCGGAACCAACGAGCTGAACTCCGCCCTTTCCTCTCATGCGGGCACCTTCACCTCCGCCGTCCAAGGCGTAACGCGTGACGTCTCCGCCGCGTTGAAGAGCGGAACCGAGGAACTGACATCCGCTTTCGCCGGCCGCTCCAACGAACTCAACGATACGCTTGCGGCACATTCGGGCGAATTCACCAAGGCGCTGCAGACGGCGACGTCGGATATCTCCTCCGCCCTCAACAAGGGCACGAGCGAGCTCACCAACACCTTCCTCGGCCGCGCCAGCGAGATCAACAATACGCTTTCGGCCCGCACCGGCGAAATCACGCAGGCGCTTGGTTCGGCGCACGAGCGCATCGACGCCGTCATGGCCGAGCGCAGCGCCTCCCTCTTTGGCGCGCTCTCGGACAACCAGTCACGTTTCGAGCAGACTCTGACTGACCGCTCCGAGGGTATCATCAATGCCGTCACCGGCAGCCATGAGCATCTGACCGCAGCCCTCGACGAGCGCACCTCGATGCTGGCCATTTCGCTGGCCGAAAACCAGCTTCGTCTTGAAAATACGCTCGCAAGCCGCGCCGATGCGATTACCAGCACCGTTGCCGAAACCCACAGCAAGCTCGCCGATACCCTGGACGACAAGGTGATGGCGCTCGCCATCGCCCTCTCCGATGGCCAGTCGCGCATCGAAGACACGTTCACGGGCCGGGCCGAAAGCCTGACCAGCGCGCTGGCGGAGACGCACGACAAGCTCACCGACACGCTCGACGACAAGACGATGGCGCTGGCCATCGCTCTCTCCGACAGCCAGGCACGCCTGGAAGACACGTTGTCCGGTCGCGTCGAGGGCTTCACCGGCGCGATTGCCGATACGCACAACGCACTGGCCAGCACCCTGGATGACAAGACGAGAGCACTGGCCGCGGCACTCAGCAATAGCCAGTCCCGTCTCGAAGAAACGCTCTCTGGTCGTGTCGAAGGCCTGACGAGCGCGATTGCCGATACGCATAGCAAACTCGCCGACACGCTCGACGACAAGACGATGGCGCTTGCCGTTGCGCTCTCCGAGAGCCAGGCCCGCCTGGAAGATACTCTTTCTGGCCACGCCGAAGGCGTCGCAGATACGCTGGACGGCAAGACCAAGGCTCTGGCGGCAGCATTGACGACCGGCCAGTCGCGCCTCGAGGAAACGCTGTCCAATCGCGCCGAAGCGATCACCAACGCCTTCACGGGCAGCCACAGCAGCCTTGCCGACGCGCTGGACGAAAAGGCGATGGCCTTGGCCATTTCGCTTTCCGACACGCAATCGCGGCTTGAAGATGCCCTTTCCAGCCGATTGGACGCGCTCTCCGATACGGTCGCTGGCACGCACGACAAGATCGTCAGCAGCCTCGACGACAAGACGCTGGCGCTTGCCATCGCGTTGTCAGACAATCAGGCTCGCATCGAGGAAACGCTGGCAAACAGCGCCGAGGCGATTGCCCACTCCGTTACCAGCGGCCATGCGGCGCTGACCGATGCGCTCGACGACAAGAGCATGGCATTCGCCATCACGCTCGCCGAAAATCAGAGCCGTTTCGAGAGTGCTTTGGAATCCCGTTCCAACGCCCTGCTCGATAGCGTCGCCGGTGCGGAATCCCGCGTCGCCGGTGCCTTTGGCGACAAGGCCGATGCCATCCGCGCCGCTTATACCGAAAATCAGGATCGTCTCGACCGCTCGCTCAGCGCTCATACCGAAGCGCTCTCCGGCCTGCTCGGCAGCAGCAGCGACCGCCTCGAAACCGTCGTTGGCGGTTCGGCCGAGCGCATCGAAAGCGCGCTCAACACCACGACGCGCCAGCTCGAAAACACGCTGGGCATCGGCCTGTCGCAGATGGACGAAAACCTTGCCTCCGCCTATGAGCGGATGCGCAACACCCTCGAGGACCGCAGCAACGCCATCAGCCTGACGCTGCGTGATGCCCATGCGCAGCTCGACAATACGCTGACTGAACAGGCAACCGCGATCGGCACCTCGATCGCCACCAGCGCCAGCATGCTGGAAATGTCGCTGGAAGATCGCGAAGCTTCGCTGCGCCAGACCATCGACGCCAGTGCAAGAGCGCTCGAGGACCGGCTGCATGGCGGCGCGGGCGATATTGCCGGTCGCATTCAGCAGGCAGCCGGCGACATCACGCGCTCGGCCGAGACATTCTCTTCCAACCTCAACCAGTCCATCGACGGCATGACCAGCCGCTTCGCCGAGACCGGTTCGCGCGTTGAAGCCAGCCTGTCCGCCCTCGAAAACCGTATCCATGATGGCGTCGGCGGCGTTGCAGCGCAGGTCGATGCTGCCGGTAACCGACTGTCCGACACGCTTTCGAGCGGCGTCACGCAGATCGACCGTAGCGGCGGCGACGCTGCGGCCCGCATTGCAGCCGCGCTCGACAATCGCCTGGCAACCATGGCGGAAGCGATCGATAGCCGCACGGCCAATCTGAGCCAGGCGCTCGAAAGCGGCAGCGCCCACATCGAAGAGCGCCTATCGACCATGGACCGCGCTCTGAATGTCGGCCTCGAAGCCGTCAACCGCACCATCGAAGGCAAGGCCACGAACCTCGCCACGACGTTGCGCACTGCCGTTGCCGATGCCGCTCAGGGCATGGACAGCGAGGCGACGCGCACGGCCGACCTGCTTGCCCGCACCGGCCAGCAATTCGCCGACGATCTCGGCAACCGCAGCGATGCCTTTACCCGCTCCATGAACGAGCGTTCCGAAGAGATCGTCACGCGCGTCTCCGAAACGCATAACCGTCTGGCGAGCCAGGCGGCTGCAGTCGCTCAGACATTCTCAGAAGCCGGCAACGCGATCGTCAACAAGGTTGCAGAGGCTGAGGGCCTCGTCGGCAACCAGGTCAACGCCATTTCGCAGGCGCTGTCGTCCGCAGAGCAGTCGCTGGAAGCACGCGGCGCCGCCATCCGCAACACGCTCGCCGGTGGCAGCGAACAGATCGCCTCCACCATGGCGCAGGTCGAGCGCTCGCTCGACGAGCGCAGCAATGCGATCCGCACCAGCCTTGAAGATCGTGCTCGCGAGATCAACTCGACGCTTGCCGATGTCGACAAGGCTCTGGAAGCCCGCGGCACGTCGATCCGTTCTTCGCTGGACGAGCGCACGCGTGAGCTGAACTCCATGCTCGCCGGCCGCTCCAGCGAGTTGTCGCGCCTGATCGATGAGAAGGCCCGCCCGATCGTCGACCGCTACGCTGCGACCGGCCAGGAAGCCGCAGCGCTCATCTCGGCCGCCGCTCAGGAAAGCAGCGATCGTTTGCGCGCCGAAAACGCCGCTCTGATCAACGCGATCGCCTCGCGTACCAATGATACGCTGGCAGCAATCTCGGCTCGCACCGAACATGCCGCCAACGCAGTCAGCGCGCTGGAGAACAACCTTCTTGCCAGCGTCAACGGCATCATCGAGCGACTGGCGGAGAACAACTCCGCGATCGCCGGCATGCTGACGAGTGCCGCCGAGGAATTCGCCACCATCGACGGCCGCCTCAACGCGACATCGGCCCGGTTCGCCGACTCCGCATCGAAGGCGGGCGAAATGGTGTCTGCCTCGACGCGGCTTCTCGAAGGCAAGGTCGACAAGCTCTCGGATGTTTCCGGCAAGACGCTGTCGCAGGTCGGCGGCATCATCGGCCGCTTCGACGAGCATTCCAAGGTTCTGTCGCAGGCCTCCCAGCTCTTGGGTGCTGCACAGTCGAACCTCGTCTCGACGCTGGAAGAACGCGAAACGGCGTTGCAGAACCTGTCCATTGGCCTGGTGCAGCGCTCAGAGGAGATCGAAAACACCATGCGCGCCCTCGGCAGCATGGTGGAAAGCGCCTTCGACCGCGCCGAACAGCGCTCCAACCAGGTCACCGGCAATCTGCGCCAGGGCGTTCAATCCTCCTTCGCCGATATCGGCCGTGTGCTCTCCGACGCGGAAACCCGCGCCGAACAGGCTGCGGAAAGCATGCGCAGCGCGCTTCAGAAGGCGGGCGAAGAAGCCAACCAGACGATAGACGGTACCTTCGCCAACGCCGAGCGTCGCTCGGGCGAGCTGACGAACCGTCTCCGCGGCGGTCTCTCCGCTTCGATCGCCGACATCGAGCATATGCTGACAGAAGCCAGCAAAACTTCGGACGGCGCAGCCCAGCAGTTGCGCGAGACACTGCGCGTCGCCGTCGACGATGCCGTCGGCCGCTTCTCGGGCGCCACCGACGAGATCCGCCGCTCGGCAGGCGACATCCGCAGGGAACTCGACCTGACCCGCAGCGAACTGAAGCGCGGCGCCTTCGACCTGCCGGAAGAGGCCAAGGAAAGCGCTGCCGCCATGCGCCGCGCCGTTGCCGAACAGATCAAGGCACTGCAGGACATTTCGCAGATCGTCGGCCGCTCGACGCAGCAGTTGGAAATCTCCGAGCCTTCGGCCCGTGCGCTGGCCGATGCGCAGCCGGCTCAGCGTCCTCGTCCGGCGGCACCTGCCCCGGCAGCGCCGGCTCCGGTTGCGGCAACTCCCCGGCCCCAGCAGCCTGCCCCGCAGGCGCCCGTTCAGCCGATAGCACAGCAACCGGCGCCGCAGCAGTCGATACCGCAGCAGCCGGTGCCTCAGCCACAGCAGCCGCCGATCGAGGCTTTGGGCCTCCGTGGCACCATCACCGAGCGTCCGGTTGCGCCGCAGCCGCGCCCGATCGAGACGCCGGCTCCGGCCCGCCAGGAAACGGCGGCTGGCGGCGGCTGGATCAGCGATCTTCTGCGCGGCGCGTCGCGCGACGACCTTGCCGACCTGCCGCCGGCCCGCCAGGCTGCACCACGCCCGCAGACGGAGGCAGCACCGGTCGCGCGTAATCCGCGGCATGTGGTCGAATCGCTGAACTCGCTTTCGGTCGATATCGCCCGGGCCATCGACCACGATGCTTCTGTCGATCTGTGGCGGCGTTATCAGCGCGGCGAGCGGGATGTCTTTACTCGCCGCCTCTACACGCTGAAGGGCCAGCAGACCTTTGACGAGATCAAGCGCAAATACGACCGCGAGCCGGAATTCCGCACCGCCGTCGATCGCTATATCGCCGATTTCGAAAAGCTGCTTGCGGACGTCGCCCGTACCGACCGTGACCGCAGCGTCACGCAGTCCTACCTGACCTCCGACACCGGCAAGGTCTACACCATGCTGGCGCATGCGGCGGGACGTTTGAGCTGATAGCTCGGATAATGCGCAAACAAAAATCCCCGGTCATCGAGCCGGGGATTTTTGATTCAAGCCGAAATACGGGGAAAATGCGTCACAAAAAGAGCGGCCCGCCGGGCCGCCTTTTCATTCCGATGTCAGACTGAGTTCAGTGAGCGACCTGCACTTTGGAGATCAAACCGCTGGTGATACCGACAAGCAGGAAGCTGTTGTGGATGCGAACCCAATGATAGCCGCGTGGCGGAGCCGACAGGTGATAACGGCGATAATCGACGCTGGCCGCGCGGCTGCGATCGGAAGCGGATAGCCGACGCCCCTTCACCCAATCGCCCTTGCGGACGACAACTTTCTTCTTGGCGCCATTTTTCTCAACGACGACAGCCTGCTTGTTCTCCGGCGCCGCACTGGCTTCGGACGCCATCGCCAGCGGGGTTGCCAGAACCGAAGCGGCGAGCAGGACGGAGAAGAGCTTTTTCATCGAATGTTTCCTCAATTTATTTTCTTATTATCTGCGGGCAGAGTTATCCTGCAAGAGGTGAAGCGAATCTGAAGAGATTGTTACAATTTTGTAATAGAAATTATGCGTTTGCGAGCATTTGTTAATCGAACAAATACGTAAGTTTAGTGACAGGCGGCAGCTCAAAAACAATCCCGCCCGCCCTTGCGAACAAAGGCAGGCAGGTGAGCGATCGACAAATCGAAAACAGTTCACAGCTCGTCGTAGTTAAACCAATCGAAATCAGCCGTCTTTGCCCGGCCTGACGTATCGAAGGCAAACATGCCGGTGAAGGCGCCCGTAAAGGAACCATGTTCGCCACGGCCGCCCTCGTCGGAAATGACGCCAGCGTCGAGGACCGGGCCGATAGCCAGCCATGCTCCCATGCCCTCGGCCTGCCAGAAAAACTGCAGGTCGTTGTCGTGGACCTCCATGGCAAGCTGGATACGTCCATTCGGAACGGAGACGCCGCCTCCGATCGGGAAGCTCAGCCGACCATTCGGGTAATCGCCGCCGCAGGTCATGATCGTGACGGAACGGCCAAGTTTTTCGTGCAGGGTGACGACAATCGCGTGCAGCTTGAACCGGTTATAGTAGTGCGTCAGGCCAGCGACCTGCTGATAGGTGTCGGGCTGAAACTCGATGACCGTTTCGGCGCGGAAGCTGTGATGCTCCTGCCGGCGGGCAACGAGTGCCTGTTCGAACCAGGAGCCGATGCTTTCTCGCGCAAATAGACGCAGGTGACCGGGCCGTTCCGTCAGGCTGAAGATGCGTTCCGGCTGCGGCGTACGCAACCACTGGAAATCCTTCGGTAGCTCGGCGCCATCGAAATTGTAGCCGCTGCGGCGCGGCTTCTCGATGGGCAGCGCGTGGCGTAGGCCCTGCACCTCGACATCGGGAACCACCGTGCCGTTTTCGAGGTAGAGCCACTCATCTTCCTTCCAGACGCATTTCTGCAGGCTGGTTTCGCGCCCGAGCGTGCAGCGGCGATGCGGCGGTAGCGGCCGGCCCGAGAGATGCGTGTGATAGAACTGGCCATCTGATGTTTCGACATATTGGCCATGCCCTGCCCGCTGCAATGCCGCTTCCGGATGATCCTTCGAGGTGATGAGATGCTTGTTCGGATGCAGCTCGTAGGGTCCATCGATATTGCGCGAACGCGCCATGGTGACGGCATGGTCATAGCCCGTGCCGCCTTCGGCCGTCGTCAGATAGTACCAACCGTTCCGCTTGAAGAGATGCGGTCCCTCGACCAAACCGAGTTCGGTGCCGGCAAAGATATTCTTGATCGGCCCCTTCAGCGATTTCGTCTGCGCATCCCATTCCTGCAGCAGAATACCGTCGAAGGCCGGCGTCTTCGGCGAGCCGCCATAGCTCTCGGTGCGGTGGTTCCACTGCATGTTGACGAACCATTTGCGGCCGTCATCATCATGGAAGAGCGAGGGATCGAAGCCCGATGAGTTGACGTAGGACCGCTCGGACCATTCGCCCTCGATCGTCGGCGACGTCACGATGTAGTTATGCGCATCCTTGAAATTGCCATCGTAGCGTTTGACGTCGGTATAGACCAGCCAGAACAGGCCATCGGCATAGGAAAGGCATGGCGCCCAGATGCCGCAGCTATCCGGCTCGCCGCGCATGTCGAGCTGCGAGGCCCGCTCCAGCGGCCGGCGCACCAGCGTCCAATTCACCAGATCGCGCGAATGATGGATCTGCACGCCCGGATACCATTCGAAGGTCGAGGTGGCGATGTAGTAATCCTCGCCCACGCGGCAGATGGATGGATCGGGGTTGAAGCCCGGCAAAATCGGGTTGCGGATCATGGAACCATCTCCTCCAGAGAACATGCAATATGCGCCGTTCGCACAGCTATGGATACGCCACCGGCAACGGCCTGCCGATCACGACGCAGACAAAGAAAAACGCCCGGAAGCTGGTTCCGGGCGTCCTGAATGCTTATTCGCGCTCGGCCGACTTGGCCCAGAGATTGATGTCAGCCTCGCGGGCGTAGACATCGATCTCTTTGAGCTCTCCTGCGGTAAATTCGAGATTGTCGAGCGCCTTGACGCAATCGACGATCTGCGACGAGCGGCTGGCGCCGATCAGTGCGGAGGTAACGCGGCCGCCGCGCAGAACCCACGCGATCGCCATTTGCGCCAGCGTCTGGCCACGCTTCTCCGCGATCTCGTTGAGCTTGCGGATATTGTCGATGATCGACGGACGGATGAAGTCGCGCTTCAGGAAATGGTTCTGGGCAGCGCGGCTGTCCTCGGGAATGCCGCCCAGATATTTCGTGGTCAACATCCCCTGTGCAAGCGGCGAGAAGACAATCGAGCCGATGCCGAGGTCTTCCAGCACGTCCACAAGGCCGTCATCCTCGACCCAGCGATTGAGCATGGAATAGCTCGGCTGGTGGATCAGGCAGGGCGTGCCGAGATCCTTCAAAATGGCTGCGGCTTCGCGGGTGCGCTGCGAATTGTAGGAGGAGATACCGACATAAAGCGCCCTGCCCGAACGAACGATATGATCGAGCGCACCGCAGGTCTCTTCCAGCGGCGTATCCGGATCGAAGCGATGCGAATAGAAGATATCGACATAGTCGAGACCCATGCGCTTCAGGCTCTGGTCGCAGGAAGCGATCAGGTATTTGCGGCTGCCCCATTCGCCATAGGGACCCGGCCACATGTCGTAGCCGGCCTTGGAGGAAATGATCAGCTCGTCGCGCAGGCCGGCGAAATCGGTGCGCAGAATTTCGCCAAAGGCGGTTTCGGCGCTGCCGGGAGGCGGACCGTAATTGTTGGCGAGGTCGAAATGGGTGATGCCGAGATCGAAAGCGGTGCGGCACATGTCGACCTTGCGATCATGCGGGGTATCACCGCCGAAATTGTGCCAGAGCCCTAGCGAAACCGCCGGCAGCTTCAGACCGGAGCGGCCTGTTCTGTTGTATTTCATGTTCGCATAGCGATCGGATGCCGGTTGCCAAGCCATAGTTCCAATTCCTCTGTGATGAAAAACGCGCGGGCTAATTACCCGCGCGCAAACTAGCTTTTCCCGCGCTCACTTCAAGAGCTCCTGCGCCTCTTCGATGCCAAGTGCGGCCGGCTGCGTGCAGGTCGTGGTCAGATCGATGAAACGGTTCTCCGCACCCGATTTCAGGATCGAGGTCATGACATCGACACCGTGCAGCGTACGGTCGAGCGAGCAGCGGGCATCGCGGCCCTCGATCAGTGCTGCCGCCATGTCGGCAAGGCCTGCCGTGCGGTAGTTGGCTCGTGCGCCGTTCGGGCTCTCCTGATTGATAATGCCGAAAGGATGCGCCCATTCATCGATTGGCTTGATGTCCTTGCTGCGGCCGCTGGCTTCGACCGTGCCGCCGAAGAAGTTTGGATCGGGCACGTAGAGCGAACCTTCGGTGCCGTAGAGTTCCATATTGGCATGGCGATGCGACCAGACATCCCAGCTTGCCGTCAATGTCACCGTTGCGCCGCTGACGAATTCCAGCAGCGCCTGGATCGTCGTCGGCGTCTTCACCGGGATGACCTCGCCGCTGCGCGGCTCGCTGGTGATGGTACGGGTTTCCGACGCCATCGACGTCATGGCGCCGACACGCTTGACCGGGCCGATCAGGTTGATGAGGTTGGCGACGTAATAGGGGCCGAGATCAAGGATCGGACCGCCGCCCGGCAGGAAGAAAAAGTCCGGGTTCGGATGCCACATTTCCATGCCCGGGCTCATGACATAGCAGGCGCCCGAGGTAATACGGCCGATGCCGCCGTCGTCGATGAACTTGCGAGCGAGCTGATGGGCGCCGCCGAGGAAGGTGTCTGGAGCGCAGCCGACGGCAAGCCCCTTTTCCTTGGCGATACGGCGCAGCTCTTCGCCCTGCTCCAGCGTCAGCACCAGCGGCTTTTCGGAGTAGACGTGCTTTCCGGCCTCCAGGATGCGCTTGGAAACCGGGAAATGCGCATCCGGGATCGTCAGGTTGACGATGACGTCGAGCTCGTCATTGGCGAGCAGTTCGTCGATCGTTTGCGCCTTCACCTGATATTCCTCGGCGCGCAGGCGCGCCGCGTCCATGTTGATATCAGCGCAGGCGAGCACTTTCAGGCCCTTGAAGAGCGGAGAAAGCTTGAAATAGGTGGTTGAGATATTGCCGCATCCGATGATGCCGACGCCAAGTTCCTTAGTCATGTGGAATGCCTCAGTAGGTCTTGAAGGATGCGATGGAACGGGTGATCAAGCGATCGATATCGCTCGGATTGTCGTGCTCGAGCACATAGTGCTTTGCCTTGGTGCCGGCGAGCGCCTTAATCAGCTTCGGCCACGGGACAGTGCCGTGACCGAGGTCGGCCCAGCCGTCTTCATCCTTGTTTTCGCCAGCCGGGGCGATGTCCTTGACGTGGACGGAGGAAATGCGCGAGCCGAGCTTTTCGATCCATGCGAAGGGATCTGCGCCGCCGCGGACGACCCAGGCAATATCAGCTTCCCAGGAGATATCCGGAGCGCCTTCGAAGATCTGTTCGATCGGCAGCGAGCCATCGGCCTGTTTGACGAATTCGAAGTCGTGATTGTGCCAACCGAACTCGAAGCCGGCATCCTTGTAGGGCTTGCTCATCTCATGCAGACGCTTGCCGAAAGCGAGCCAGCCGGCAGCATCCTTCGGGCGCTGATCGGCGGCCAAGTGCGGCGCATAGATCGAATCCATGCCGAGGACCTTGGCAACGGTCAGCGATTTCTGCACCTGCCCATCAAGGAAATCCGGGCTGAAATGGCCGCTCGCCATGGCCAGGCCGTTCTTGTCGAGCTCGGCACGCAGGCTCTTCAAACCAGCTTCGTCCAGATCGGAATAGATGCCGCCAAAACCTTCGACTTCCGCATAACCGGCCTTGCCGAGCTTTGCGAGGATATCCGAATAAGGCTGAAAATTGCGGGCGCTATAAAGCTGGAATCCAAGTTTCGTCATCGATATTTCCTCCAATGGCCTCGCGGCCGTCTGTTTTGGGCCTGCGGCCCGTAAGTCGCCACCGAAAGGCGGCTGGTATCTCAGTCCACCGATTGGCTGGACTGCAAATCGTAGAAGCGGAAGTCGGGAACGCTGCCGGCAAGCGGTTTAGCCGGCGTGAAGACGATGCGGCGGCTCTCACCGGCGGCAAGATCGAAGGCGTTGTCGGAGTAACGCCCTTCCGTCTCGCTTTCGATCATCACGAACAGCGCCAATCCCTTCGCCGTCACGGTGAGCTGCAACGTGCCGTCCTCCTCGATCTCCTCCCGTTGCACGGTAAGACCTGCGGGTTGAAGCTCCAAAGCCTTGTAGGTGCCGTGAACATAGTGCCCCTCGCCGCCCATTCCGTTCGATGCGGTGAAATGCCACGCCAACAGGCAATCGGCCGGCACCTGAGATACGTCGATCGACAGCGCGGTGACGGCCGCATCCGGCGTGCAGACCGCATGAGCCTTCGTCAGCGGCACGCGCTCGCCATCGAGCTTGAGCAGCGACACGGCAATGTCGACGGTGACATCGGCATTGGTGTCATTGACGAGCGAGAAGCGGATGGTCTGGTTGTCCTCGGAGGGAATGGCTGCGACCGAAACCGGCTGGAAGAAGCGGCGCACGAGATAATGCATCGCCTTCCAACGCCCGCCGTAATCGAGGCTCGACCAGGAAGCCACCGGCCAAGTGTCATTGAGCTGCCAATAGATGGTGCCCATGCAATGCGGCTTGAGCGACCGCCAATATTCCACCGCCGTCTTGATGGCGAGGCCCTGCTGCACCTGGCTCAGGTAGACGAAATTCGGAAAGTCCTTCGGGAAGCGGAAATAGCGGAACATCGTGCCGGCGATGCGCTCGTTGCCGCCGGCATTCTTCTGGTGCAGTTCCATCACCGGCGACGCGATATTCATATCCTTGGCGGCGGCATAGGTCTTGATGACAGGCAGCGACGTGTAGGACTGGAAACCGAATTCCGAGCAGAAGCGCGGGCGCACGGAACGGTAATTGTCGAAGGACTTGTTCTCGTGCCAGACCGACCAGTAATGCATGTCGCCGGAGCCGTCGGCATGCCAGGCGTCGCCGAAATTGAGATAGCCGGACGCCGGGCTCGACGGCCACCAGATCGCGTCCGGCGCAGCTTTCTTCATCGCCTGCTCGATCGTCCGATTCAGGCGATCGTAGGAAACAAGATAGCGGTCGCGATCCCTGCGGGATTCCTCGAACCAGGTGAGCGCCCCCACGAGCTCATTGTCGCCGCACCAGAGCACGATCGACGGGTGCGTCGCCAGGCGCTTGACCTGATAGCCGACCTCCGCTTCAACATTCCCCAGGAAATCGCCGGTCGAGGGATAAAGATTGCAGGCGAACATGAAGTCCTGCCAGATCATCAGACCCAGGCGGTCGCAGATATCGTAGAACCAGTCATGTTCGTAAAAACCGCCGCCCCAAATGCGGATGATGTTCATGTTGGCTGCAGCGGCCGACTGCAACAGGTCCTCGGTCAAAGCAGGGCTTGAACGTGAAAACAGCGCATCTGCCGGAATCCAGTTGGCGCCGCGGGCGAAGATTTCGCGTCCGTTGACCTTGAGTGCAAAACGGCTGCCCGCTTCATCCTCGTCCGTGATCAGCTCGACGGTGCGCAGACCGATCTGCCGGGTCACCGTCTCGGAATTGGTCTCGACGGAGAGCATGTAAAGAGCCTGTTCGCCGCTGCCAGCCGGCCACCAGAGCTTTGGCTTGTCGATATGGAGGACATGCGTCACCGAGGTCTCGCCGGCATTGACGCCGATGTCGAGCCGCACACGTTCATCGCCGAGCGAGAAATAGACTTGGGCTACGCCGATGCCCCTTGCGAACAGCGCCACAGTCACCATCAGGTCGACCGAGCCGTCGGTATTGTGCACCTGGCGGGTCACTACATTCTCGATGCGGGCAGTCTCGAGCTTCTTCAGCGCAACCGTGCCGTAGAGGCCGAGCGGTGCGACAGCGATATTCCAGTCCCAGCCGAAATGGCATTGCGGCTTGCGCAGCATGTTGCCGTTCGGGATTGGCGAATTGGCGGTGCTGTAGGGAATGTAGAACGGCTGCTTTGCCTGAAGTTCCGCACCCGCCTTGATGCTCGAATGCAGCACGATGCGGACGGTATTCTGGCCCGTCTTCAGTGCCTTGGAGACATCTGGGCGGTAGCGCTGGAAGCAATTGTCGCCTTCGAGGACGAGCGTATCGTTGACATAAACGCTCGCGACCGTGTCCAGATAGTCGATGTCGAGATACCAGTCGCCTTCTGCATCATCGAGCGTAAAGCTACGTTCGACTTGCCAATCTTGCTTTGCGACCCACTGCACCACCTCTTCGTTGCGGCCGAAATAGGGATCCGGAATGACGTCTGCGGCATGAAGGGCGGTATGGACGTCGCCCGGCACGGGCATGGAGATGGAATGATCGCTGTCCGGCGAGGTGAGCCGCCACTGACCAGCCAGATCGACAAAAAAAGTGCCATTAAGTGAAGACGACATCGGACCTCCAGAACCGCTGCATATGGAGGCGACAAAAGCCGCCTCCATTCATGTGATTATATTCTGAGCTCTGTCTCAGCGTCGAAGAGCGAGGCGAGCGACATATCGAAGCCGAGCTTCACACGCGCACCCGCGCTGAAGCGCCGCGCCCCGTTGATACGCACCGACATGGTGTGGCCAGCGTGCTTGAGCCAAAGCAGGTTATCGGCACCCATCGGCTCTTCGATATCGACGGTCGCATTGTGCACCTCCGTATCGGGACCCAGATCCTCGTTCACCTTGATGTGCTCGGGCCGAACCCCGAGAATGACCTTACGGCCCGGCTCCAATGCCTCGCCGGCATCATAGCCAGCGAGCGAGAAAATCACATCATTGGTGGCGAAGGCTATCTTGCCCTCGCGGCTCACCAGCTCGCCATGCAGGAAATTCATCGACGGCGATCCGATGAAGCCGGCAACGAAGAGATTGCGCGGCCTGTTGTAGATCGTTGCCGGATCGTCGAGCTGCTGGATGATGCCGCTCTTCATGATGGCGATGCGGTCGGCAAGCGTCAGCGCCTCGATCTGGTCGTGGGTGACATAGATCATCGTGTTCTTCAGCGACTGGTGCAGACGCTTGATTTCGACGCGCAGTTCCGAACGCAGCTTGGCATCGAGGTTCGACAAGGGCTCATCGAACAGGAACACGTCGACATCGCGCACCAGGGCACGGCCGATCGCTACGCGCTGGCGCTGGCCACCCGAAAGCTCGGCCGGCTTGCGCTTCAAGAGCGGCTGGATCTGCAAGATCTCAGCGGCCCGCGCGATGCGCTTGTCGATCTCCGCCTGCGGCAGCTTGGCGACGCGCAGCCCAAAGGAAAGGTTCTTTTCAACCGTCATCTGCGGATAGAGCGCATAGGATTGGAACACCATGCCGATGCCGCGATCCTTGGGCTCTTCCCAGGTGACGTTCTTGCCCTTGATGAAGATCTTGCCTTCGGTGATGTCCAGCAGGCCGGCGATGCAGTTGAGCAATGTCGACTTGCCACAGCCGGACGAGCCGAGCAGCACGAGGAATTCGCCGTCGTTGATCTCGAGGTTGAGGTTTTTCAGAACCGTGACCGCGCCGAAATCAAGCGACAGGTCTTTGATGGAAACGCTGCTGGTCATGGATCACCCCTTCACGGCGCCGGCGGCAATGCCGCGAACGAAAAGCCGTCCCGACACGAAATAAACGACCAATGGAACAAGACCCGTCAGGATCGTTGCAGCCATGTTGACGTTGTATTCCTTCACACCCTGGACAGAATTGACGATATTGTTGAGCTGCACAGTCATCGGGTAATACTCCGGCCTGGTGAAGACGACGCCGAACAGGAAGTCGTTCCAGATGCCCGTAATCTGCAGGATCATGGCAACGACGAAGATCGGCAGCGACATGGGCAGCATGATCTGCAGGAAAATCTGCCAGAAACCCGCCCCGTCGATACGCGCAGCCTTGAAAAGCTCCACGGGCAGCGATGCGAAATAATTGCGGAACAGCAAGGTCAGGATCGGCATGCCGAAGATGCAGTGCACCAGGATCAGTCCGCTGAGCGTGCCGTAGATCCCGATTTCGCGCAGCACGATGACGATCGGATAGATCATCACCTGATAGGGGATGAACGCGCCGACGATGAGGATCGCGAAGAAGAAATCCGCGCCCTTGAACCGCCAGTTGGCAAGCGCATAACCATTGACTGAAGCGACTGCGATCGAAAAGATCGTGGACGGCACGGTGATGCGTACGGAATTCCAGAACCCGCGGGAAAGACCGTCGCAATTGAGACCGGTGCAAGCCGTTGCCCAGGCTTTCACCCAGGGTTCGAACGTGATCTCCAGCGGCGGTGCGAAGATGTTGCCAAGCCGGATTTCCGGCATGCCCTTCAGGGATGTAACGATCATCACATAAAGCGGCAGCAGATAGTAGGTGGCGGCAACGAAGAGCGTGCCGTAGAGCATGATGTTGCGGCCGGAAATCGCGCGGCGCGGCTTTGCACCCTGCGGTTCCGAGAGCGCCTTGTCAGTCGCAACGGCGCCGCTGTTCGCATTCTTAAGAGTGATTGTATCAGACACGGTTGCGCCCTCCGCCGAATTCCAGATAGGCCCAGGGGATAATGACGATAGCGACGGTCACCAGCATCATGGTGGAGGCTGCAAACCCCTGACCGAGGTTCTGCGCCTGGAACATGTAGTCGTAGACGTATTTCGCCGGGACTTCCGAAGCGATGCCAGGTCCGCCGCTCGTTTGCGCGACGACAAGGTCGTAGACCTTGACGATACCGCTGGCGATGATGACCAGCGTGGTGATGAAGACCGGGCGCATCATCGGAATGACAATGAACAGATAGGTCTTCCACATGGGGATCCCATCGACGCGCGCTGCTTTCCAGATGTCTTCATCGATGCCGCGCAGGCCGGCGAGCATCAAGCACATCACAAGGCCCGTTCCCTGCCAGAGCGCAGCGATCAGCACGCCGTAGATGACGATGCTCGGCGTATAGAGCGGATCGAAGGTGAAGGTGGTCCAACCGAGCGAACGCACCACCGACTGGATGCCGAATTCGGGATTGAGCAGCCACTGCCAGACGAGGCCGGTGACGATGAAGGAGAGGGCGAAGGGATAAAGGAAAATCGTGCGGAAGGTATTTTCGAACCGGATCTTCTGGTCCATCAGCGCAGCCAGCACGAAGCCGATGACGAGACTGAAGATCAACGAAAAGATGCCGTAAACCGCGAGATTTTCAATGGACACGACCCACCGAGGTGCTGCCCACAGGCGGTAGTATTGATCCAGTCCGACGAAGCTGAGACGTGGCAGCAGCTTCGAATTGGTGAAGGAATAAACGACCGTCCAGATCGTGCCGCCCAAAAAGATGACGACAGCCGTAAGGATCATTGGAATGGATGCAATCTTCGAATTCAGATTGCGCAGATATTGATTTGGCCGGCCGGCTTTCGCTTGACCCGTCATTGTGCCTCCTCCTGAAGCGCGACTGCTTCGGTGATCTGGAACTGGTCAATGACCGCAGCTCCTGCCGCTCCCTCCTCATCGGCGGTCGACCGTCACATCCGTGTGGGCCGGCCGCCTATAAGAAGCGCTGTAATTAGCCGGGTAACATGATGCGTCCCGACCGTGATACCGACCCACAAGGGGCCGGTATCACTACAGCGAGAAGATTGGGATCAATCGGCCGCAGAGATGATCTCGACGAAGCGCTTCTGCGCCGCTTCCGGCGTCATCGAAGGACTGGCGAAGAACTCGGAGAACAGATCTTCTTTCTGCTTCTGCGTATCGGCAGAGAGAAGTTGGTCCGTACCCTGGATCACATTGCCCTTCTTCAGAATCTCCAGGCCCTTCTTCATGCAGTCGTTCGCCGCTGCGAGGTCCACATCGCCACGCACGGGCAACGAGCCCTTCTTGAGATTGAAGGCAACCTGGGTCTTCGGATCGAGAAGCGTCTTGGCGAGAGCTTCCTGAGCCTTCGACTTCGCCTCGTCCTTCAGCAGCGGGAAGTAGAATGCGTCACCGCCCGTCGAGATGATTTCGTTGACACCGAGACCCGGAAGGCAGGTGTAGTCCGTGCCGGCCTTTTGCCCTGCGAGGGCAAATTCGCCCTGCGCCCAGTCGCCCATGATCTGGCCGCCGGCCTTGCCGGTGATGACCATGTTCGTCGCCTGGTTCCAATCCTGAACGTTGGAGCCCTTGGACATCTTGCGGGCGTCGTCGGCGGCCTTGAAGACCTTCGCGATTTCCGGACCGGCCGCTACTTTGGCATCCCTGTCGCCGAATACTTTCTGGTAGGTGTCCTTGCCGGCGATCGCGACCATCAGCACGTCGAAGGCACCGGTTGCCTGCCAGGGCTGACCGCCTACAGCGAGCGGAACGATGCCTGCCTTCTCCAGCGCGGGAGCGGCGGCGACAAATTCATCCCAATTCTTCGGAACCGGAACGCCGGCCTTCTTGAAGGCGGCATTCGAAAGCCAGAGCCACTGCCAGGAGTGAATATTGACCGGTGCGCAATAGATCTTGCCGTTGATCGTGCAGGAATCGAGCAGGCTCGACGGACGGATAATGTCCTTCCAATGCTCCTGCGTTGCGACATCGGTCAGATCGCGCATGAGACCGGCCTGCACAAGCTCCTCGGCCTGACGTCCATGGTTGAATTGGGTGGCACCCATCGGGTCGCCGCCGGTGATGCGGCTGACCATGATCGGACGCGCAGTGCTGCCCGAGCCGGCAATCGCACCATCGACCCAGTGATTGCCGGTCGCGTCGAACGCCTTTGCCAATTCGGCCACGGCGGCAGCTTCACCACCGGACGTCCACCAATGCGTTACTTCAAGGTCAGTTGCCTTGGCCGCACCAAGCGGCAACGCGACGGAAGCAGCCAGTGCAACGGCCATCAAACGAATATTCATGAGTTCTCCTCCCTCACTGAAACGTTACCGGAAAAACGTAGTCTAATCATTTTCAACGCGCAACCGCCCGCCCGCAAAATTTTTCAGCAAGCTCAAATATACCACTTAAGATTACATTCCTTCTCCTAAATAAGCCAAAGTGCCCGACTATTCATCTCATCATTTCCGGGTGACGAAGCAATTTAATTTATTGATTATATTTCGTTATTTTCATCATCATTCACCAGCTCCTTTCAATTGCCTTTCGCACTTGCAAAATTTTCGGCAGGACCTGTGGATTCAACTGCCGGGTATACCGGCTCTATCGACGTCAGAAAAAGCGCTCGACTTTTCTACTGTATCGTTACAGATTTTCGAGACGAGGGAGGAGTGACCACATCGCGCATATGCTTGCAGCGCTACGGCAGGCAATATAAGCGGATGGTCGCGGGAGGCAGCATTGCAGGACATGGACAGTAAGAAGATTTCCGGCGGCGGCACGCAATCCGCCCACGAGCGACCGACGCTCAAGACGATCGCCTTCATGACCGGGCTCGGAATAACCACCGTCTCACGCGCCTTGAAAGATGCTCCTGACATCGGCGCCGAGACCAAGGAGCGCGTGCGCATGGTCGCCCGGCAATTGGGGTATCAGCCCAATCGTGCCGGCGTGCGTCTCAGGACCGGGAAGACCAACGTTATCGCCCTGGTACTCAGCATCGACGAAGAAATCATGGGCTTCACCAGTCAGATGGTCTTCGGCATTTCCGAGGTTCTGGCCGGTACGCAATATCATCTTGTCATTACGCCGCACTCGCATAGCAAGGACCCGCTGGTCCCCGTGCGCTATATTCTGGACACCGGCTCGGCCGATGGCGTCATCATCTCACGCACGGAGCCGGACGATCCGCGTGTGGAACTCATGCACGAGCGCGGGATGCCTTTCGCGACACATGGGCGCACGAATATGGGAATTTCCCACCCTTTTCACGACTTCGACAACGAGGCTTTTGCGCGCGAGGCGGTGCGTGCCCTGGTCGCCAAGGGGCGGCGGCGGATCGCGCTTTTGCAGCCGCCGGGCAAACTCACCTATTACCTGCACACCCAGATCGGCTTTCAAACGGGACTGCGCGAATGCAACGCCCAGGAGGTTCCGCTGAGAGCCAGTACCGACACGACGCTTTCCGAAATCAAGGATACGGTCGAGGAACTGATGCGTTCCCCCCATGCGCCTGACGGCTTCGTCTGTTCCAGCAGCGCCGGCGCCATCGCCGTCAATGCCGGCCTCGAAGCGGCAGGTTTCCGTCTCGGCCACGATATCGATATGGTCGCCAAGCAATCGACGGATGTGCTGAGCTGGATACGCCCGGAAATCATCTCGATCCTCGAAGATTTTCGCCAAGCCGGTCGGGAACTGGGTAAGGCGGTCATTGCGCGCATAGACGGCGTCGAGCCCGAGTTGCTGCAAAGTATCAGCCCGCCTGTCTGGCCAAAGAGCTAACGAAGCTGACCTTCACAAGAAAAAGGCCCGCCGAAAATGTCCGGCGGGCCTTTCCTTTAGTCTCTTCAATCCGAAGCGGCGGATCAGCCGTTCGCGCCGCTGCCCCACGGGCCGTGATGGATGTCCTTGCCATCGACGCGGTCAAAACCATGGGCGCCGAAGAAGTCGCGTTGCGCCTGAATGAGGTTCGCAGTGCCGCGAGCTTGGCGGTAGGCGTCGAAATAGGTCAGCGCCGAAGCCAGAGCCGGAACCGGCAGGCCGGAAGCCGTGGCCGCAGAAACAATGCGGCGCAGCGACGGGATCGATTCCTTGACCATGGCGGCGAAGGCCGGCGTCACGATGAGGTTGGCGGCATCCGGCGCCTTGGTGAAGGCGCTGGTGATTTCATCGAGGAACTGCGAACGGATGATGCAGCCCGCGCGCCAGATCTTGGCGATGACCGGCATCGGCAGCGACCAGTTGAACTCCTTCGAGGCTTCCGCCATCACGGCAAAGCCCTGTGCATAGGCACCGATCTTGGCGGCAAAGAGTGCCAGCTCCAGATCCTTCAGCAAATCGGGACCAAAGCCGATCGGGAACTTATAATCCGGCGTGCCGAAAATCTCCTGGGCGGCTTCGCGCTGCCCCTTGATGGCCGACAGGCTACGAGCTGCGACAGCGGCTTCGATAGCGGTTGCCGGGATGCCCATGTTCTGAGCCTCGATGGCAGACCATTTGCCGGTGCCCTTCTGGCCCGCCTTGTCGAGGATGACGTCGGGCATGGCATTGCCGGTCGCCGGGTCCTTGGCGGCCAGAACCTTCTCGGTGATCTCGATCAGGTAGGAGTTCAGCCGGCCCTTGTTCCATTCGCCGAAGATGCCACTGATCTCTGCGGCGCTCTTGCCGAGGCCGTCGCGCAGGATGCCGTAGATCTCGGCGATCATCTGCATGTCGGCATATTCGATGCCGTTATGGATCGTCTTGACGAAATGACCGGCGCCGTCATTGCCCAGCCAGGCGACGCACGGATCGTCCTTGTACTTCGCGGCGATCGAAGTCAGCACCTTCTCGACGCGCTTGTAGGATTCTTCCGTGCCGCCGACCATGATCGACGGACCATGACGCGCGCCTTCCTCACCACCCGAAACACCCATGCCGATGAAGGTCAGGCCGGTATCCTTCAGACGGTCGAAGCGCGAAATCGTATCGCGGAAATTGGCGTTGCCAGCGTCGATCATGATGTCGCCCTTGTCGAGATACGGCTGCAACGCCGCCATCTGCTGGTCGACCGGCTCGCCGGCCTTGATCATGATGATGATCGGCCGCGGCGGACGGATCGCTTCGACGAACTCCTCGATCGTCTTGCAGGGAATGATCTTGTCTTTCAGCGCACCGGCGTTCGCATAGAACTCATCCGTCACCTGCGGCGTGCGGTTGAACACCGCGATTTTATTGCCCTTTTCGGCAATGTTGAGCGCCAGATTCGATCCCATGACAGCGAGACCGATCAGTCCGATTTCTGCCTTTTCCACGACAATCCTCCAATGGGCTGCGTACTGCGCTGCACGGCCTGAACACGGGCAAAGGACGCAATAACACTTTGAAATGACACATAACCCGAAAAAACTGACTCCGATTTTCAGGCTCTGCGTTAGCCGATGTTGTTGCACTCCGGGCGTGAAACGGCAAGCCTTTGCCGGCCTCGAATCGTCTCCATTGCAGGACCGTGCAAGAATGCCCCAGGATTCTTCAAGAACCGGCCTTTCCATTGAGCCGGTCCGTGCCCAATTCGGTAATTCACAAAGGACAAATATACAGGAGGAGGTATCCATGTCGACCATGACCGCAAAGATCGTTCATATCTCCATCGATCGCCCTTGGAAGGAAGTTTACGGCTTTGCCGGCCGTCCGGAAAACATGCCGCTCTGGGCCTCCGGACTCGCATCGGGTTTGGAGCAGGATGGCGAGGATTGGGTTGCCAAGGGCATTCTCGGCACCGTCCGCGTCAGCTTCGCGCCTCGCAACGAATTCGGCGTCATCGATCATACGGTAACAATCGAATCCGGCTTGAAGGTTCAAAACGCGCTCCGCGTCGTGCCGAATGGCGATGGCTGCGAGGTCATGTTCACGCTGCTAAGATTGCCGGGAATGACCGACGAGCAATTCACCGCAGACGCAGCGCACATCGAGAAGGACCTTGGCACGTTGAAGTCCCTGATGGAGCGATAGACGGCTCGGTCCTTTAGCAACTTCGGTACGAAAACTGCTTCGAACCTTACCTGGATTTGCTCTAAATCGAGCGCAGCGTCCAATCGACGAGTTCGGCCGTCACGCCGGCAAAGGCCGTGTCGAGCCCTCGAACGAAATCCGGATTGCTGCCGCCGCTGACCGGCACGACCTTGCGAAAGACATTCTGCGCCTTGACCGTGCCCGAGCGGTCGTTGAGAATCTTAACCGAGATTTCGACAGCAGCCGATTTCTGGCCCGCCGCCGTATCGATCTCAAAGGACCTGATATCCGTGACGATCTGATAGTCGATCGCCAGCCCCTGCCCCGGCACGCCGACGCCGCCGAGCTTGCCGGTGTTTTCGAAGGCTTCGACCAGCTTCGACTGCACTATCCGGCTCAGCTTGTCGCTCCACTGCGACTTGCCGAGATACTGAATCTCCCGGGGCGAAACGCGGATCACGATCTGATTGCTGTCGAGCGGCTGCAGCGCGGTCGGCAGCGGGATCAGAATCTGCCGGCGCTTCATCGACGGGCCGCTCGCCTTGACCGCGGCCGTGAGATCATACGTGTCATTGACGGCGGCTGAACCGCAACCGCTAAGTAAAGCTGCAAGCAGCGGCAGAACGATCGCTGCCTTTCGATTCACTTGAAAACGCTCACCCGAAACGCAACCAACCATAGTCAGCCTATCCCTTGCAGCCCAAAAATTGCTTTTCATTAACGCCTCGCCCGGCCGTCATATTGCTTGACGGTATCGCCGCCGAAAATCAGGCGCTGCGGATTGCGGTCGAAGTTAGTGATTGTATTGTTAAGGTTATTAACCGTGCCTCGCATATCGTTGACGAGAGACTGCACGTCGCGCAGGCCGCCGCTCGAGAACTTCTGCAGGTTGTCGGCGATCGGCCCGATCCGGGCGTTGAGATTGTCCGCCATCGTCTTGAAGGATTGGAGCGTGTCCCTTGCCTCCGCAAACAGCGACTTCGTATCGCCGGAGCCGAGCAGCGAGTCGACCTTGGTGAGAATGCCGTCGACCTTGTTGGAGGCGGAATTCAGCTTGTTGGAAATATCCTTGCCATTGGCAATCGTCTGATCGATATCCTGCTGATGAGCCGCAACCGAATTGGCAACATCGCGGATAGATATCACGGCCTTTCTGGCGTCCTTGGTCACCTCGGCGATATCGTCCATCGAACCCTTCACCTTGTTGGGATCGATCTGCGCTATGATCGCATCGACGCGGTCCAGGGTCTTTTGTGCATTCTCGCCGAAGGTCGTATAGGTATCGGCGGTCTTCTTGAAGGATGCGATCGTCCCCTTCAGATCGGTCGTCGCGTCAGCCACATTGGCGGTGATCTTGTCGGCATTGTTGACGACGTCATTGATCTTGTTCGCATCGACGGCGCGCACCAGCTTCTCGATCGCATCCAGCGTCGATTCGACACGAGGCGATACGCTCTTGATGGTATCGGAGAGCTGTCCGACGCTGGCGAGGAACTTGTCGATATTGTCGGAATTGTCAGCCAGCGCCTTTGAGAACTTCTGCGCGTTGCGCACCGTATCGGTCAGCGGCCCTCGGGAGTCGGAGATGAAGCCCTGGACGTCGCCAATTGTGTCGTTGGCGCGGTTCAGGATCTTGTCGGCGGTAGCAAGCAGGTTTGTCACGCTCGACTGGTCGGCGAGCAATACTGCCCGCTTACCGGTTTCGATCGACCGCTTGAGGATGTTCTCGTCGCCATTGCGACCGCCGGAAAGCTCGATATAGGCCGCACCCGTCAGGCCCTGGATTTCCAGAATGGCCTTGGTGGACGTATAGACCGGCGCGTCGGCGCGCACTTCGGTAAAGGCCAGCGAATAGTTCGGATCATCGGCATCGATCGAAAGCCCCTGCACGGAGCCGACCTGAATGCCATTGAAGCGGACGGGCGAGCCGACGCTGAGGCCGTTTGCCGAACCAGGAATGCGAACGACCAGCTCGGCCATCGGACCGCCGCGGCCATATTCCGCCATCCAATAGACAAAGCCGAAGGCGGCTGCGATGACCAGCAGCGTGAAGAACCCGACGATCGTGTAGTTGGCTTTGGTTTCCATTGTTCCAGTTACTTCTTGCGGCTGTTGGCGCCAGCGCCATTGTCGTCGTTGCGATTCCCTATGTCCTCCCGCGGCACGATTGATCGCGCACGTTTGCCCCGGAAATAGGACTGCACCCAAGGGTCGTCGCAGGCCAGCATGTCTTCAACCGTTCCCTCCACCAATACCCGCTTCTGTCCGAGAACGGCGATACGGTCGCAAACGGAAAACAGGCTGTCGAGGTCGTGAGTCACCATATAGACCGTCAGGCCGAGCGTGTCGCGCAACTTGGCGATCAGCTCGTCGAATTCCGCTGCACCGATCGGATCAAGGCCGGATGTCGGCTCGTCCAGGAAAACGAGATCTGGGTCGAGGGCCAGGGCCCTGGCAAGGGCGGCGCGTTTGATCATGCCGCCGGAAAGCTCGGACGGATATTTATCGGCAGCATCGGCGGCCAGGCCAACCATGCGGATCTTCAGATGTGCCAGCTCGTCCATCAGGGCCTGCGGCAGATCGAGATATTCCCGCATCGGTACCTGGATGTTCTCCTTCACCGTCAGCGAGGAAAACAGCGCGCCCTGCTGGAACAGCACGCCCAGGCGCATATCCAGCCTGTTGCGCTCCGGCTCCGAGAGCTTGTCATAGTCTTCGCCGAGGATCTCGATCTTGCCGGAACGGCGCGGCAGCAACCGCAGCACTGTGCGCAGCAGCACCGACTTACCTGCGCCGGAAGCGCCGACGAAACCCAGGATTTCGCCGCGATAGATATTGAGGTTCAACTTGTCGAGCACTACTTTCGATCCGAAAGCGACGGTCACGTCCTGCGCGGAGAGTACGATATCTCTGCCCTGCTCATCCTTGTCCAACGGGATTTCCGAGTGAAGCGCGCTCATCCTTGCCGGCCCTCAGAAATCGATCGCTGCGTAGAACATCGCAAACAGCCCGTCCATCAGGATCACCACGAAAATCGATTTCACAACGGACTGCGTCACATGCTGGCCAAGCGATTCGGCGCTGCCACCCACCTTCAGCCCTTCGACCGCAGCAACGATGCCAATGACCAGCGCCATGAACGGCGCCTTGATCATGCCCGAGATGACGGTGGAGAGACTGATCGCCTCGTGCAGGCGCGAAACGAAAGTGGCGAAGGTGATGCCGGAATAGGCCCAGGCGACCACAGCCGCGCCGCCAAGCGAGGCGAAATTGGCAAGGATGGTCAACAGCGGCAACGCGACGGTCAATGCCACCAGCCGGGGGAAGATCAGAACGCCGACCGGGTTCAGACCCATGACCTTCAGGGCGTCGACCTCTTCGCGCATCTTCATCGAGCCGATTTCGGCAGTAATGGCGCTGCCTGAACGGCCGGCGATCATGATGGCGGTCAGCAGCACGCCGATTTCGCGCAATTGCAGGATACCGACGAGATCGACGACGAAGATTTCGGCGCCGAAATAGCGAAGCTGGAATGCGCCTTGCTGCGCGATGATCGCACCGATCAGAAAGGACATCAGCAGGATGATCGGCACGGCGCGCACCGCCATATGGTCGATCTGATTGACGATCGAAGCCGGCGAAACACCGCTGCCGCGCCCGAACTTGAGCTGCGCGCCGCGCACCGCCGAACCGAGTATGTACATGGCCGCGACGAGATTGCCCCATATCTCGTAAACGCTTTCGCCGATCGGTGCGAAAATCCGTTCCGCGAGCGATTTCTTTGGCTTGGGCTCCGCCGCCTCCTGGTTCGGGTCTTCGGTAAAGGCGGTAAGCAGCTCATCGATATGGGGATTGGAGCCGTCGATGCTGACCGTAACGCCGTGCGCTTCCTGGCTCTCCCTCAGGCGACGGATCAGCAGCGCCCCCGCGGTGTCGACATCGGAGAGATCAGAGAGATCGATCACCACATGATCGCCGCCATGCTGTTTCGTAAGCTGATCGATCTGCCGCAACACGCCGTGCACATTGGCACTACGCCAATTGCCTTCCAGCCGATAGCGATGCCCGTTGCCATCAGGCTCGTCATCGATCCTCGGTGCATCGGGGCTTTGTTCGGCTGCTTTCAAACTCATGCGTCTTTCAGATCTTGCGTCACAATCGCCGACTCAGGAATCCCAGCTCGACGGTAATGGTTAATATCCGAGTGCATAGGCGATTTCCATGCCGCGCCGATGTCAAAATATGCCATAGCATTTTGATATCCAAATGAATTCGTTTTGCCCGCCTTCAGGAGGCCTCGCCCGCCCTTTCGCCAAACCCGGAACTGTGGGGCTGAAGATTGCGGGCAAGCACCACCATGGCGAGGCCGAAAGCTGCAACACCGGCCATGACATAATAGCTGGAAACACCGAGCCACGCGTAGAGATAGCCGGAAGCAAGCGTCATAAGCCCGAGAAACATGCCGTTATAAAAGAAATAAGAGCCCTGGGCGGAAGCCTCCTGGGCTTCCTGCACCGAGGCGACGATACGGCGCTGAATGCCGGTATGGACGCAGGCATAGGTGCAGGAATGAAAGCACTGCAGCACGAAATAGCCGATGAAACCGAAGTTGATCGGAAACAATATCCAGCGCAGGACACACATGCTTGAGCCGAAGAAAATCAGCGTCCAGGCGCTGAAACGACGGCTCAGCATCTTCGACATGAAGAAGACCATGACCTCCGCCGCGACCCCTATGCTCCAGAGGACGGCGATCTGCGTGCCGGAAAAACCGAGCGTCCGCCAATAGATCGACGCGAAGGTATACAGCACGGCATGGCTGGACTGCTGCACCGACACACCGATCATGGTGATCAACAACTGCGGTGAGCGCAGCCCGCCGCCGGTCGGCGCCTGCAGGTTGATCGGCTGATTGCGCCGGCGTGTCGGTCCAATGCGCGGACAGAAGAAGGCCATCACCGTCGTCAGGAAAAAGCCGCCGACCATGCTGGGCAGAACCATGCTGCCACCCCATTTCTGGATCATCTGACCGCCGATAAGGGTCGAGAAGATGAAAGCAATCGATCCCCATACGCGCATCGAGCCATAATCGAAACGCCAGCGCCGCACGCCGGAAATGGCGATCGATTCCACGACGGGTAAGTAAGGCGCGTATGTCGCCCCCTGAATGCCGTAGACCAGCAGAACCGGCCAGAAATCGCTTGTCCAGTAAAGCGCGATCGCCGTCAGCAGCGACAGTGCGCCCGACCAGAACAACACATTCGCACGTTCCTCGACGCGATCGGCCAGGATGCCGACAATGGGCACGACAAGAACGCGAACCACCATCGGTACAGCGAGGATGAGACCGATCTCGCGGTCACCGAAATTCAGTCCCGCCAGCCAGACGGGGAAAAACGGCAAGGCGATCCCGTTGACGAGCAACGGAGCACAATAGGACAAGGCGGTGCGCAAACGAAAATGCGGAGGAGCGCCCTCGCCCTGGAGAGATTTTGTCGCGGGAATCATGACAGACCTGAAGGGAAACTGATTGCTCCCTATCACTCCATCGTGAATACGACTATGGCGAGAAATAGCCCGATCGAAACGTTTCAGGGAAAATATGAGGCTGCAATCAGATAACGACGATCAAAAAATGTGACGGCGCGTTATCGGATGCGTGAGCGGCGCATATTATGCCGCCCGCACCCCAAGGGTTTCCGACAGATCCTCGATGGCGGCGCCGACCGGCTGTACCTCGGTGATCGTCTGCCAGGTGATCAGCTCGAAAGTGCCGTCTTCATGCTCGGCGATCGCCGTGCAGCTTTCGACCCAGTCGCCGGTGTTGATATACCGGATGCCATCGAAATCCTCGATGATGGCGTGATGGATGTGGCCGCAGATGACGCCGTCGGCATCGTTGCGCTTGGCCTCTTCGACCACAACGCGCTGGAACTCGCCGATGAAGTTGACCGCATGCTTGACCTGAAGCTTCGCCCAGGCCGAGAACGACCAATAGGGCATGTTCAGGCGGCGGCGAACCGCGGCGAGGCCGACATTGATGAGGATCGCCATATCGTAAGCCCAATCGCCGAGATAGGCGAGCAGACGCGCGTTGCGGACGACGACGTCGAATTCGTCGCCGTGCAGGACGAGGTATTTCTTGCCGTCAGCGGTCTCGTGGATCGCCCGCTGCGCCACTTCGATGCCGCCGAAATGCATGCCGGGGAAATCGCGCAGGAATTCGTCGTGATTGCCGGGGATATAGACGATGCGGGTGCCCTTGCGCGCTTTACGCAGCAGCTTCTGCACCACGTCGTTGCAATCCTGCGGCCAGTACCAGGTGCGCTTCAGCCGCCAGCCGTCGACGATGTCGCCGACAAGAAAGATGGTGTCCGCTTCGTGATGGCGCAGAAAATCGATCAGATAGTCCGCCTTGGCTGCTTTCGAGCCGAGGTGCACGTCAGAAATGAATAGCGTTCGAAACCGCCTGACATTCATGTTTTCATTCACGAACTCTATGTCCGTGCCCTATCCTACGTTGGCTATTCCAAAACCAGACTCGTGTTTCAGGATGATGACAAATCCTGTGCGATAGGACTATCGCGCAAGATCAGCCGCGCTTTGCAGCTATGGCGAGATCTGGGCGATCGGTTGTGAAACTTGCGACACCGAGGCGAAACATCGCCTTTGCTGCCTCGCTGGTGTGAGCCGCCCAGCCGTGCACCGTCACGCCGTTTTTCCGAAAGAACTCCGTTACTTCGGCATCGATGGACTCGGCCCGCAAGGCAATCTCGCGGACGCCAAACCGGCCGAGTGCGGCAATGACGCCTCTCCAGCCGATTTGCGCGACCATCAAGGGCGAACAGAGAAAGATAAGGCCCAGAAGTTCGCCGGCATTCAGGCCACGCTCCTCCAGCGCGACGCTGAAAACCTCCAGGCGCGGGAGCGCGAAACTGGTCACCATTGTCCGCTGCAGCATGTCGGTCGCCAACAGCTCGTCCGCAATACGGCCTTCCATGCCTTCATAGGGTTTTCCGTCCGGCCTCGCCTTGATCTCCAAGCGAAGGTCGACCGCGGACGGCCCGAAGATATCGATGGTCTGGGCAAGTGTCGGAATGGTCTCGCCGCCACTGCCGATGACGATATGGCGCATCAGTTCGTCATAGCTGAAATCGGCGATCGCGCCCTTGCCATCCGTCATGCGGTCGATCAACGCGTCGTGATGGATGACAAGCTTGTTGTCACGCGTCTGGTGCACATCGAATTCGACGAGATCGACATCGAGCTTGGCGGTTTCGGAAAAGGCGAGCCGGGTGTTTTCAGGCCACAGATGCGTACCGCCGCGGTGGGAAGCGATGAGGGTCATGAGCGTTCCTCCGTTTTTGCCCTCATAGGCCAGCGCCGTGACCCCCATGTGACGCATTTTCGCCCTTCGCTTACCATCGGGTCCGGAAGTCAGCGTTTGCGGACCGGAAAAACAATTCTGAAAACGACGCGACAAAAAACCTTCTGTCCGCGTCAATTGCATACTGTGCACCCTGGGTGATTGATGTATGCAGGGGGAATCAAACGCGAGCGCGCAAGCAGGAATGGAGGAGCGTAATGGATACGCACGACACATCGAAGGCAGCCAAGAACATGGCGAGTGGCAATCTCGACGACCAGGCTCTCTTCTTTCATCGCTATCCCCGTCCCGGCAAGCTGGAAATCCAGGCGACGAAGCCGCTCGGCAACCAACGCGACCTGGCGCTTGCCTATTCTCCCGGCGTTGCCGCGCCCTGCCTTGCCATCCGCGACAATCCGGAAACGGCCTTCGACTACACCTCGCGCGGCAATCTCGTCGCGGTCATCTCCAACGGTTCGGCCGTCCTCGGTCTCGGCAATATCGGTCCGCTTGCCTCCAAGCCCGTAATGGAAGGCAAGGCTGTACTCTTCAAGAAATTCGCCGGCATCGATGTCTTCGACATCGAAGTTGCCGCACCCACCGTCGATGAGATGGTCAGCGCGATTTCCGCGCTGGAGCCGACCTTCGGCGGCATCAATCTGGAAGACATCAAGGCGCCCGAGTGCTTCGACGTCGAACGTCGTCTGCGCGAAAAGATGGAGATCCCGGTATTCCACGACGATCAGCACGGTACCGCCATCATCGTTGCCGCCGCTATTCTCAACGGGCTTGAATTGGCCGGCAAGAAGATCGAAGACGTCAAGATCGTTGCTTCGGGCGCCGGCGCGGCGGCGCTTGCCTGCCTCAACCTGCTGGTCATCCTCGGCGCCAAGCGTGAAAACATCTGGGTCCACGATATCGAAGGCCTCGTCTATGAAGGCCGTACCGAGCTGATGGACGAATGGAAGTCCGTTTATGCCCAGAAGAGCGATAAGCGCGTGCTTGCCGAGTCGATCCCCGGCGCCGATGTTTTTCTCGGCCTCTCTGCCGCCGGCGTATTGAAGCCTGAGCTGTTGGAGCAGATGGCGGAGAAGCCGCTGATCATGGCGCTCGCCAATCCGACACCAGAAATCATGCCGGATCTCGCCCGTGCCGCCCGACCGGACGCGATGATCTGCACCGGCCGTTCGGACTTTCCGAACCAGGTCAACAACGTCCTCTGTTTCCCCTATATCTTCCGGGGCGCGCTCGACTGCGGCGCCAAGACGATCAACGAGGAAATGAAGATGGCCGCAGTGCGCGCCATCGCGTCGCTTGCCCGCGAGGAGCCGTCCGATGTTGCCGCACGCGCCTATACCGGCGAAACGCCGGTCTTCGGGCCGAATTACCTGATCCCCTCGCCCTTCGACCCGCGTCTGATCCTGCGCATTGCGCCCGCCGTTGCGAGAGCCGCGGCCGAAAGCGGTGTGGCCCTGCGCCCGATTGCCGATTTCGACGCCTATATGGACGAACTCAACCGCTTCGTCTTCCGCTCCGGCTTCATCATGAAGCCGATTTTCGCCGCAGCCAAAACCGCGGAGCGCAAGCGCGTCGTCTTCTCCGAAGGCGAGGATGAGCGCGTGCTGCGCGCTGCCCAGGTTCTTCTTGAAGAAGGCACTGCGGTTCCGATCCTGATCGGACGTCCGTCCGTTATCGAGACCCGCCTGAAGCGCTATGGCTTGAAGATCCGGCCGAATACCGATTTCGCCGTCATCAATCCGGAAGACGATCCGCGCTTCCGCGAATATGTCGAGCTCTATTTCTCGCTGGTCGGCCGCAGCGGTGTCATTCCGGAAGCAGCGCGAACGATCGTGCGCACCAACACCACCGTCATCGGCGCCCTGGCGCTGAAGCGCGGCGAGGCCGATGCGCTGATCTGCGGCCTCGAAGGCCGTTACGAACGCCATCTGCGCGTCGTACGCCAGATCATCGGCAAACGCCCCGATGTTCGCGATTTCTCGGCGCTCAGCCTGCTGATCTCGCAGCGCGGCGCGACCTTCTACACCGACACCTATGTCACCTTTAATCCGAATGCCGAGGAGATCGCCGAGTCGGCGGTGCTGGCAGCCGAAGAAATCAAACGCTTCGGCATTTCGCCGCGGGCCGCTCTCGTTTCGCATTCGAATTTCGGGTCGCGGGAATCGGAAAGCGCGACCAAGATGCGCAATGCCCTGGCGCTTGTCCGCGAAATGGCACCGGAGCTGGAAGTCGACGGCGAAATGCATGGCGACAGCGCCATCTCCGAAAGCCTGCGCCGTCACGTCATGCCGGACAGCACGCTTACCGGCGAAGCAAACCTGCTGGTCTTCCCAAATCTCGACGCCGCCAACATCACCCTCGGCGTGGTCAAGACCATGACCGACGGCCTGCATGTCGGCCCGATCCTTCTCGGCACGGCGCTCCCCGCCCACATCCTGTCGCCGTCCGTCACGTCGCGCGGCGTCGTCAATATGGCGGCCCTTGCTGTGGTCGAGGCTTCCCAGCCGAATTGAGGCAACAACCTTGTCGGACCGTCTTCTGAGGCGGTCCGACGGGCTCATGGCGGTCGGTTTCCGATTGTGTCGAAAATTTGCCTGGCAAAGTCACCAAACGGCGACAAGAGGCGAAGCCATGCTCCGTCTTTGATCATTTCGCAGGAATCCTCCTACCAGAAGTGTATTTCTGATAGGGACGTTGTTAAGCTCCACGCTGTATTCTTTCTCAAAGTCGAACCGCTTTCGAAGAGCAAAATCGTGAACCGCGGCAGAAATTCCTTCTCCTGTCTTTTGTTGTCCCTCTTGGTTGCATCGCCGGCTTCGGCGCAGACGAATACGCTCTGCGACGAACTGCACGGCCGGTTTGCCAATATCACGCAGGTTGTCGGTGCCAGCGCCGAGACACGGCAGCTTTCGCGCGCTATCGCCCAACAGAATCTCATGATCCGGCAGCTAAAGAGCGATATGCGCAATCAGGGCTGTGCTTCCGACAGCAGCGTGGTGATCTTCGGTTCCGGCTCCGGGGATAGTGGCGCCTGCGATGAGATGCAGACGTCGCTGGACCGGATGCAGCAGGACCTTGGTTCACTGATGGATGAGCGCGAGTTGAGCTTGACCCGCGTCGACGCCGAAGGGGCACAACGCCGCCAATTGCTCGCTACCATGCAACGCAATGGCTGCAACGCTCCCGCGTCAGCCGAGCCGGACACTGTTATCAACACCCGGTTGAAGCAGGAGCCTTACACACCTGAAGAGCAGTCGCTGGCGCAACCCGAAAGCTCGGTCACGTCAATCGAGACGCGGAAGCCCCAGCCGGACGCGACGTTGCCGCAACGGCAGATGCCGACGACCTCGGCGCCGGCAGTCACCCAGATTCAACCCAGACAAATGCCGGCGGACCGGCCTTACGATCCCTCGGCAAACAAGGTGCGCCAGGTCGGACCGCAATTCCTCGCGACCGACCAAGGTGGCATCGATCTCAAACATCCGAAAGCGGCCGGTCCGCAGCCGGCACAATAGCCGCTTTGAGCAGCGAGACGATCGCCTCATCGCCCGTTTCCCGCGCCAGATCCCGGTACGAGAGGCCGGATGCATCTCTCACCGAACGATCGGCGCCGCGCTCCAGCAGAAAGCGCATCGCATCGACCTGAGCATTGAGGATGGCAAAGCCGAGCGGCGTCAACCAGTCGCGGTCTGCGCTCGCCTGCCCGTGTGGACGAAAATCGCCGAAGCGGACGTTGATCTGATGAGGATGTTTTTTTAGACGCGCGGCCAATTGCTCAACTTGGCCAAAGGCGGCAGCCGCAAAGACATCGAGCGGCTTCGTCTTCAGGAATTCGACCATCTCCTCCTTGCCGTTGTATTCCGCCCAATCGATCGGCGGTGAATAGTAATAGGGATCGCGGATGGTGGTGTCGGCCCCATGTTCGATCAGCAGCTTCGCCATGTCGATATAGCCATGCAGGGCAGCCTCATGCAGCGGCGTGCGGCTGGTCATGGCGTTGACGTCGAAGCCGAGAGCAAGCATCCGGCGGACCGGCTCGAAGGCATTGTCCCCCGCCGCTTCGTGCAGCATCGCGGGGTAAATCCGCTGCATCGCTTCGGGAATGTCGAGCTCACGCGCTATTCTCTTTATGTGATCTGCAAATATCCCGAGATCGACGGGCATATTACCGGTCATAATCTGGATATAAACCCAGTCCTCCGTCTTGAGCCGAACGGCAACAGCGCCCTTTTGCACAAGGTACAGCGCAAGATCCTTGTCGCCACCGATCCGTGCCCATTCAAAAGGCGTTCGGCCATTGACCGGCTTGTTAACGTCAGCCCCATGCTCGACCAGCAGCCTGACGCGCGCGCCAATGCGTTTCTCGCAGGCCCAAGCCAGTTGATAGTCGAACACCGTCTGCGAATTCGCCACCATCAGACCGTCTTCGCGCACCAGCCAATTGTTCTTGTCGACAGCGGAAAGCCCGTACTCAAGCAGCAATTCCAGGCAGGAATTGTCGGGCTCGAACATCCGGTTATAGAGCGCCTGGCTGTCATTCACCTCCGCGCCGGCGTCGAGCAAAAGGCGCGCGAAAGCCTCGCAGTCGGGATGCGGCGGCTGCCTGACCTTGCCGGCTTCTCCCTCTCCGAAAACACCGGTCAATGCCGTGAAGCGATATTGACCGCCGTCGAGGAAGAAGGCGTTGGGATCCGCTCCACGCTCTATCAGGACCCGCGCCGCCGGCAAGCTGGAGTGGCCAGGCAGGCGAGCATAGGTGGCATAGAGCAAGGGCGACCAATCGTAAGGCCCGCCTTTCCGATCAAGAAGCTGCGGCTGCCGATCGAGCCAGCGCGCCACACCGGCGGCGTCGCCAAGTGCCGCGGCAATGTAGATACTGTCCTCGGCAAGCTCAGGGTTACCCTCCAGCAATTGCCGCGCCTCATCGAAGCGTACCGGATCAGCCGGGATATGAGGGAAGTAGGAAACCGTCGCCAGCGACAGGAATTGGTTGGCGAGCTGATCGCGAGGCGTTTGCTCGCGATTGGCGCTTTCCAGATGCGCTTTGAGTTTTGTCCAGCTTGAGAAGCCATACTCGCGGGCAAGAACAAGCTGGATCTCCTGAAGCCCGACTTCGGCGGCATTGGCGAAATACGGCTGGACACGACTGCGTGCCGCTGCCTCGCCGGAATGAACGGCTTTCAGAAAGGCCTTGGCCTGTTTTTTCAGGGAATCGACGGTGGCATTGCCCGCCAGAGAGCGCGTGGTCACGAAAGACCTCCTTTCATTCACGTCCGGTATCCGCGCCCACAGACTGAAAAGAGGTGTGGCAGTCTTACGTTCTATGCATCAGGTGGGCCTTGCCCTTCCCGCGGATCGGATGCGCCCTGCGAACGATCCGGAACTTATAGCGAGCCATCTGACCTGTCCAGAGAGATCAGGCCGGCTCGTAGCGGACATAGGCGAACTCGTCACCATCCGGTGACCAGTTCGGCACATTGATCGTCCCCTGTCCGCCGAAAAGCTCGAACAGCGTTGTGAGATTGCCGCCATCCATATCCATCAGCCGCAGCCGGACATGGAGATCGCGCGGATGGTCGAAGACATCGGGGTCGTAGGAGATCAGCACGACCTTGTCGTTCTTCGGCGACGGATGGGCGAACCAGTTGCCGTAATTGTCGTTGGTTATCTGCTGCAGCCCGGTACCATCGGGATGGATGCGCCAGATCTGCATCAGGCCGGTGCGGCTGGAGTTGAAATAGATCCATTGCCCATCGGCGGAATAGTCAGGCCCGTCATTGCGGCCTTCGCCATGCGTCAGCCGCGTCTCTTCGCCGCCATCGATAGAGATCGTGTAGATATCGAAGACATCGTCGCGAATGCCGCAATAGGAAAACCGCTGCCCATCGGGCGACCAGCCATGCCAATAAGAGGGCAGATTGCGCGTCACTTGCCGTGGCGTGCCATCCTCGGCGGGCAGGACATAGATGCAGGACTTGCCATGTTCCGTCTTGTCGGAAATGGCGATCAGCGAACCGTCGGGCGATATGCCATGGTCGTTGTTGCAGAGCGTCGCAAAACCGGTATCGACTTGAACGGCCTCGGCCTTGCCATCGAGCGCGAGCCGATAAAGCAGGCCATCGCCATTCAGCAGCAGATAGCGCCCATCCGGCGAAAAATTCGGCGCCTCGACCAGCCGCTCAGTCTGCCAGACGACCCGGCTTTCACCGGTACGGATGTTGTAGATCTCGACCGAACTGCGCATTGGCTCTCCACTTGCCGCGGGGCGTAGCGATCAACGATCGCGGAACCGGTTGGTGATCGGATAGCGTCGATCGCGACCGAAATTCTTCTTGGTAATCTTCACGCCTGGCGCCGACTGGCGGCGCTTGTATTCGGCGAGATAGAGCAGATGCTCGACGCGATGGACAGTGGCAACATCATGCCCACGCGCAACGATCTCCTCGACCGCCATCTCCTTTTCCACCAGGCATTCCAGAATATCGTCGAGCACCGGATAGGGTGGCAGCGAATCCTGGTCCGTCTGGTTAGGCCGCAGCTCGGCGGACGGCGCCTTGTCGATGATGTTGAACGGGATCACCTCACCCGATGGGCCAAGCGCGCCCGGCGGCACATGCAGATTGCGCCAGCGCGACAGCGCATAGACCTGCATCTTGTAGAGGTCCTTGATCGGATTGAAGCCGCCGTTCATGTCGCCATAGAGCGTGGCATAGCCGACCGACATTTCCGACTTGTTGCCCGTGGTCACCACCATCGAGCCGAACTTGTTGGAAATCGCCATGAGAATGGTGCCGCGGGCACGGCTCTGCAGATTTTCCTCGGTGATGCCGCTGTCGGTGCCTTCGAACAGATCCGAAAGCGCTGAGGTGAAGCCGGTCACCGGCTCCTCGATCGGCACGATGTCGTAGCGGCAGCCGAGCGCCTTGGCACAATCGGCCGCATCCTTCAGCGAATCCTGCGAGGTATAACGGTAAGGCAGCATAACGGTGCGCACCCGCTCTTCGCCGAGTGCGTCGACGGCGATGGCGGCGCAGATCGCCGAGTCGATGCCGCCGGAAAGGCCAAGCACGACCGATTTGAAGCCGTTCTTGTTCACGTAGTCGCGGAAGCCCAGCAGGCAGGCGCGGTAATCCGCCTCCTCACCCTCCGGAATATGGGCCATCGGGCCTTCGGCGCAGTGCCAGCCATTGCCGTTCTTCTTCCAGGTCGTCACCGCCAATGCGGTTTCGAACTGGCTCATCTGGAAGGCCAAGGACTTGTCAGCGTTGAAGCCGAAGCTTGCGCCGTCGAAAACCAGTTCGTCTTGACCGCCAACCTGGGCGGCAAAGATGAGCGGCAGGCCTGACTCGATCACCTGCCGTAGCGCAACCTGATGACGGACATCGACCTTGCCGCGATAATAGGGAGAGCCATTCGGAACGAGAAGAATTTCCGCTCCGCTTTCAGCCAGCGTTTCGCAGATGCCGAGATCGTTCCAGATCTCCTCGCAAATGGGAATACCGATGCGAACGCCGCGAAAATTAACCGGTCCCGCAATGGTCCCTTCGTCGAAGACCCGCTTCTCATCGAACTCGCCATAGTTCGGCAGATCAACCTTGTCCCTGACGAAGATAATCTTGCCGCCATCGAGCACGGCCACCGAATTGTAGCGACCGGTCTCGTCCTGACGCGGAAAGCCGATGACGACGCCCGGCCCGCCATCGGCGGTATCGGCCGCAAGGCTCTCCACAGCCTTCCGGCAGGCGCGGATAAAGGCCGGTTTCAACACCAGATCCTCCGGCGGATAACCGGAGATGAACAGCTCCGTCAGCAGCACAAGCTGAGCGCCCTCGCGCGCCGCCTCAGCCCGCGCTTCCCGCGCTTTTGCAAGGTTGCCGGAGACATCGCCGACCGTCGGGTTAAGCTGGGCGACAGCGATGCGGATGGTCTGGGTGATGGGGCTTTGTTCTGTCATGCCATATATTTAGCGAGCGCAACCCCGTTCCGCAACCGCCTTCCGCCCTCTCCATGTGTCAAAGATCGCGGTGCTCGCAAAGGACGTATTTTACCACCGAAAAATACTAAGGGAGCCTTGCGGTTCACCTGCCGTTCATGACAGAGAGGTGACAATTATATAAAGGTTTTATTAAATTGGAGAGACCTTTGGTCGCGCTGGTCCCCAGTTCTGCGTTGGCAGGCAGATTTGCCCCTCTACAAAAGCTTGGTGCCGCGAGCCGACAACAGACGGCTTTACGTCAGCTTCTCAGCCTTATTCTGACCTTCCTGCTCGCACTTTCCACCATCGTCGTGGTCGAATGGGTCGCGCGCGGTGAGCTGACGGATCTCCCCGACTATTTCATGTCGCCGATCCATCCCGGCTTCACCACGGTCGGCATCGTCATGTTGCTGATGCTGGTGCTTGACGCCATGTTCGGCCGGGCGCACCAATCGATCTTGTTGGTTGTGCCCCTCGTCCTGGTTCCGGCCTTTATCTCCAATCAGAAGCAGCATTATCTTTCCGATCCGCTCTATCCTTCGGACTTCCTTTTTGCGCATCAGATCCTGGAACTCATGCCGGTGATCGTGCGCGAGCGGCCGTGGACGGCGGTTGCCGTCGCTCTCGGGATTATCGCCTCGATCGTCGGACTCGCCCTTCTCTGGCGCTATACTTGGCGACATGCGACAGCGCTTTCGCGCAATGCAAGGATCGCGCGGCTGTCCGTCTGCCTGCCATTCATGGCCGTCTTCGTCTCGCAGATGGATCCGACGCAAAATTCCTTCATCAGGGAAAAGCTGCGCATCATCCCCATCGTCTGGGATCAGAAGGAAAACTACGGTTACAACGGCTTCATCATCGCCTTCTCGCTGAACCTGCCGATGGCCGACGTCAAAGCGCCTGCGGGCTATGGGCAAAATGTGATCGATGCCATACCTGCCCGCAACTATGGCTATCTTTCCGGCCCACGCGAAAAACCTGACATCATCATGCTGATGAGCGAGTCTTTCTGGGACCCGACCAGGCTTTCCGGTCTGACCTTTACGCCCGACCCCATGCCGAACATCCGCGTGGCGCAGTCGGGCTATGTCTTCTCCCCCGAATTCGGCGGCATGACCGCCAATGTCGAGTTCGAAGCTCTGACCGGCTTCTCCAACGCTTTCCTGCCCTATGGCAGCATCCCCTATCAGCAATATGTCCGCCGGCCGATGCCGTCGCTGGCCACCTTCTTTCGCGGCGAAGGCTATGCCGCGCGTTCCATCCATCCATTCAGCGGCTGGTTCTGGAACCGCAACGAAGTCTACAAGGCTTTCGGTTTCGAGGAGTTCCGCACCGAGGAGACCATGCCACCCATGGAGAAGCGCGGCCTTTTCGCCTCCGACGACTCGCTGATGAAGGAGATCATGCGCGAGGGCGATGCCATGGAGCGGCCGTTCTTCTTCTTCGCCGTCACACTACAGGGCCACGGCCCGTACGAACCGCATCGCTATGCGGAAAACACGGTCGATATCAAAGGCGATCTGAGCGACGCCGATCGAGACACGCTTGCGACCTATACGCAAGGCGTGCGGGAAGCCGACCAGAGCTTGAAAATGCTGATGGATTGGGCGTCTAAGCGCGACCGTGAGACCATCATCGTCCTCTGGGGCGATCACCTGCCGCCGCTTGGCACGGTCTATCCGGATACGAATTACATGCCCGAGCAGGTGGCGACCCGAAAAGCGCCACTCGACATCATGAAGCGTGAGCACGAAACGCCACTGGTCATCTGGTCGAGCAAAAAGGGCGTGCGCAAGGATGTCGGGACGATCAGCCCGTCGCAACTGCCCTATCACATCCTCAAGACCGCCGGCTACGAGCACCCGTTCTACACCGGCTTTCTCGGCCGCCTGCAGAAGAAATACACCATCGTCGACCGTTACCAATTGGCGACGCGCGACAATCAGGCTTTTCCGGATTGGGCTCGCAAGGAGCAAAATCTCGATCCGCTGATGCGCGAGTATCGCTATCTACAGCATGACGCGATGTTCGGACACGAATATGGGCTCGACCGGTTCTTCCCGTCGCATGTCTTGCTGGCAGACCAAAGCAGCTAGACTGCGACCCTTTTTGCATTGCATTTCCTGCGGGCAGTCGAATACTTGCGGCCAAATTGACCAAGTCTTCGGAGTGTTCCCATGTATAATCTACCCAATTTCGTTCATCAGCATTTCGACAAGACGGCCGAGGAGCTCGGCGAGATCGAAAAACGCGTATTGAAAAAGGCGCATGAGCGGAAAATCGTTTCCACCGATATCAACGCCGCCTTTTCAGCCGAGGCATCCACCGGCGAACGCCTCGCAGACGGTATTGCACGCGTGGGCGGCTCCTGGTCCTTCATTCTGGCGTTCCTCGCCTTCCTCGTCGTCTGGTGCGTCGTCAACACCATCGTGCTCATGACCCGCGCCTTCGACCCCTACCCCTTCATCTTCCTCAACCTCGTCCTCTCCATGCTCGCCGCCATCCAGGCCCCGATCATCATGATGTCGCAGAACCGCCAGGCCGAACGCGACCGCTTCGAAGCTGCGAAGGATTACGAAGTCAATCTCAAGGCGGAATTGGAAGTGCTGTCCCTGCATCAGAAGATCGACTTGCATGTCCTGACAGAGCTGTCGGCGGTGCGAGAGGAAATAGCGAAACTGAACAGGCTCGTCGCACAGAAGAACGGGATTTGATGTCAAAGGCCATACTCAGGATCGGAAATTGACTTTCAGCGATCTTCTTCTATTTTGTAATACAAACGGAGGTGAAATAGATGAAAAATCAAAGAGAGCTTTCCGACCCCATCACCTTGCGGGTTCCCGCTGACATTCTTGCAGAGATTGAGGAGATCGCTGAGGTTTGCGAGCGGACGCGCAGTTGGGTTTTTGTCCGCGCGCTTAAATCATATCTCGCATCCGAAGGTCGTGAAGTATTGGAGATCGCCAAGGCTCGCCGGGAGATGGCGAATGGCGAAGCATACGATCTCGACGATGTCATCAGTGAAGTGGCGAAGGTCGTCAAAGGGGCGGCCGCTTGAAACGAGTTCGCCTTTCGGCTGGCGCCAGAGCATACATCAGGTCGGAGGCGCAATATCTGAAGGATAGAAGTCCGGCTGCAGCTCTCCGTTTTCTCGACGACCTGAATCGGCTCAAAACCAACCTGCTTCTTTTCCCGTTAATGGGCTTTCAGAGCGACGAATTACCGATCCCCGGCGTTCTGAGATTCACTATGGGAGATTATCTGGTCGACTACGAAGTCGCTGGTGATCTGATAGAGATCAGAGCTATTCGCCATGGCCATCAAAGACCTCCGGGTCTCGCGATCGATGATGATTTCGATTTCGAGGGTTCCGAATAAATTGACTGCTCACCCTCTGGTCGGTCCGAAGGCCCTGCCGTCAGCAATCCCGGCCGCCCTTGCTTGTATTGCGGCAATCCATCGCCGATCTCGTAAAAATCGCCCTTGTCGGCACAATAGATATGGTAGGCCAGCTTTAGGTCACTTGGATTATCGAAGAGGCCAGCCATGATCGAGATTTCCCCGGCGTCGTCGGCGACCCAGAAAAGTGCCGAACCGCAGGTTCGGCAGAAGCCCCGACGGGCAAAGGAGCTGGCGCGATACCAGGTGATCGCGTCTTCGCCTTCGATCGTGATGTTGTCGAGGGGAACATTGGTCGCGGCGTAGTAGAGCCCCGTCTGCTTGCGGCACTGCGAGCAGTGACAGGCGACCACCTCCCGCAATGGGCCACGTGTTTTGAAACGCACGCTGCCGCAGAGGCAAGCGCCGGTGTGATCGTCATTCATGCTGATCCCCTCTCTTTTCGCGACAACTTCGACGACGATGTCCGTCGCGTCAAATGCAAAGAAGTGAAGGACGCTTCAGCAGGATTGATTTGCACAAAAAACGGGCCGGTATGAGCCGGCCCGTTTGCAAATGATGATGACAGCTTTCGATCAGCCGTGCGCGCGCATACGCTTCTCGTCCCGGCCGCCCTTCATGCGTTCGGCGAGCAGGAAAGCAAGCTCCAGCGCCTGGTCGGCATTCAAGCGCGGATCGCAATGGGTATGGTAGCGATCCTGCAGATCCTCTGCACCGACGGCGCGAGCGCCGCCTGTGCATTCGGTCACATCCTTGCCGGTCATCTCGATGTGGATGCCGCCAGGATGCGTGCCCTCGGCGCGGTGAATCTGGAAGAAGCTTTCGACTTCCGACAAAATCCGCTCGAACGGCCGGGTCTTGTAGTTGTTGAGCGTGATCGTGTTGCCATGCATCGGATCGCAGGACCAGACGACCTTGCGGCCTTCGCGCTCGACAGCGCGAATGAGACGCGGCAGATTGTCGGCGACCTTGTCATGGCCGAAGCGGCAGATCAGCGTCAGGCGACCTGCTTCATTCTCCGGGTTCAGAATATCGATCAGGTTGATGAGATCGTCCGCCTGCAGCGAAGGACCGCACTTCAGACCGATCGGGTTCTTGATGCCGCGGAAATATTCGACATGGGCGTGATCGGCCTGACGCGTGCGGTCGCCGATCCAGAGCATGTGCCCGGAGGTGGCATACCAGTCGCCGGTGGTGGAATCGACGCGGGTGAAGGCTTCTTCATAGCCGAGCAGCAGCGCCTCGTGGCTGGTGAAGAAATCGGTCTCGCGCAGACTCGCATTGCTCTCGGCAGTGATGCCAATCGCGCGCATGAAATCCATGGTCTCGCCGATGCGATCGGCAAGCTTGCGGTAGCGCTCGCCCTGCGGGCTGTCCTTGACGAAGCCGAGCATCCACTTCTGCACGTTTTCGAGATTGGCGTAGCCGCCCATGGCGAAGGCGCGCAGCAGGTTCAGCGTCGCGGCAGACTGGCGGTAAGCCATCATCTGACGGTCCGGATTGGGAATGCGTGCTTCTTCGGTGAACTCGATGCCGTTGATGATGTCGCCGCGATAGCTCGGCAGCGACACGCCATTCTGCGTTTCGATGTTCGAAGACCGCGGCTTGGCGAACTGACCGGCAATACGGCCGACCTTCACGACGGGCAGTTGCGCACCAAAGGTCAGGACGACGGCCATCTGCAGGAAGGCGCGGAAGAAGTCGCGGATGGTGTCGGCACCATGCTCGGCGAAGCTTTCGGCACAGTCGCCACCCTGAAGCAGAAAACCGTTGCCTTCGGCGACATTGGCAAGATGCGCCTTTAAACGACGAGCTTCACCGGCAAAAACGAGCGGAGGATAGCTTGCAAGCTGCGCTTCGGTAGCCGCCAGCGCTGCCTGATCCGGATATTCCGGCACCTGCTGGATCGGTTTTTGCCGCCAACTATTCGGTGTCCAATTCTGTGCCATCTCACTCACCTGTTTTCGCACTCGGTCTTTGCCAAGTGTCTCGCCGTCATAAATAACGCGCGCTTATAAACCTTTGCCGGCTGCTTGCAAAGGCGAACCATCTATTCAAGATGGTCTTTTGTGCGCGGTTGGAATTGCTGCCTAATTCTTTATACGCGCTCGCCGTTACGGATGCGATAGCTCGGCGTATACATCGTCACCAACTCTTCGGACGCCGTCGGGTGAACGGCCATGGTGCGGTCGAAATCTTCCTTGGTGCAACCGGCCTTCACGGGAATGCCGAGCAACTGCGCCATCTCGCCGGCGTCATGGCCGAGAATATGCGCGCCGATCACTTTGCGGTCGGCGGCATTGACGATCAGCTTCATGATTATCTTCTCGCTGCGGCCCGACAATGTTGCCTTCATCGGCCGGAACTGGGCACGATAAATTTCGAGGTCCCGAAACCGCTTCGCGGCGTCCTCTTCGGTCAGGCCGACCGTGCCGATCTCCGGCTGCGAGAAGACGGCGGTCGGGATCAGTTCATGATCCGGGCGGGTCGGATTGTTCTTGTAGACGGTTTCGATGAAGCACATGGCCTCATGGATCGCCACGGGGGTCAGTTGTACCCGATCTGTGACATCGCCAAGCGCGTAGATGTTCGGCACCGATGTCCGCGAATATTCATCGACGATGATGGCACCGAGTTCGTTGACCGCGACGCCGGCAGCCTCAAGCCCGATATTCTTGGTGTTCGGCGTGCGGCCGAGCGCCAGCATCACCGTGTCCACCGTCAGCCGCTTATCGTTCTTCGTCAGAACGCTCAGGCCATCTTCCGTCTTCGTCACCCGCTCGATGATGTCGTGGCAGAGGATACGGATGCCCTTGGCCTCCATCGCCTCATGCAGGCCCTTGCGCAGGTCCTGATCGAAGCGGGATAGGATCTCGGCGCCGCGATAGATCAATGTCGTCTCGACACCGAGCCCGTGGAAGATGTTGGCGAATTCCACGGCGATATAGCCGCCGCCGGCAATCAGGATCGATTTCGGCAGCTCTTCCAGATGGAACGCCTCATTGGAAGAGATGCAGAGCTCGTGGCCGGGAAGCGCCAGATGCAGGTTCGGCGTACCACCGGTGGCAACGACGATCGTTTCGGCCGTGACGGTTTTGCCAGTCTTCAGCAGGCGGATCGTATGGGCATCGACCAGCTCGGCGCGCGTATCGAAGATCTCGGCCTTGGCATTGTCGAGCCCCTTGCGATAGAGCCCTTCCAGGCGGGCGATTTCCTTGTCCTTCGCTTCGATCAGCTTCTTCCAGTCGAATGTGCTTTCGCCCACCGTCCAGCCGAAACCGGCTGCGTCCTCAAAATGCTCGCTATATTGCGAAGCGTAGACGAAGAGCTTCTTCGGAACGCAGCCGCGGATAACGCAGGTGCCGCCATAGCGGTATTCCTCGGCGATGCCGACCTTCTTTCCGAGGGACGCGGCAACGCGTGCGCCGCGCACGCCGCCGGAACCGCCGCCAATGACGAAAAGATCGAAATCGAAGGAAGACATTCGAATACTCCTGCAGAAATGAAACGGCACGCAACGCACCGACAAAGGATCGGCACTGATATAGGATTTCGAAGGGCAAAAAGAAAAGCCCGGAACGATATCCGGGCTTTGAAATTCGAAGGTCTAGTCCGCGATCCCGAAAAATGTGGAGATCGTGGAAAGGATCAAGCTTACTTCTGCTTCGCTGCCGGCTTCTGTGCTGGAGCCGTCGCCGGTGCCTGCTGAGCGTTGTCGGTGGCGTCCGTCGGCACGGGAGCGATCGGGGCCTTCACAACCTTCTGCAGAGCGTCACTGCTTTGGTTGGCGAGATCCCGCGAGATGCCCTGCCCCCAGATATCGGCAGCCTTGTAAAGCGCGCGCGTTGCGATCGGGCCGTCCTTGAGAAGCTTCTTGCCAGCCGGCGAGTTGTAGAAATCGGCAATCGCTTTCAGTTCGTCGGTGCTAAAAGCCTTCGCATAGGTCACGGCAGCTTCCCGCTCGAGATCGGCGCGGCGCGGCGCCAGAGCAAGTGCGGTTGCATCGACGGACGAATTGATGGCGTCACCGAAGTTCGGGTTCGCCTGGATCATCGTGCTCTTCAATTGCTCGGCGAGATTCGGCAGGATGTTGTCGAACTGGTTCGTGATGCCGAGCGCGGTGATTGCCGCCCGCGCGGCCTTGATCTGCTCTTCCGAGACTTCCTGAGCGCTGGCGGAACCGAGCGCGATTCCCGAAAGAACGATGGTCGCAGCGGCAAAACGGCCAAGACCCGCTATTTTGATCATGAGTTCAGTGCTCCTATGTATTGTTCGCCTGCAACGTGCGTGCGCCGGCAGGACCGGCAATGATCGCAAGTGTCGCCATGTTGATGAAGAGCCCGTGTTCGACAACACCGGGAATCGAATGCAGCTCAATCGACAGCGCCTCTGCATCAGGAATGCGGCCAAAAGATGCGTCGATAATGAAATGCCCACCGTCGGTAAGGAAGTTACCATCGCCCGACTGGCGCAGGCTGAGCGCCCCGGAGAGGCCAAGGCGGGATGCCGCCTTCTCGATCTTGATACGCGTGGAAACGAGGCCGAACGGATTGACCTCGATCGGCAGCGGAAACGCGCCAAGCGTCTCGACGACCTTGCTCTGGTCGGCAATGACGATCATCCGGGCCGATGAAGCTGCGACGATTTTTTCCCGCAGCAAAGCACCGCCGCCGCCCTTGATCAGCCGCAGCGCGCCGTCCAGTTCATCGGCACCGTCGATGGTAAGGTCAAGCTCGGGAAGCTCATCGAGCGACTTCAGCGGCACGCCGAGTTCGACGCAGAGCTTTGCCGTACGCTCGGAGGTCGGAACGCCCTCGATCACGAGGCCAGCCTCAACCTTCTCGGCAAGCAACCGAACGAATTCTTCCGCCGTGCTGCCCGTGCCAATCCCGAGCCGCATGCCGCTTTCGACATGGGCCAGAGCCGCTCTAGCAGCTTCGATCTTCAATTGGCGGGCGTCCATGCGCCACCTGCTCCCGATTGTTACGTTGGAGTGCTGTTTACACGGCTCTCCCCGCAAACGAAAGCCAAAATAACGGCGCCTCATAGAAATCCGCGACCATATTCGGCAGGGCTTAAAGAGGCTTTGGTTGCAATTGCCAGCCTGATCTTTTAACTCGAAAAGACCTGCTTCTTCTTACCCAAAGGCTGATTGCTCGTGAAATCTCCCCTTGTCGTATTCGATCTCGACGGCACATTGATCGACACCGCGCCCGATCTCATCGCGAGCCTCAACCATACGATCGCCAGCCTCGATCTCGCTCCAGTCAATTACGAAAACCTGACGCATCTCGTCGGGCACGGCGCGCAAGCCATGATCGAACGGGCCTGCCGCCTGCGCGGCCATCCGCTCGAATCCGGCGATCTGCCGCCGCTGCTGCAGCGCTTCATCGCTTTTTATACCGACACCATGCCCGGCGACAGCAAGCCTTTCCCCGGCATCGTCAACGCCATGGATGCGCTGAAGGCCGCAGGCTTTGGTCTGGCGGTCTGCACGAACAAGCTGGAAAAACTGGCGGTGACGCTGATCGAGCGGCTGAACCTGACGCATTATTTCGACGTCATCACCGGCGGCGACACCTTCACCGTCCGCAAGCCGGATGCACAGCATCTGATCGGCACCATCGAGCGCGCCGGCGGAACACTTTCCCGCACAGTCATGGTCGGCGACAGCGCCAACGACATATTGGTCGCCCACAATGCCGGTGTGCCTTCGATCGCCGTGCCCTTCGGCTATTCCGATGTCGGCGTCGAAACATTGGGACCGAGCCGGGTCATCACGCATTACGACGAATTGACACCCGACCTCGTTCGCGGACTGCTGGCTGCATAGAGCAGCGAAACGTCAGATCGTAAAATCGCCAGCGCTGTCTTTTTTCTTAGAGTTGTAGCGGGTCTTGCGTAATTCGCGCTCCTGCGCCACAACTCATTCACGCCTCAGCTCAAACGAAACGATCGGCCGGTTTTGCAACAGATGATCCGGCTTGGTGTGCGTCGAAGATGAAGTGTACAACGCATCTCGACAGCGGAGCGCACGCTTGCTCATAGCAGACCCAGAAGACCGCAATGCCGGTAGACTGCCCTCTCGCAAAGGGCCTTTCGCACCCATCTTCCGCACCGTTCTAATTTGCATCGCGCTCTGCGCCGGCATTGCATCTTACATCTATGGCGATCGCATTATTGGTTACGCCGAGAAGGTGGTAGCAGCGAAGCCGGATCCGGCGTTGCTGGCCGTCTATAAGCAGTACGATATCGATCCGCTGCCGAATGTCGTTGCCGGTCGTAACCCGATGTCCACCTATCTTGACATGCTGCGTCGCGAGCCATGTGATTGGAACGCGCTCTACCAATTCGGCACGGAATTACAGGCACAGGGTTATCGCCACGAGGCTGCGATCGTGCTTGTGGCGTTTTCCAATAAGTGCACCCCCTCCAATGTTGCCCTTCAGAGTGCGGCGAGCATTCTTCTTAATCTGAGCGAATTCGACCAAGCGCTGAAGGTCGCCAATGACTTGATCACGATGACGCCGGGCGTGCCGGATTACCATTTCCTGCGAGCGCAAATCCGGCAAAGAGCAAAGAAATATCGCGACGCCATCGGCGACTACTATTCAGTTATCGGCCTCACAGAGAACGTGGCAAACCTGAACAGCCTCACCTATGAGGGCATTTCCGACAGCTACCGTGCGCTCGGCGACTATTGCGCGGCGATCACTCCGCTGGAGAGCTGGATCTCGATCAACCCTGATCGGAACGACACCCCTGTCGTGCGTGGCATCATCAAGAACTATGCCGCACAAGGAAAATGTACGTCCACCTATGCGACAGGCAGCGATCGTTTCCCAACGCAGGGCAAGAACGTCATCGTTGCCAAAGTGTCGATCAATGGCGTCAGTGGCAATTTCATAGTCGACACCGGCGCCGGATTCGTCAGCGTCACCAAGGCGTTCGCGTCCCGCGCCAACCTGCAAGTCGATTCCGCCAACGACATCTTGCTGCAGACGGCCAACGGCGTATCGCAAGGCACGCGAACGTCTGCGGCTCTGGTGAAAATTGGACGCGTCGAGGCTAATGACGTCGCCACCGTCGTCTTCAACGACGATATGGCACTTGGCGGTGCCATCGACGGTCTGCTCGGCCGTTCGTTCCTCTCGCGCTTTGACGTCACCTTCGGCGCCCATGAATGGCGGATCGAAACAAAGGAATAGCGCCAGCCAGCCTTTTTTTTATTTACCTCGGCTTTACACGAAACCTCTTCGCGTGCATCCACGCGAGGATTGCAGGTCCAAGCACTTAAATGACAAAAGGCGGTCCAATGGACCGCCTCTCGGTATTCTTAAAGTTCATCCGCAATCAAATCTGTGCGGTGCGCGCCTTGGTCGTCGCGTCGAGCGCCTTCTGCGTTGCCGCATCGCGATCGTAGACGTCGTTGAAATACTGCACGACGCCATCCTTGTTCGGCCAAGCCGTGAAGTAGGCGATGTAGATCGGGAACTTCTGCGGCACGGGCACGGCTTTGTTCTGGCCGGTGGCGATCTGCTTTGCGATATCATCGACCGTCGTGTTCAGCACGGCAGCAGCCATGGCACGCGGATCTGCAAGACGGACGCAGCCGTGGCTGAGCGCGCGCATATCCTTCTTGAAGAAGCTCTTCTGCGGTGTGTCATGCATGTAGATCGCATGCGAATTCGGGAAAAGGATCTTCAGCTCGCCCAGCGCATTGTCGCTGCTCGGCGGCTGGCGGACGGAGACGTTCTTCGTCGAGCCATACCAGTCAACGCTGGTGGACGCGACGGCATGGCCACCAACTTCGACCTGGTAACCCATGCGATCGAGATAGTTCGGATCGGCGCGCAGCTTCGGCAGCATTTCGTTGATGATGATCGACTGCGGAACGCCCCAGAACGGGTTGAACTCGACCGTCTGGACCTGATCTTCGAAGAAGAAGGTCTGATGCTCCTTGCCGCCCACGACGACGCGCATCGACAGTTGTTCGTGATTGTTGTTGTGGTAGTAGACCATGAAGGCCGGCTGGTTGATGAAGACGTAGCGCGGGCCGAGTTCAGTCGGCAGCCAACGCAACTGCTCCATGGCGATGACCAGTTTCTGGATCTTCGAGTCGTTGTTTTCGCCAACCATGGCGCGAACGGAAGACTGGCCGATGACGCCATCAGACGTCAGGCCCTTTTCCTTCTGGAAGTCTTCGACGAGCGTGACGAGCTCCGGCGTATAGTCCGGCGTGCCCTTGTAGGCAGCGAGCGTCACGGCGTTCTTGACCTTCAGCGCATCCGAGCCGCGATGCTGGATAGCCTTGACGATGTTGGCCATTTCCGGCGAACTGCCGCCCGGCTTTAGGGTGCCGCTCAACGAGATGGAGATGTGCGTGCTGTCATTGCCGCTTTCGGCGCGAAGCTTGGCAAGCTCAGCCTTCAGCTCCCCGAACTCCTGGTTCGAAGGGCTACGGCTGTTGAGATAGGCGGCGACATCCGGGCTTGCACGCAGCAGGCCGAGAACCGGCGTCAGATTGACGTCCTTGCGCTTGAAATCGTGATAACCGGAGATCTTGTTCGGGTCGAGACGGCCGCGGATCGTGTCCTGAACGAACATCAGCACCTTGCCGGAAAGTGCAAGTTCGAATTGCATCAACGCGCGGTCACGCATCGTCGGATCGACGCTTGCCGGATCGAAGCTCGGCGCTTGGACAGCATAGTCGGCAGGATCAAGGCCAACGGAGCCGGCATCGGCCAGAACAGCCATGGCAGCCTTCGCCTTGTCACCGACTGCGTTGTCGGCAACCCAAACGAGCGGCTTGCTCTGATCGGCATAGTAAGCCTCGAGCGCCTTGGCGACGTCATTCGTCGCCATCACGCGAGCTTCGGTCAGATAGCGACGCTGCGAAGCGCTGGTGTCGACCGCAACCGGCGTAGCGGATGCGTCGGCGACCGCGCCAGTTACCACCGGATCGGCAAAGCGGTTCGATGCCACGAGGCGCATGGGATCGGGTTTGTAGGTATAATATTTAGGCGCACTGACGCTGGGCAGCGGCTCTTTTGCCTGTACTGGCGCATCGGCGCCAAGACCAGTCGGTGCCTGATTGGCCGTGACCGGGGCGGAGATTTGCGTGCTCTGCTGGCGTCCCTGCCCGCCGCGAATGAAGTCCATGAGAGACATTGCATTTGCGGACGTCGCGCCGGCGGCGATGCAGCAGGAAAGAGCCAGAACGGATGCTGCGGCTTTGGTGACAAGTTTCATTCTCTAATCAGTCCCTGTATCAAGCGGTAGTTTCGAGACAGATGGTGCTGTTTTCCAATCAACTCGGCCGCGATGTTCCAAACACCGTTTAACCATTAGAATTAAAACGGCCAGACCCCGTCTTTCGTTCAATGCCTCAACTTTGTGTGAAAAAGCGAAAGCGAACTTCGCGGTTTAGTTCACACAAAATTATGAAATTATTAGTTAATTTTTTATTGAATTTTCGCGCGGTTTTTGAGTGGCAATAAAGACGCTCTGAAGAATATCTATCGAGCGTGTTAAAAAGAACACGGCCTTCCTTATCGTGTCAAAAACATGATAGAAACACTCATAAAATCTCCTTCCGCTGTTTCCTTGCGCATTGTTCGGACCTATATGACAGCTATCCTTTTCAACGGAAAAGCAGGACCAGGGACAATGACCTCCACCCGCACCGAAACCGACACTTTTGGCCCGATCGAAGTGGCAAGCGACCGCTATTGGGGCGCGCAGGCACAGCGCTCGCTCGGCAACTTCAAGATCGGCTGGGAGAAGCAGCCTCTGTCGATCGTACGTGCCCTCGGTATTGTGAAGCAGGCCGCCGCCCGCGCCAATGTGGAGCTTAGCCAGTTGGATCCCGCTCTCGGTAAAGTGATCGCCGAGGCGGCGCAGGAAGTGATCGACGGCAAGCTCAACGAGCATTTCCCGCTGGTCGTCTGGCAAACAGGCTCCGGCACGCAGTCGAACATGAATGCCAATGAGGTGATCTCGAACCGCGCGATTGAAATGCTGGGCGGCGTCATGGGCTCGAAGAAGCCGGTGCATCCGAACGATCACGTCAATATGAGCCAGTCGTCGAACGACACCTACCCGACAGCGATGCATATCGCCTGCGCCGAGCAGATCGTCCATCATCTGCTGCCGGCTCTGCGGCATCTGCATGCCGCCTTGGAAAAGAAGGTTTCGGACTTCGCCCACATCATCAAGATCGGCCGCACCCACACGCAGGACGCCACGCCACTGACGCTTGGCCAGGAGTTTTCCGGCTATGCCGCCCAGGTTGCGTCTTCGATCAAGCGGATCGAACTGACACTGCCGGGCCTTTGCGAACTCGCACAGGGCGGCACGGCCGTCGGAACGGGCCTCAACGCGCCGATCGGCTTTGCGGAAAAGGTGGCGAACGAGATCGCCGAGATCACCGGCCTGCCCTTTGTCACCGCGCCGAACAAGTTCGAGGCCTTAGCCGCCCATGATTCGATGGTCTTCAGCCATGGCGCCATCAATGCCGCTGCCGCCGCTCTCTTCAAGATCGCCAACGATATCCGCCTGCTCGGCTCCGGCCCCCGCTCCGGCCTTGGCGAGCTGGCTTTGCCGGAAAACGAGCCTGGCTCGTCGATCATGCCGGGCAAAGTCAATCCAACGCAGTGCGAGGCGCTAACGCAGGTCTGCATTCACATCTTCGGCAACAATACCGCGCTGACCTTTGCCGACAGCCAGGGTCATTTCGAGCTGAACGTCTACAATCCGATGATGGCCTATAACTTCCTGCAGTCGGTCCAACTGCTCGGCGACGCCGCCGTTTCCTTCACCGACAATTGCGTCGTCGGCATCGAGGCGCGCGAGGACAATATCAAGGCCGGCCTGGAGCGTTCACTGATGCTGGTGACAGCGCTCGCTCCGAAAATCGGCTACGACAATGCCGCCAAGATTGCCAAGACGGCCCATAAGAATGGTACGACGTTGAAGGAGGAGGCTTTGGCGAGCGGTCTGGTCTCGGCAGAAGATTATGATGCAATTGTTCGTCCGGAAACGATGATTGGGCCGAAGTGAATTCCCCGTTTATTGATCGTCAGGCAGGTTTCCGGCTGACGCAATGGTCTGCCGGCCCCCTCACCCCAACCCTATCCCGCTCATGCGGGGCGAGGGAGTTTACCTCGTTAAACTATGAATTTCCCAACGCCATTGTCTTGCACGGCCGTCCCCTCTGCCCGCATGCGGGCAGAGGGCTAGGGTGAGGGGGCCGGCACAAGATTTCCCCACCGGAAAATCCACCCGACCCGCGTATGCCCTATGACAACCTCCCTTTTGAAATTTCGAGATAGCATCCAACCAATTGCATTTGACCCTTGCCGGATTTAGACCGTTCGCAAACGTCTCCTCCGCCACATCAAGGCATTGAAAGGTCCCCCGCATGGCTGACGATCTCTTTCCCCTCGGCGACGACGCCACTCCCTATCGCAAGATTTCCGGCGACTACGTCTCCGTAGACACGTTCAAGGGCCAGGAAATCCTGACTGTGGACCCGGAAGGCATCCGCCTGCTCGCCGAGACGGCTTTCGCGGATATCAATCACCTGCTGCGCCCCGGTCACCTGAAGCAGTTGGCCTCGATCCTAGAAGACCCCGAAGCCACCGATAACGACCGCTTCGTTGCCTATGATCTGCTGAAAAACGCCAATATCGCCGCCGGCGGTGTGCTGCCCATGTGCCAGGACACCGGCACCGCGATCATCATGGGCAAGAAAGGCCGTCGCGTCTGGACCGAAGGCGGCGACAGCGCGGCTCTGGCAAAGGGCGTGCTCGACGCCTACGAGAAGAAGAACCTGCGCTATTCGCAGCTCGCGCCCATCAAGATGTTCGAGGAAAAGAACACCAAGAACAATCTCCCCGCCCAGATCGACATCTACGAAGAAGGCACCGACGCCTACGAATTCCTCTTCGTCGCCAAGGGCGGCGGCTCGGCCAACAAAACCTTCCTCTATCAGGGCACGCCGTCGCTGCTCACCCACGATCGCATGCTGGATTTCCTCAAGGAAAAGATCCTGACGCTCGGCACGGCTGCCTGTCCCCCCTACCATCTGGCGATCGTCATCGGCGGCACGTCGGCGGAGATGAACCTCAAAACGGTCAAGCTTGCCTCGACGCGCTATCTCGACTGTCTTCCCGCGGAAGGCTCCGAAAGCGGGCACGCCTTCCGGGATATCGAAATGGAAAAGGAAATCCATAAGCTGACGCAGAGCCTCGGCGTCGGTGCGCAGTTCGGCGGCAAATATTTCTGCCACGACGTCCGCGTCATCCGCCTGCCCCGTCATGGCGCTTCTCTGCCGATCGGCCTTGGCGTCTCCTGTTCCGCCGATCGTCAGGCCAAGGGCAAGATCACGCGCGACGGTATCTTCATCGAGCAGCTCGAAACCGATCCGTCGAAATACATGCCCGAAATCGACGAGGCCAAGCTTTCCGAATCGATGGTCCGCATCGACCTCAACAAGCCGATGGCCGAGATCCTGGCGGAACTGTCGCAGCATCCGGTCAAGACCCGCCTCTCGCTGACCGGCACGATCATCGTCGCCCGCGACCTTGCGCACGCAAAGATCCGCGAGCGCCTGGAAAAGGGTCAGGGCATGCCGGACTATCTGAAGAATCACCCGGTTTACTACGCTGGCCCTGCCAAGACGCCCGCCGGCTACGCCTCCGGTTCCTTCGGCCCGACGACGGCCGGGCGTATGGACAGCTACGTGGACCAGTTCCAGTCCTTCGGCGGCTCCATGGTAATGCTCGCCAAGGGTAACCGCTCGCGCGCCGTGCGCGAGGCCTGCAAGGCACATGGCGGTTTCTATCTCGGCTCGATCGGTGGCCCGGCCGCCCGTCTCGCTCAGGACTGCATCAAAAAGGTCGAGGTGTTGGAATATCCCGAGCTCGGCATGGAAGCAGTCTGGAAAATCGAAGTTGAAGACTTCCCGGCCTTTATAGTTATCGATAACAAGGGCAACGATTTCTTCCAAGAACTCAATCTCGGCTGACCTTTATCACTAATCACATAAAAGAAGGCGCCATCTTGGCGCCTTCTTTTTGCAAGCATTTCTTCTTCACAGTAAAGTTATTTCTCTGTCCGATTTCATGTAAGATTTTATATTCATTGCCTTAATCTTTTTCAAAGAATCTTAGGCTAAGTAAAAACAGTGCTTTCATGAAATCATTTAATGGAGTTCGCCGATGAGTACGGTGGTTGCGCCCAAGGCGCAAGTTCCCGACGTGGCAGGACAGATTACCTATGCCATGCGATCCATGGGGGTCGCGCCGATCCCGCGCAATTACGAACTTTTCTATGAAGCCTATATTGGTTCCAATCCTGCCTTGACCCGCGAGCTTGCCGCGCTTGGCAGCAACGCCACGCAGGAAGAATTGGACGCACTCGGCGCCCAGCACTTCGCCCACCATGCCGGCCGGATTTTCGACGACGCTCACACCCGCCTGATCACGGAGCTCGATGCTGTACTGCGCACGCTGCGGCAAGAACAGACTTCACTCGAAAGCTACAATCGGCTGCTGGGCGAAACGTGCGAACGTATCACGTCCAAGAACAACAACAGCGTCGACCTGCTACGCAGCGCCATCGACATGCTGGCGGAAGCGACCGGCGACACCATGGCGCACGGCGAAAAGACCGTCGAGAATGTCGCCCAGCGCAGCCACGAAATGGACCAGGTGCGCAAGGAGTTGGACGAATACAAGCGTATCGCCAATACCGACTCTCTGACGCGACTCTCCAATCGCCGCGCCTTCGATGATCGCCTGGCCACCATCTTCGACAATCAGATGGCCCGCCCCGTCACTGCGCTAGTGCTGGCCGATATCGATTACTTCAAGAAGATCAACGACACCTACGGTCATCCGGTCGGCGACAAGATCCTCGCGACCGTCGCCTCTCTCATCCGTGCCAATGTCCGCCGCGACGCCTTCGTCGCCCGTACCGGCGGCGAGGAATTCGCGCTGATCCTGGAAGGCACGCGGGAAGAGGTCATGGCGGTCTGCGAACGTATCCGCCGTGCACTCGAGGCAACGCCGTTCAAGAACTCCCGCACCGGAGTCAACTACGGGCCGATCACTCTTTCGCTCGGCATCTGCATGGCCTCGGAAGCCGGAGATCCCGGCGAACTCTACAGCAAGACCGACATTGCGCTCTATAGCGCCAAGAACGCCGGCCGTAACTGTAGCAGTATCTACCAAGACGGTATGCAGAAAGACTTCACGAAAAGCTGGCTAATCTACAAAAGCTAGAGCTGAAATCAGAACTAGAGCCAATCCGCCGGCGCCGCTCTTCCTGGCGCGCCGGCGGATTTTTATTACCACATGCTTTTGGCGGCTCGCGCCGGCCATTCGCGGTCATAGGTCTCTTGATCGAAATCGCCCTTCGCCGCCTTCAGCAACATGCCGGGCGTCGGCAGGCTCGCCGGATCGATAAATGTCTCCGTCTTCCAGAGTTCGGCACGCATCACGGCCCGCGCGCATTGGAAATAGACCTCGTCGATGGTGATCACCACGACGCTGCGCGGATGCTTGCCCTCCATCTCGAAGCTCGCCAGCAGGCTTTCCTCGATGGAGACGACCGCACGGCCATTGAGGCGCATCGTGGTGTTCGAGCTGGGAATCAGGAACATCAGCGCTATGCGGGGATCCCTGACGATATTGGCCAGTGAATCGACACGATTGTTGCCGCGCCAGTCGGGAAGCAAAAGCGTCTTGTCATCCTGCACGCGCACGACACCGCCCAAGTCACCGCGCGGTGAGCAATCCAACCCTTCCGTGCCTACCGTCGCCAGCGCCATGAAGGGCGATGCTTCGATCATCCGGCGATAAAGTGGCGTCAACGCAGTGGTCACCTTGGCGATCGATGCTTCGCTCGTGCCGCCATAGAGCTCATTCAATTCTTCAACGGAAGTGATGATCCGCATGTTACCTCACGTCATTTTGATCCGGATACCGGCGGGTTAGACGCAAGGCGTGACGCTGCTATGACACGCGCCTCACCGAGGTCCGAAGTAAGGATATAACCGTTTCACCGTCGGTTTCGAACGCATTTTCTTGAAGTGACGCCGGCGCTTCCGCCAGGAACTCGCCGATCGCGGCCAGCACGGGAGCGGCGCTGACGATACGGCGATGACCGAAGCCGTTTGCCCAGAAAAGGCGAACATGATCGCCCGCGGTGGCATAGGCGCGGGCATGATCGGCGCTGACTTCCTTGTCGTCTTCCGCATGGATGATCAGCACGGGCCTGCCGAGATCGTGAACGCTGCGTCCGGCGGCATAATCCCCGAGCGGCCTGCCGGTGACGCGACCGACCTCCGCCTCAAGCGCTGCCTGTGCCGCGGCATCAAGCTTCATCATCCCGCCGAAATCCGTGAACAGCCAGCCCATCGCGCTCGGTGCGCCGATCAGCACTAGGCGACCCGGCAGAACCGGGGCGATGCCCGGCAGAAAGCCGGCCGCGGCCAGTGCGATAGAAGCTCCGCCGAAGGAATGGCCGATCATGGCATCGAAGGCGCCAAATCGCTCCGCCGCCGCAGCGATAGCCGAAACGGCGAGGCGTACATTGAGGAAGCGCCCTGGCGAGCGGCCATGGCCCGGCAGATCGAGCGAGATCACTTCGGCACCGGTATTTGCGAGAAAGACGGCGAGTTCCGACATGTATTCGCTGCTCGATCCCCAGCCATGGACCACAAGAAAGCGCTTACGCTCGCCCTTGGCACCACCGTTTAAGCGATGGCTCATCGCCTGTCCGCCTTGGAAAGACAGCATGATCTGCTCGGCGGAATTCAGACGCGCTCTGCCCTGTGCGTGCGCAGCCTCCGCCTTGGCGCCTTGCGGCCGGCGCGACGCCGTCAGGCAGAAAAGCTTGAAAGCGGCCTTGCCGGCAAGTCGCGGCGAAATCCTGCCAAGGCTGGATAGGCCCAGCCGGGTGACCTTAAGCGCAAAGGATGGCATAGTGGGAATCCAATAATGTTCAATCATGAACAATAAAGTACAACGATGAATAAAAATCAATCCCTGCCCTGGGACCATCCGCGTTTTCGTAGCTGGATTGCCGTTGCCCGCGCCTGCCAGCTCATGCAGCAGTCGCTCGGTCGGGCGCTCGCCCATCTCGATATCAAGCCGCCGCATCTCGACATTCTCGTCAATCTCTTCCGCTTCGAAGGCATCTCGCAACAGGAATTGGCCCGCAAGCTGCTGGTCGGCCGCTCCAACATGAGCATGCTATTGCCGCAAATGGAGAAACGCGGCCTGATCGAACGTCGGGGCGACAAGCACGACAAGCGCGTATTGCGGCTTTATCTGACCGGCGAAGGCCGGCGCGTGACAGAAGAAGCGATGGCCATCCAGACCGACCTCATCGACCGCATGCTCTCGGACGCGCCGCTCAACGAATGCGAAATCATGACGGCGCACATGGAGCGGATCGTCAGCCTGTTGCTGCAGGACGAGCGCGAGCCGCTGGAAACAATCGGCGATCAGTGATTGCTTGACCGGCGGCCCAACGGCACTGTACGGTTCAGCGAGGCGAATTCCCATATTGCCACGACGAGAAGTACGGCCGTGGCGAGGATGCCGAGTTGGTAGACATCGATCTGGGAGAGCGCGAGAACCAGTAGCGCTAGCCCCGCAAGACCGGCAATGTGCGACAGCGGAGGTCGGCCGGTCGTCGCCCCTTTGAACCAGAGATTACCGATCAGGAACACCGCCGGCCCGCCAAGGATCGCCGCTCCCGCATTCATGTCGGCCGGGTCATGGGGATGGGAGAATAAGAACTCATGGCCGACGACGCTCAGAATGATGCCGGCCAGAATTGGAATATGCGCATAGGTAAAAGCCTGTCGCGCCAGGCTGCCGGGTGTCTCATCCCGTTCGATACGCTGGGCGGCGCGTTCATGGCCGAATCGGAAATAGATCCACCACATGGCGACCGTGCCGACGAAGACGGTGACGAATACCGCAACGATCAGCGGCGAAAGCGGCTGTTCGGCAAATGTCTTGCCCGCCTGCAGGATCGCCTCGCCGAGGCAGATGATGATGAAGAGCGCACAGCGCTCGGCGAGATGTGCACCGGAAACATCCCAATCCGCAGCGGTCGACTTGCCAAGGCCAGGCACGGCGAAGCCGAAGGCGGGTGCGGCATATTCGATCGCGAGTGCTGCGAGCCATAGCGCCACCCGCGTCTCGCCTTCCGTTACGGCGCCGGAAACCCAGAAGATGCCAGACAGTATCAGCCAGCAGGTGATACGGACGAAATTCCGATGATTGGCAGGGCTGACGTCCTTGAGGGCATAGACGGTAAACAGCGAGCGGCCAACCTGCATGAACACATAGGCGCCGACGAAGAAAACGGCCTTCTCACCAAAGGCATCCGGAATAGAAGCTGAGAGAACCAGCCCGGCGAACATCAGCACGAAAAGCATGATGCGCACCGGCATACGATCGGGATCGAGCCAGTTCGTCACCCAGACGGTGAATATCCATACCCACCAGACGGCAAAAATCAGCATGCCTGCTTCGAGAGCGCCGAGGGGCGTGAAATGATCGCCGAGCGCATGCGAAAGCTGGGAGATGGAGAAGACGAAGACCAGATCGAAAAACAACTCGACGAAAGAGACCCTGCTTTCGTTTTTGCTGCCTTTGGCGCGCAACCAGCTTCCCGGATCCCCACCTGCCATGCCGGCCCCCTTGCTACTGACAGTGCTAGTGCGGCTTACCCGCCACGTCGCGGCTCAAGCCCTTTTCCTTCAGTTCAGCCTCATAGGCAGCGAAAAGCTCGGAAGCTTTTTCGCCAAGTTCGCGAAGATAGGCCCAGGTAAAAATGCCGCTGTCATGCATATCGTCGAAACCGATGCGGACGGCATAGTTGCCGGTCGGCGTCATGGACATGATGCCGACATTGCGTTTGCCGGGCACGGTGATCTTTTGCCCCGGCCCATGTCCCTGCACCTCGGCCGATGGCGACAGCACGCGCAACATTTCCGCCGACAGATCGAAGCTCGCGCCGTCATTGAAGCTCACCACCAAGTGATGGCGGTCCTTCGACACTCTCAATTCGGTTGGCCAGACGTCGCTCATCGATTTTCCCATGCGTTTCAATGCGTCCAGGAGAAGTAGGCCGCCAGTCGCTCACGCGCAAGTGCATTCGAAAATGCATTTCCCTTGACGCAACAATCGCCTATGCACACATTAACATGACAACGGAGGTTTTCGTGAACAGCATTGTCGGTACGATAGGCAACGGATCGCCGCTGGTGGCGGATGCGTCACCGATGATCGACCCCTTCGGGCGGGCGGTCACCTATCTGCGCGTCTCCGTGACCGACCGCTGCGATTTCCGCTGCACCTATTGCATGGCGGAACACATGACCTTCCTGCCGAAGAAAGACCTGTTGACGCTGGAGGAGCTGAACCGGCTCTGTTCCGCCTTCATTGCCAAAGGCGTCCGTAAGATTCGACTGACCGGCGGCGAGCCGTTGGTGCGCAAGAACATCATGTTTCTGGTGCGCGAGCTCGGCAAGCGCGTTCAAAACGGTGGGCTCGAGGAGCTCACGCTGACCACCAATGGTTCGCAGCTCTCCCGCTATGCCGAGGAACTCTATGATTGCGGCGTGCGTCGCATCAATGTCTCGCTCGACACGCTCGACCCGGACAAATTCCACGCCATCACCCGCTGGGGCGATTTCGCCAAGGTGATGGAAGGGATTGACGCCACCCAGAAGGCCGGCCTGAAGATCAAGCTCAATGCGGTGGCGCTCAAGGACTTCAACGAGGTGGAGATACCCGAGTTGCTGCGTTTCGCCCATGGCCGCGGCATGGACCTGACCGTCATCGAGACGATGCCGATGGGCGAGATCGAGGAGGACCGCACAGACCGGTACTTGCCGCTCTCCAAAGTGCGCGCCGATCTCGAACAGCAATTCACGCTGACCGATATCCCCTACAAGACCGGCGGTCCGGCCCGTTATGTCGAAGTTGCCGAAACCGGCGGCCGTCTCGGCTTCATCACGCCGCTGACCCATAATTTCTGCGAGAGCTGCAATCGTGTCCGCCTGACCTGCACCGGCACACTTTACATGTGCCTCGGCCAGAACGATGCCGCCGACCTGCGCACGGCGCTACGCGCCACCGAAGATGATGCGCTTGTCTATGCCGCCATCGATGAAGCCATCACCCGCAAGCCGAAGGGTCACGATTTCATCATCGACCGCACCCATAACAGGCCGGCTGTTGCCCGCCATATGAGCGTAACGGGCGGCTGAATCCATCCGATACAAAGATGAAGCGCCGGACAGGACATCCGGCGCTTCAATCGTTTATCGTTATCGTCTCAAATATGACTTCAGGCGGCGCGATACCGGTCCATGCCGTTATGGTGGCCTTCATACGCCCCGTCGCCATCGCCGGTGCGGAAACGATCGATCTTGTCGGAGAGCATGTCGACGCGTTGGCGCAGGCCATGGATTTCGGCGTTGTTTTCTTCCACCATCGCCGCATTTCTTTGGGTGATCAGCTCGACCTCGCCGACCGCCCGCGTCACCTCTTCGATGCCCGTCGACTGCTCGGCCGTTGCGGAGGAAATGTCGGCCACAAGCTTCTGGACGCCGGTCACATGCCCGATGATTTCGCAGAGCGCAGCGCCGGTCTGCTCGACCAGATAGACGCCATTCTGCACCTGCGAGGAGCTTGCCGAAATCAGGCCCTTGATCTCCTTCGCCGCGTTGGCGCAGCGCTGCGCCAGTTCCCGCACCTCTTGGGCAACGACGGCGAAACCTCGACCGGCCTCTCCGGCGCGAGCCGCTTCGACACCGGCATTCAGTGCCAGCAGGTTGGTCTGGAACGCGATCTCGTCGATGACGCCGATGATCGTAACAATCTTTTCGGACGAACGATTGATCTCACTCATGGCGCCAACGGCCTTGGCGACGACTTCGCCGGATTGGGTTGCATAGGCCTGGGTCTCGTTGACCGAGACCGCCGTCTGCTTCGCGCGGTCGGCGGTGGAGCGCACGACCTCGCTCAGACGGTGGAGAGCCCGCGAGCTTTCCTCAAGGGCCGCCGCCTGCTGCTCGGTGCGGCGTGCGAGATCGTCGGCAGAAGCGGCGAGATTACCTGTGCCGCCCTTGATCTCCTCGGCCGTGTAACGGACATCCGTCAGCGTCTCGCGTAGGGCTTCGACAGCGTGATTATAGGTGAAGGCCATTTCGACGAAATCAGCGGAAAGGTCCTCGCGCATGCTCTCTTCCAGATTGCCGTCGGCAAGCTTGGCAAGAACATCGGCCAGCGCATTCAGCGCCTGCTTCTGTTCAGCTTCAATGCGGGCGCGATCGGCGGTGCGCCGTGCGTTTTCCTCCGCCGACAAAGCGCGGGCGCTTTCGGCCTCCCGCTCCAGCCGGACATTTTCCAAGGCGGCATCGCGGAAGACGGTAACGGAGCGCACCATATCGCCGATCTCGTCGCCACGATTGCGGCCGTCGATCGCCACTTCCAGGTCGCCGCTGGCAAGCCTCGTCATGATTTCCGTAACCCGCTTCAGCGGTCCACGCAGCGTCTCGACCAGCATCAGACCGCCGACGATGGCCAGCAGCGTGCCGAGGATCATGGCAATGACGGAAACATTGGCGGAGCGCTCGCTGTCTTCCTTGCCGATCTCCTGCGCTTGGGCAACGAAGCTGCGCAGCGACGTCATCGCATCCGCCAGCAGCGTGTTGGAATCGACCCGCGTCTTTTTCCAGTCGGACGCGGTCTGCAGTAGATCCGCCGAACCCTTGGTCACGCTATCGATCAGAGGCTGAGTATGGCTAGCAAAATCGCGCATGGTGGCATTGGTCGGGCCGAGCGCCGAGATCTTCGCTCCGACGTCGTGCAGATCCTTCAAATCGGCGACAACGGCATCCCGCGAGGCGCCGTCCCGCACATTCTCCATCCGGGCGGCATGCAGCGTCAGGTGATCGATCATGACAAGCGCCTGGTCGACATGATCCAACAACTCTTTCTGGCTGTCGATGATCTTGTCGAGGCTGACGAAGCGGTCCGCAGCCGTGTCGCTGTTCTTGGCCGATTGCAGGGTCATATCCCCTTCGATCTTCACGAAGCTCTGCAGGATCGGTCCCATGGCCTCGACCTTCTGGTCGGCCGTGTCGCTGCCCTTTAGGACAGCGTCGAGTTTATTGGCTGCATCGGCCGCGCTGTCGACCAGCGCGGCACCGCGCTTGGAAACCAGGGCTTTCGACGTGGCGACCTGCTTGAGGATCGCATCGGTATAGGTACGGGCATCCGTGATTTCCTCATTGGAATCGGTGGCCATCTGCACCTGGATGCGCAACTTGCTCATCTTGTCCGACAGGCCCTTGAAGGCCGCGGCATCATAAAGCAGTTCCTTGGCAAAGGTTTCCTTGTCGCCAAATTCCTTGCGGATGATGTCGATCTGTTTTCCGGCTGCCTTGCCGCTGGCATCGATGCCCGACACGGCCTTCTGGATCGCATCGACATCGCTGTCCTGCTTTTGCTTGATATTCCAGAGAGCGGTCGTCTGATTGCGCATCTGGTCGGCCAGAGCGCTGACGGCGGAAATCTTGGCGCGCTGATTATTGCTGAGCAGGCCACCCAGGCGCTGCACGCCCGCGGCCTGCGCATCGATCTTGTCAGTCAGTGCCTTACGCGTCTCATCGGATGGCGACGTGGTGAACTCCTGCAGAGCAGCCTGCAAATTCTCGAAATCGCTGATGTTTTCGATCGTCGCCCGAGTCACGGTCATATGGCCGTTGAGGATATTGGCCGTGTGATAGCCGACCAGGCCGATACCGGCGATCAGCACCACCAGCGGTATGACGAAGATAAGAACCTTGGTCACGATACGGCGGCTTTGCAGAAGACGATCAATGAAGAACATGCCACGCCCCAATGAAATTGGTTGGTATCCGGCGTAGGCGGGACAGTCATTCCCTGCTGCGCTGCGGTAGATGCTTCTGCCTCATGCAAAACTGAGCCGAGCGTCCGGAAATTAGATTGAATAAGGATTAATCGCGAACCTAAAAGATTGTACCATCTGCCAAAAATCAGCAATTCTGTCCCATTTTCGCGATTTCGGCATAATGGTTGGCGCGGTCAGCTCACATTTTCATTGCAACGCACCATCGAATTTGATCATCCCCTACACCGTGAACGATTCCCATTTGCGGAAAACCGCAGTAGAGCGAGCTCATATATCTAGGGAATCGCTTTTATGCCGCTGACGAAGAATACGCAGGGCGCGCTATACATGGCCGCAGCAATGGCCGGTTTTTCCTGCAGCGACGCACTTTCCAAATCAGTCATCGTGGTGATGAACGCCGGTGAGATCATGTTTCTCCGCGGGCTTTTTACCAGCGTCTTCGTCTATCTACTCGCATGGCAGATGGGCGCCTTGCGCTCCTGGAAAGTTATTCTGCAGCCGATGATCGCGCTGCGCGTCGTCTGCGAAGCGATCGCGGCCATAACCTACATCACCGCGCTCGGCATGATGCCGATTGCCAACGCCTCCGCCATCCTGCAGGCCCTGCCGCTCGCCGTCACCCTAGGCGCGGCCCTGTTCCTGAAGGAGCCGGTCGGCTGGCGGCGCTGGACGGCGATCACCGTCGGCTTTGTCGGCGTGCTCATCATCATTCGCCCCGGCCCCGATGGCTTCACGACGGCTGCCCTGCTCGTTGTCGCCAGCATGTTCGCCACCGCCGCCCGCGATCTGGCGACGCGTTGCGTCAGCAAGGATGTGCCGTCGCTGATGGTGACGGTCATAACCGCGATTTCGATCTCCATCTTCGGCGCTTTGTCGATCACCCCGCTCGGCGGCTGGCAGCCAATCAGCTTCACGCCGTTCTCGCACATCCTGCTCGCGTCGATCCTGGTGCTCGTCGGCTATCAATCGGTGATCCAGGCGATGCGCACGGCCGAGATCTCCTTCGTCGCACCGTTCCGTTATCTAAGCCTCATTTGGTCCGCATTGCTCGGCTTGCTGTTCTTCGGCGAGACGCCGGATGCCTGGACCATGATCGGCTCCGCCATTGTCATCGCCTCGGGTCTCTATACATTCTATCGGGAGAGCAAACGGCAAGCGGCCGAGCGTGTCGCCCAGGAATCCGAGCCGCGTGTGCCCGCCTGAGGTCGCCAGCATGCCCGGCTTCATCACAAATCCCGCCGATATCCCGCCCTATCTGCTCGCCGGCGGCCGCTCCAGCCGCATGGGCGCGAATAAGGCGCTTGTCCTTCTCGGCGGCGAAAGCCTTCTGGCGCGCATAGCGACTCGCATTGGACAGCAGCAGAGAAAATCGATCGTGCTCAATGCTGATGCCGATTGGTCGGATACGGTAGGGCTGCCGCTTCTTCCCGATACCCTCCCCGGCAAGCTCGGCCCGCTTGCCGGCGTGCTCACCGCCATGCGTGATGCGGCGAAAAAGCACCCGCAGGCTTCGCATATCGCCACCGTGCCGATCGACAGCCCATTCTTTCCGAGCGATCTCGTCGCGCGGCTGGCCAAAACGATTGAAGGCCGAGACGAAATCGCGATAGCTGCGTCGTCGGGCCGCGATCATCCCGTGTTCGGCCTATGGCCCGTCTCGATTGCCGACGATCTCGAAACCTGGATTCTTGGTGATGATAAGCGGCGCGTCAGGGATTTTCTCGCCCGCCATATTGTCCGAAAGGTCGACTTTGCTATGATCCAAACGCCGATCGGTCCCCTCGATCCATTCTTCAACGTCAACACGCCCGATGACCTGATCGCCGCAGAAACATGGCTCGCGGCATTGGAGCAGACACCATGACAACGATGCGACCCAAAATCTTCGGCATCGCCGGCTGGAAGAACTCCGGCAAGACCGGCCTTGCGGTGCGGCTTGTCACCGAGTTCACCCGCCGCGGCTACAAGATTTCGACGATCAAACATGCTCACCACGACTTCGACATCGACAAGGTCGGCGCCGACAGCTTTCGTCATCGCGAAGCCGGAGCGCATGAAGTCACCATCGTCTCCGGCACGCGCTACGCCATCATGCACGAACTGCGCGGCGAGCCGGAACCAAGCTTCGAGGAAATCCTGGCGCGGCTCGCCCCTTGCGACCTCGTCCTGATCGAAGGCTACAAGCGCGAGCCGATCCCCAAGATCGAAGCCCGTCGCCTGGAGGCCGCCAACCGAGCGCCCTTGGCGCCGCAGGATCCGCATATCGTCGCCATAGCCGCTGATCATCCAGTGGAAGACACTGGCGCGCTGACCGTTTTCGATCTCGACGATACGCTTGCGATCGCCGATTTCATCGCCGCGACGGTTGGCCTCAGCGAACCGGCAAAATGAAAAGGCCGCCGGACAAAGATCCGACGGCCTCACGCGTTTGAGACAGGAAAAGCTTACTGAGTTGAAGCGACCGGACGTACCAGCGCCGTAACACGGCGGATGGTAACGCGACGGTTTTCCTGCTCGGGCCCCTGCGTATTCACCTTGAGATATTGCTCGCCGTAACCCTGGGTCACCAGGTTTTCCGGCGGAATGCCGTAGACATCGCTGAGGACGTTGGCGACGGATTCGGCACGCTGGTCGGAAAGAACCAGGTTGCTTTGCGCAGTGCCGACGGCATCCGTATGACCTTCGATCAGGAAGGTCTCGGTTGGGTCCTTCTTGACGATCTTGCCCATGGCGTCGGCAACGCCGCGCAGCGAACTTGCCTGCGACATCGGGATTTCCGCACTACCCGTCGCAAAGGTGATCGTATCGAGGTCGATACGGCGCACCTTGTCGCGGATGCGGGCGGAATAACGCACTTCGTTCAGCGAATAGACCCGCTCGACCGGCTCGACCGGCGGTTCGCGCAAGAAGCCGTAATAGTCCGCCTGGCGGTCCGTGCCAGTATCGATGATGTACTGGTTCACCGGAATGCGCAGGCGCATCGGCGGCAATTCGTCACCGGGATCGCGGAAGTAGTCGTCCTGGTCCGGCTGATCCTCCAGTTCCGGCGAATAGAACAGCACATATTCGCGGCCGCGCGCGTCGATGCGCGAGCGCTGAATGACGTCGCCATAGCGATTGCGCACCGTGATAATGCGATCGCCATCCGGCCGGTCGATCGTTTCGCGATAACGGTCGCGCGGAAGCTGCTCATAGGTCGGACGTTCGCCGTCGCGAACGAAGCGCTCGCTGTCATCGTGACGGACCACAAAGTTGTTGTCGATATTCAGGATGACGCGATTGTCCTGAGTGCCATTCGGCTGAACGGCGACACCTTCCGGCGCCGCGAAATCCGGCCGGCGATCAAGCCGTCGGCCCTGCTCGCTGGTAATGGCTTCGATCCTCACAGGCTGTTGCTGCTGTCCGCCGAGCGCGCGTTGCGCTTCGGCATCGGAGGTCGGTGGCTTGGCATAGGCCGGCTGCGGTTGCACCGGGGCGTTCTGCCCTTGTTGCGTCTGAGGCTGGGCCTGACCTTGAACCGGCGCCTGACCCGCCTGACCGCCGGCGGCTTGGCCACCCTGACGAAGGCCGCGCCGTGCCGTGTCCTTATCGCTATCCAGCACGGCAGCGCCGTTCTGCACCGGCAGAATGACGGTTTCGTTGGTGGCCGCAGGATTTTCCGCGATCTTCTTTCGGCGCTCGAGTTCCTGAGGCGAGACCGGTGCGGCGGCGGGAGCTGCTGTCTGGGCGCCCTGCTGTACGGCACCATTGGCCGGTGCCTGCGCGGCGTTACCCTGGGCGGGAGCACCGGTTTCGACGTTCGGCTGCGCTTGTTTGCCAGTCTGCGGAGCGGCCTGATTCTGCGGCTGAGCCTGCAGTCCCTGGCTTTTCTGAACCGGCTGCTGTTCGGGAGCGGCAGCAGGCTGCTGTCCGGTCTGCTGCTCATTCAGCGGCAGCTTGTGGCCCGGCTTCTGTCCCTGCTGCGTGCCGGGCTCGACCTGCGTTCCCGGCTGAGCCTGGGTATTCGGCTGGGCCTGCGCTGCGGAAGGAGCTTGTTTCAGGGCTGGCGCTGCCTGCTGCTCAGTGGAAGGAGCCTGCTTCGGGGCTGGCGTTGCCTGCTGTTCGGCCGGTTGCTGTGCCGGCGCTGCCGATTGATCTTGCTTCTTCTGATGCTTCTTTGGCTCGGGCTGGCCTTGTGTCTCCGGCTGAGCCTGTTGGCTCTGAGACTGTTGCGTGGCCGGGGCCGGTTGCTGTGCGGGCGCGGCCTGCTTTTCCGCTGGTTGCTGAGCAGGCACCGCCGGCTTTTCTGCCGGCTGCTGAGCGGGTGCCGCCTGCTTTTCCGCCGGCTGCTGTGCCGGTTCAGCCGCCTGCCCCTGCGACTTCTGATGCTTCTTCAGTTCGGGCTGGGCTTGCGGTTGCGCTTCAGGGGCAGCCTGTTGCTGAGCGGCCTTCGTCTGCGGCGTTGCCTCCGGCTGCACCGCTGGCTGTTGCTCCGCATTCTGCTTAGGCTTCTTTTGCTCCGGCTGAGCCTGCTGGGTTTCCGGTGCGGCCGCCTTGGGCTGCTGCGTTTCCTGTTGCTGCTGCTTGCCCGGCTTCGCCTGTTCAGGCTGAGCTTCGGGCTGCGCTTCTTTCATCTTGTGTTGCGGCTCTGCCCCGCCCTGCTGTGCCGGCTTCTGGCCTTGCGGTTCTCCCTGCTCGGCAGCACCTGGCTTCTTGTGCTTGCGCAGTTCTTCCTCGGATTGTCCGTCCGGAGCCGGCTGCTCCTGGGCAACTTCGAAACTTGCATTGCCGTCGATGGCCGCCGATTTGGCGGCATCATTGCTCAACGGTGCGATGGGCTGTTCGCGCAGCGCTGTGGCGGCGGCGGGCTCAAATGCCAGTGTTAAGGACAGCAGCGGAAATGCTGCACTGGCAAATAGTCTGGATCGCTTTCCCATAGTTGGGGTCTCCTTTTATTATCATTATCCGCCGAGGTGCGGATCCCAGCCCATGGAGCTGATGCCCGATGATCCCGGCCAATTTTCGGTGCCCATAGGGCTGAATCGCGGCAGGCAGTGATATGTTCCGAACAATTAGGCACGCAAAATTAACCCCGCCTGAACGCGCCGGAAGGCTTCCGTTCAGCTTTGCGGGATCACGCAAGCGCTTTGGAGATCGTGTGTGCGACGCAATGCGGCTTTGTAATTCCAGTTGCAATTTGTGAAAAAAAAGTACGAATATCCGCAGCAGGCGGGCCACGCACCCGCTCCATTCTGGCCGGTCGCCAATGAAGAAAAATAGCCGCCGGTCGTCAACAGAGAGGATCAAAATGCGCATCTCCACTCGTCTTTTCGCCGCTGCGTCGCTTGCCGCGATGTCGCTTTTCGCCGGGGCAGCACTCGCTGACGGCGATTCGATCGTTATCGGCACCGATGCCACCTATCCGCCGTTCGAATCCCTCGACTCAGCCGGCAAATTCGTCGGCTTCGACATCGATATAGCCAATGCGCTTTGCGATCAGATGAAGGTCAAATGTACCTTCGTGAACCAGGATTTCGACGGCATCATCCCGGCCCTGCAGGCCAAGAAGTTCGACGCCATCGTATCGTCCATGTCGATCACGCCGGAGCGTGAAAAGACGATCGACTTCACCAACAAATACTACAACACCCCACCGGCGATCGCCGTGCCGAAGGATTCGACCGTGACCGCCGCAACCGATGAGGCCCTGAAGGGCAAGACCATCGGCGCGCAGTCCTCGACCACGCACGCAAACTACGCCACCGCACATCTGAAGGATGCCGAGCTGAAGCTCTATCCGTCGCCGGACGAATACAAGCTCGACCTCGCCAACGGCCGTATCGACGCTGTCATCGACGACGTCGTGGTTCTTTCCGAATGGGTTAAGTCCGACTCCGGCAATTGCTGCAAGATGCTCGGCACGCTGAAGACCGATCCGCAAATCAACGGCGTTGGCGCCGGCATCGGCCTCCGCAAGGGCGACACCGCGCTGAAGGACAAGCTCAACGCTGCGATCGCTGCGATCCGCGCTGACGGCACCTACAAGAAGATCCAGGACAAGTATTTCGACTTCGACGTCTACGGCGAGTGATCGCCGTCGATTCCTTGGGAAAAGACGACGGCGGAAGCTTGCTCTTCCGCCGTTTTTGTTTGACAACTAATAGAATTATAAGAGAGACGCGGCAAAAGCTGCGAGGGGAAATACGGTATGGGCGGATTGTTTTCCGCGTTTGGTTCCTTGTGGACCTGGATGAGTGACGCCTTCGATCCACTGTGCGGCCCCGTGGGGCTATTCACCCTGTTCGGCCAGAACACTGTTATCGCCTGCGGAGACACCGGCTGGGGCGACGAGATCGCGGGCGGCCTCAAAATCACGATAACGGTGGCCGTCCTGACATTGCCGCTCGGCTTGATCGTCGGCTTCCTGGTGGCGCTCGCGCAGCAATCCGAAGAAAAGTCCCTGCGGCTCGCTGCCGGCGTATTCACCACCATCTTCCGCGGCCTGCCGGAGCTTCTGACGCTCTTCATCATCTATTACGGCATCCAGATTCTGCTGCAAACGGCACTCGCCTACGTCGGCTACACCGGGCAGGTCGAAATCAATGCCTTCGTCGCCGGCATGGTCGCGCTTTCGATCGTCTTTTCCGCCTATTGTTCGGAAGTTCTGCTGTCAGCCTTTAGAGCGATTCCCAAGGGACAGTATGAAGCGGGCGATGCTCTCGGCTTTCACCGCGCCCGCACGATGCGTCTTATCATCCTGCCGCAATTGATCCGCATCTCGCTTCCCAATCTTGGAAACCTCTGGATGAACCTGCTGAAGGACACATCCTACGTTTCCGTCATCGGACTCGCTGACATCATCCGCCAGACGGGCCTTGCCGTACGCGCGACCAAGGAACCGTTCTTCTTCTACCTGGTTGCCTGCGGCCTTTATCTGGTGCTCGCCATCATCTCTTCGGCCGGGTTGCTTTATCTCGATCGCTGGGCCAAACGCGCGGAGTTTCGCCGATGAGCTATGCTGAAGTCTTGATCCCGGCGCGCCCGGCGCCACCGGAGACGATGAAGCGCCTCTCCAAGGCCCGCCTCGCCGGTTATTTCTTCCTGGCGCTCTGGGCACTGCTCGGCATCGCGCTCATCACGATGATGATCACCAATTGGGACAACGCGAAATTCTTCAAGTTCGGTCCGCGCTTTCTTCACGGCCTCTGGATTACAGTGAAGCTCGTCGGCCTTTCCTTCATCCTCGGTGCGATCCTCTCCATTCCGCTCGCCTTCGCGAGAATGTCGAAGAACAGGATTCTCAAAGGCCTGACCTATTGCTATGTCTATCTCTTCCGCGGCACGCCGCTGCTGGCGCAGATCTTCATGGTCTATTACGGCTTTCCGCAGGCGCGCGGCTTCATTGACAGCATCGGTCTCTGGTGGTTCTTCCGCGATCCCTTCAATTGCGGTCTGTTTGCCATGACGCTGAACACGGCGGCCTATCAGACCGAAATTGTCCGTGGCGCCATCCAGAGCGTCCATCACGGCCAAAGCGAGGCTGCGGCGTCGCTCGGCCTTCACAAGCTCGTCACCTTCTACAAGATCATCTTGCCGCAGGCGTTGATCGTGGCGTTGCGCCCTTACGGCAACGAGATCATCCTCCTGATCAAGAGCTCCGCGACCGTCTCGATCATCACCGTCTACGATCTGATGGGCGAGACACGCTATGCCTTCTCACAAACCTACGACTACCAGACCTATCTCTGGGCGGCGATCTTCTATCTTTCCATCGTCGAGCTGATGCGCAACGGTTGGGCGCACATAGAAGCCTATCTGACGCGCCATCTAAGACGTTGATCCTCACCCGGACGGCGTCACCCTTTCGCCGTCTGCGCTTGGCAGCACTCACCTGATAAGGCTGCTATCATATTGATCTTCGTGACAAAATTTCTTTTTTGCAACACTTTTGTAAAGCTTGGGTTTACCATGAGGTGTTTCCATTTTCCTGTGACCTCCGAGTCACGAAGAACAGTGGGAACAGAAAGAGAGACCTCATGCACAACGACATGCAAAAGCAGTTGCAAGGCTATGGGCTGACCACGGCGCAGATCCTCTATCGCCTGCCCGATCATCCGCAATTTCTACAGACCTACATCTGGCAGGACTATGATCTCGCTCCGAATTTCCCGGAAATGCGCGGCTTCCTGAAATTCTGGCAGGAGAAGCTCGACGGGCCGTTACATTCGGTGCGCTACGTTCACCGCCGGCTGATCTCGGCGACCGAGTGGCGGGCGGTGAAGGGAGAGTTCATCCTGCATTAGTCTGGGCTTTGCCAACGATCAGACATGTGCTTCGCCATGGGTGAAATCGCCGTCATCCGGCCCGCGGCGTAATGTGCCATAGAGAATGACGGCGTAGAACACAGCGACGATTGCGATCACCGGCCAACCGGGGATCGGTCCAAGCGCGGCGTTGTCGGCAATATAGCTCCACGAATGCACAAAATCTTGCGGCACACCTTCCGCCTGTAGCTTGGGCGTCGAAATCTTCAATACCCACGCCAACAGCAGAATCGCATACATCCAGCAATAATTCCGCCGCAGGCGCCGCTGCATTGCTTCGAAATAGCTGAGCAGAAACCGTGGTGCACGCAGGCTTTTGGCAATCGACAGTGCCCAATCGGGATTGAGCTCGGCTTCGGGCGCCAGGATCTGCGCAAAATAGCTCCGCTCCAGTTGCCGTATCCGCGCCCGGTAGACATCGAAGAAGCGATAGCGCCGCGCCTCGATCATCAGCAGCAATGTGATCAGCATGATGCCGAACAACAGCACGCCATGATGCGACGTCGGCGATGAGAGCGATACGGAAAGCAAAGCCGCGACGACGGTAATTGCCCAATTCGAGGTCCGGTCGATGCGGTCGCGCCAACTCGTCATCCGCCCAAGCTCGCCACGGTAATAATGGGTCAACGTGTTGGTGATCTCTCCCGTCGTCGTCGGCATGGGCGGCGATTTCCGATCCGTGGCACTGTCCATGAGATGGGGCGTGGTGAGCTCGGTGGCCATGGTTTTTTCCTCCTTTTTTCTTCTTTCGCGCAACGGCCTTATGGCCCGACCCTGCTGCGAACGAATATTTTGCTCCTTCAACGCGGCCATTGCAAAAGCCTTTCAAGCACCTTAATGCCTCCCTAACGAATGAAGGACCGAACACTCATGGCAAAGAAAAAGATCGACGAAGATGCGCTGGCGGAAGCCTACAACCGCGCCCTTGCGCTCGAAAAAGCCGGCGATATCGACGCTGCGGTCAAGGCCTATGAGGATGTGCTGGCGATCGATCCCGAGGACCACGGCGGCGCAGCCGTGCGCATCGCCTCGATGGGCCGCGGCGAAACGCCGGTGAAAGCGCCGGATGCTTATGTCGAAACCCTCTTCGATCAGCATGCTGAAGTCTTTGAGGACGTGCTTGTCGAGCAGCTTGGCTACCATGTTCCCGTTCTCGTGCGGCAGCGGCTGCAGGCACTCGGCCTCGGCCCCTTCAAGCGCATGCTCGATCTCGGCTGCGGCACCGGCCTGACCGGCGGCACGCTACGCGACATCGTCGAGGACATCACCGGCATCGATATTTCCGAAAACATGGTCGAAGTCGCCCATGAGAAGGATCTCTATGAGACGCTAATCGTCGCCGAAGTCGAGGATTTCCTCGACGACAATGACGAGGAGGCGTTCGATCTGATCACCGCCACCGATGTGCTGCCCTATCTCGGCGCGTTGGAGCCTCTGTTCTTCGGCGCCGCCGAAAACATGACACAGGGCGGCCTCTTCATCTTTTCATCGGAAACCCTGCCCGAGAGCGCAATGGCAGGCCGCCCTTACATGGTCGGTCCGCATCAGCGCTTTGCCCATGCGGAAAGCTACGTGCGCGAACGGCTAACCGCGACCGGCTTCGAACTGATCGAAATCACCGACATCAATGTCCGCATGGAAGACGGCCACCCGACGCCGGGCCATCTGGTGATTGCGCGTCTCGTTGCGGCGTGATCTGACTTATTGAAACCGGCCCGAATAGTTATCCAATTGGATAACTATTCATTGCACTCGATCGCGCGATCTGTTACTTAGCCATTTAGGTAAGTTTCAGCATAAGCCCCGATGCAGGAAAGGTCGTTGCATGTCTCTCATCCTCTATCAGCATCCCCTCGCCTCCTTCTGCCATAAGGTCTTGATCGCGCTTTATGAGAACGGTACGCCCTTCGAGAGCCAGATCATCGATCTCGCCAACGAGGAGTCGCGCGCATCGCTGCTGCGCCTCTGGCCGATCGGCAAATTCCCTGTGCTGCGCGACGAGGCGCTCGACAGCACCATTCCTGAAACCAGTATCATCATCGAATATCTCGACCGACACTATCCCGGCCCGACGCCACTATTGCCGCTCGATCCGACGGATGCGCTCTGCGTCCGCCTCTGGGATCGTTTCTTCGATCTCTATGTGCAGGAACCAATGCAGGCGATCGTCGCCGATATTCGTCGTCCGGAAGAGGAGCGGGATCCCAGAGCCGTCGCGCAGGCGCAGGCGTTGTTGCGCACCGCCTACGGTATGATCGAGCAGCAACTGGGCGAAAAACGTTGGATCGCGGGTGACGCGTTGACAATGGCGGATTGCGCCGCGGCCCCGGCATTGTTCTACGCCGAAACACTCGTCCCCTTCGACGACCAGCAGGTCCGGCTGCAGCAATATTACCAACGCCTACTCGATCGTCCGTCTTTCGCGCGCGTGCTCGAAGAGGCGATACCCTACTTCCATTTCTATCCCTATAGCCAAAAGCTGCCCGCCCGTTTCCGTCCGGAACAGCCGCATGCTTGACGATCCTCTTGCGCTCGATCGCATGTTCCAGGCCCTATCGGATCAAAGCCGGCGCGGCATGATCGACCGTCTCGGCCGCGGTCCCGCCTCGGTAATGGAATTAGCCCAGCCGTTCGCCATGGCACTGCCGACCGTGATGAAACATCTGCACGTATTGGAGACGAGCGGTCTGGTGCATTCGGAAAAGATCGGCCGGGTGCGGACCTACCAACTCCGGAAGGAGGCGTTGGATTCGGTCGAGCGCTGGATCGCCGAGCGCAAAGCGGGATGGAACAGGACCTTCGACCGGCTCGACCAATTCCTAGCCGACAATTCCGAGGAGACAGCGGTGAAATGACCGGGAGAACGACGGAACATACGACACTGACCATAGAGCGCCACTTCAAGGCGCCGCTGTCACGCGTCTTCGGCGCATGGGCGGTGGCTGAGAACAAGCGCCAGTGGTTCGCTTGCCATGGGGATTGGACACCACTGGAATTCCAGCTCGACTTCCGTCCCGGCGGCAATGAAAGCAACCGCGTGGCTTCGACGGACGGCGTGATACACGCCTATCAGGGCCGCTACATCGATATCGTACCGAACGAACGCATTATCTACGTCTTTGACATGATGCTCGACGACAAGCGCATCTCGGTGTCGCTGGCCACTGTTACCTTCGCTCCGGCGCCCGGCAGCACGATAATGCTGTTCACCGAGCAGGTGGTTTTTCTCGATGGCTACGGCGACAATGGCTCGCGGCTGATGGGTACGGAAATCGGCTTTGACAACCTTCGACTCTATGTCGAGGGTGATGAAAGCAGGCCGAACTAGCCTGCTCGCGCATCCCCCAGGATCGTCGCCGGCAACTGGCCTTCACCTCGGCCAGCGCCGGATCACCGTGCCGATTGCTTGGTCGCGTTACGAGCCGGAAACGACCTTCAGATTGCCGCCATGGCTGCCGCCGGCAAAAATATGCTTCGCCCCGAATTCATTGCGGAAGCCGGCTCGCTGTTCCTCGCGGGATAACCCAAGCTCCGGAAACAGCAGTTCAGCGACGCGATAGGCCTCTTCCAGATGCGGATAGCCGGAGCCGATCACGGTTTCGATGCCGATATCCTGATACTCGCGCAGCCTTGCCGCCACGGTCTTCGGCGACCCGACCAGGGCCGTGCCGGCACCGGCGCGCACGAGGCCGACGCCCGCCCAAAGGTTTGGCGAAACCTCCAGCTTGTCGCGGCGGCCGCTATGAAGAGCCGCCATGCGCCTCTGACCAACGGAGTCGGATTGATTGACGAATTGCTCCTGCGCTTCCCGGATCGTCTCATCGTCGAGCTTGGAGATCAGTCGGTCGGCGGCCGCCCACGCCTCCTCGTCCGTCTCGCGGACAATGAAGTGCAGGCGGATACCGAAGCTGACTTCACGACCCTTACGGGCGGCGGCGGCGCGTACCTTCTTCACTTTCTCGGCCACTTGCGCCGGCGGCTCGCCCCAAGTCAGATATTTGTCGACGCGGCCGACCGAAAATTCGATGCCGGCATCCGAGGAGCCGCCGAAATAAAGTGGCGGACGCGGCGCCTGTACCGGCGGCAATCCCAGCCTTGCGTTGGTCGCCTTGATATACTTGCCATCGAACGTCGAGCTACCCTTCTCCAGCAGCTCTTCCCACACGGTAAAGAACTCGTCGGCATGGGCATAGCGCTCATCATGCTCGAGATGGATACCGTCACCGGCCAATTCGGCGGGGCTGCCGCCAACCACGATGTTGAGCAGCACGCGACCGTTGGAAACGCGATCGAGCGTCGAGGCGAGACGAGCATAATAGGCCGGCGACGCCGTGCCCGGACGGATGGCGACCAGGAACTTCAGCTTCTGTGTGTGCGCAGACAGGGCCGCCGCGGTGACGAAGGACTCCTCGCAGGAGACGCCGGTCGGCAGCAACACGCCGGAAAAGCCGAGCCGATCGACCGCCTGGGCGATCTGCGTCAAATAGCCAATTTCCGGCCCACGATTGAGATCGTTCGAGCCGAGATAGGTGCCGTCGCCCGAGGTCGGAATGAACCACAGGAAGTCGATGGGTTTGGCGGTTGCGGTCATGATATGTCGTGTCTCCTGGACGCGTTTGATCGGGAGCCCACCTGCGGAGGCCTGTATCGGAATATTGGCATAGACTACCGATTATATCGACAATATGGATTTTCATTTGTGGTCGGCTTGGCGGAATATTTTTCCCGGCGCTGCCCACTCCATCACGTTTCGGCCGCGAGCCATGTCGGTGACAAATCGGCCTTTCGCCCCCTTCGCCTTTCCGCTAAGCCTTCAGGCAAAATTTTTGGAAGGAGTCTTCGCGAATGGCAAAGGTCGCTTTTATCGGCATGGGCGTCATGGGCTATCCCATGGCGGGGCATCTGAAGGTCAAGGGCGGTCATGACGTCACCGTCTATAACCGTACCGTCGCCAAGGCGGAGGCCTGGGCCAAACAATTCGACGGCAAGTTTGCCTCGACACCTGCTGCTGCGGCCGAAGGCGCGGATTTCGTATTCACCTGCGTCGGCAATGACGAGGACCTGCGTTCGGTAACGATCGGCAAGGATGGCGTTCTCTCCGGTATGAAGGCGGGCGCCGTCCTGATCGACAATACGACGGCAAGCGCCGAAGTCGCCCGCGAACTCTATGCCGCAGCCAAGGAAAAAGGCGTGGACTTCATCGACGCCCCCGTCTCCGGCGGTCAGGCCGGCGCGGAAAACGGCGTGCTGACCGTCATGTGCGGTGGCGATGAGGCGGTCTTCGAAAGAGCAAAGCCCGTGATTGACGCCTATGCCCGCATGGTCGGCCTCATGGGTGCCGTCGGCGCAGGCCAGCTCACCAAGATGATCAACCAGATCTGCATCGCCGGCATCGTTCAGGGCCTCGCCGAAGGCATCCATTTCGGCAAGCAGGCGGGCCTGGATATCGAAAAGGTGGTGGAGGTCATCTCCAAGGGCGCGGCCGGTTCCTGGCAGATGGAAAACCGTCACAAGACGATGAATGTCGGCAAATACGACTTCGGCTTTGCCGTCGACTGGATGCGCAAGGACCTCGACATTGTGCTGGCGGAAGCGCGCCGCAACAAGGCCAAACTGCCGCTGACCGCCCTGGTCGATCAGTTCTACGGCGACGTCCAGGCCATGGGCGGCAACCGCTGGGACACGTCGTCGCTGCTGGCACGCTTGGATAAGAAGTGAAACGACTTGGCGTCGGAAGCGATGATACCAACCGGGAAATATCGCTTCCGCGCTATGCTACCAGCCGAACTTAATCGTCGCTCGACTTCGCGTTCTCCAGGAGCATGTAATCCAGCGGCAGTTCCGTCGAATACTTGATCTGTTCCATGGCGAATGCCGAGGATACGTCGCGAATTTCGATCTTGGCGATCATGCGCTTGTAGAACGCGTCATAGGCGGCAATATCCGGCACGACGACGCGCAGCAGATAATCGACATCGCCGCTCATGCGATAGAATTCCACCACTTCCGGGAAGTCGGCGATCACTTCGGAAAAGCGCTTCAGCCACTCGATCGAGTGACTGTTGGTGCGGATCGAGACGAAAACGGTGACCTTGGTGTTGACCTTTTCGGGGTCCAGCAGAGCGACGCGACGGCGGATGACGCCATCCTCTTCCATCTTCTGGATACGGCGCCAGCATGGTGTCGTCGACAGTCCGACCTTTTTGGCGAGATCGGCCACGGCCAGAGTGGAATCCTCCTGCAGCAGGCGCAGGATTTTGCGGTCAAGACGGTCCATTTCGAGTGCCCTTTCGAATTATATTCTCTCTATAGCGCATTTTTGCCAGAGGAAAAGAAACTTGTTTCACAAAACAAGGATTTTCACACGTTCTCGCAAAACGGGCAGCAGCTCCGCTTCGAACCAAGGATTGCGTTTTAGCCAGCCGCTGTTGCGCCAACTCGGATGCGGCAATGGCAAAACGGCCGGCGATTGGTTGGTGAGGAGATAACGCCGCCACTCCGAAACGGTTTCCGTCATCGACGCCATTCGCGCCGGGCCGAGATGCCATGCCTGGGCATATTGGCCGATCGTAAGGACGAGCTCGATTTGCGGCATCGCGTCGATAGTCTTTTGACGCCAGAGCGGCGCGCATTCCTTGCGCGGCGGCAAATCGCTGCCTGCATCGTCGTAGCCGGGAAAGCAGAACCCCATCGGCACAATGGCGAAATGATCAGGATTGTAGAAACTATCGCGATCGACGCCCAACCATTGCCGCAGCCGGTCGCCGGAAGCGTCATTAAATGGCAAGCCGCTCTCATGCACCCGCAGCCCCGGTGCCTGCCCGGCAATCAGAATACGCGCGGTCGCCGACAATACGGCAACCGGCCTCGGCTCATGCGGCAATCGGTCGGCCTCCCCGCGCAGTGGCGTGTCCCGGCAGACGCGGCAAGCGGCGATGGCCTTGTCCAGCGCCTGCAACTCTTCCTGCCGCGCCATCAGCGATCCCATCCAATAAATCGTCGAAAATAGTCGCCCAACCCGGCCAGCGGATCACCGCCGCCCGCCATCCGCTCCTCGCGCCGATAGTCGCGCGGCCGCTCGAAATCGCCGGCCCACAGCCCCGCCTTCGCCTGCCGCGCCTCAGCTTCCTCGGCAGCATAACCGCCGTACGAAACCGCCATGCCGCTGCGCACCATCGCGCCATTGATGTCGACGTCGCCGGCTTTACAGGTCACCAGCGGCCGGCCGTACCGATCATGTTCGCTTCCCCGACATTCTGCCGCGCCCGTCTTCATTAATTTATCAAGCGCCTTGCGAGCCTCTTCACCGCAGGCCCAATTCACGTCGGCGCGCTGACATTGCTGCCGATATTCCGGCGCATCGATACCGAGCAGACGAAAACGATCACCATCGCGGGCGAGCGTATCGCCATCAACGACATAAAAACTTCCAGTTTGAATGAGTTCCGGGCGATTGTTCATCTTCAACGCCAGCAAACCGAGCAGTGCCAGCAACGCGAATGTGGTCACGCCGTCACGAAAAAGCCGGCCAGACCGCGTCACGCTTTTGCCTCCTTAAAGAACAAACCCTTGGCAAAGATGGCAAACAAATCATTTCTGAGCAGCATCTTCTTAAGGTTTGGCCGCTAGTCTGTAACCCTTGGCAGGCCAAACTTCAACGTAGCTATGAGCACCGGCGTCAGCACATCGACAGATAAAATCATCGTCGACCGATCGCGCAGTCACCGTAACCGGGCTGTATCGAAAGCGGTGCGGCAGACGCGCGAGCGCCTGCAATCCGGCCACAGCAGCAGCTTCGACCGAGAAGTCATGATGATGCATGTCGACACCCTCCTGCAGGGTGCCTCGGTCATGCCGATCTTCGTCGTCCTCGTCGCCGCGATCGGCGTCTATCTCGCAGGCGACGCGCATATCTTTATCTGGGCCATCCCGACCCTCTCGGCACATGCCGTCAACATGCTGCTCGGCCGGCGCGCAAAAAAACGCGAAATGACCGCCGAGAGTGCCAGAAAATGGCGCCAATTGCTATTGCTCGGCCAACTCCTCATCGGCTTTTGCTGGGCATACTTCGCCATGCAGACCTGCCCGACCTGCGGCGGCGACGGTTTTGCGCTCTATAAAGGCGCGACGCTGCTGGTGGGGATCTGCGTCACGGCGATGGCGAATTTCATGCTGCCGCGCGCCGTGCCCTTCTCCTTCGGGCCGGCCATCGTGGTGCTTGCCGTCAGAGCGGTGCTGACGCGCAATCCGATCGATGTTGCCCTCACCGCCGCCGTCGCCGTCGCCGTCATCTTCTTCACCTTCATTACCAACCGCATGTTTCAGTCGAACCTCAAGATCCTCTCCTTCCAGTCGGAAAAGGACGATCTGATTGCCGAGCTGGAAGTCGCGAAATCCATGTCGGATGAAGCACGTCGGCGCGCAGAAGAGGCAAACCTCGCTAAATCGCGCTTCCTGGCCTCGATGTCGCATGAACTCAGAACACCGCTCAACGCCATCCTCGGCTTCTCCGAAGTCATGTCGGCGGAGGTGATGGGACCGCTGAACAACGCCACCTATCGCGAATACACCACTGACATCCATCGCTCCGGGCAGCACCTTCTCAACCTGATCAATGAGATCCTCGACCTCTCCCGCATCGAGGCCGGCAAATATGAGCTGAACGAGGAAGCAATTTCGCTGCTGGATGTGGCGGAGGATTGCATCGGCATGGTGCAGTTGCGCGCGCGTGGCAAGAACATCTCCATCGCGTCGCAGTTCGAGCCGCAACTTCCCTCGGTCTGGGCGGATGAGAAATCCATGCGCCAGGTGATCCTCAATCTTCTCTCGAATGCGGTAAAATTCACCCCGCAAGGCGGAGAGATCAGCGTCAAAGTCGGTTGGACTGCCGGCGGCGGTCAATATGTGGCGATCAGGGACAACGGTCCGGGCATTCCCGAAGAAGAGATACCGGTGGTTCTTTCCGCTTTCGGCCAGGGCTCGATCGCCATCAAAAGCGCCGAACAAGGCACCGGCCTCGGCTTGCCGATCGTTCAGGCGATCCTCGCCAAACATGACGGCCAGTTCATGCTGAAGTCCAAGCTGCGCGAAGGCACGGAGGTCATCGCCATTCTGCCAGCCAAACGAGTGCTGCAAAGCCTGCCAGCCGTCGAGGACGCGCCCTTGGTCGAACGCCGCAAGAAGAGCTTCGCGTGACGCTCAGCCCATAAATTTGCTAGCGGAAAAACAGATGGCTGGCGATCGTATAGAGAAGATAGAGGCCGGAAGCGACCAGCATGCAGAGGACGGCAAAGGAGCCGAGATCTTTGGCATGCTTGCCGACGTTGGAAATCTCCGGTGAAATCCGGTCGATGACTTCTTCCACTGCCGTATTCATCGCCTCTACGGCAAAAACGCCGAGAAACAGCACGACGGCAATCATGAGTTCCGCAAGCGTTGCGCCAACCGCGACGAGCAGGATCAATCCAACGGCTGCGAACAGCAGTTCCTGCCGGAAGGCCGATTCCTGCAGCAGGCGCTGAAAGCCACCCCAGGAATAACCGGCAGCGGCAAAGAAATGCCGGATACCCGTTTCCTTGGTTACCGCTGATTTCGAAAACTCGGCCATCCCTGCCCCGCTGCAATGTCCAAACCGCAATTTAGCAGCCTTGCGAATACCGTCTCGCCATTCCCAAGGCAAGCCGGCAACCGACTCGGCCAGAAAAATCATTACAGTTTTATGACATAGATCGAAAGTCGGTCGGAATTTTGGAGGCGGAACGCTTAATTACGCGTTCCGCCGTTTTCGTTCGTCAGTGCTTGTTGGCGACGCCGGCGCTTTCGAAGGTCGCCATGCCGGAATGGCAGGCAGCGGCAGCCTTGACGATGCCGGCGGCAAGCGCTGCACCCGTGCCTTCGCCAAGCCGCATGCCAAGCGCCAGCAGCGGCGTCTTGCCGAGCTTGTCGATGGCTTTGATGTGCCCCGGTTCGGCCGAAACGTGGCCGATCAAGCAATGGTCGAGAGCCGACGGATTGGCGGCCTTGAGGATCGAAGCAGCAGCAGTTGCGACATAGCCATCGATAATGACGGGGATACGCTCCATGCGGGCGGCGAGGATGGCGCCAGCCATGGCAGCGATCTCGCGGCCGCCGAGGCGGCGCAGCACTTCCAACGGATCGGAAAGATGGTCGCGGTGCAGCGCCACAGCCCGTTCGACGGCGTCGACCTTGCGCTTCAGCATCTCGCCTTCCGAACCCGTTCCGGGTCCAACCCATTCCGCCGCCGAGCCGCCGTAGAGCGCATAGTGGATGGCAGCCGCGATCGTCGTGTTGCCGATGCCCATTTCGCCGACGCAGAGCAGATCCGTGCCGCCGGCAATCGCCTCCATGCCGAAGGCCATGGTCGCGGCGCAATCGCGTTCGCTGAGAGCCGGCTCTTCGGTAATGTCGGCGGTCGGGAAATCCAGTGCCAGATCGAAGACCTTCAGGCCGAGATCATAGGCCACACAGATCTGGTTGATGGCTGCGCCGCCAGCGGCGAAATTCTCCACCATCTGCCGTGTTACGGCTGGCGGAAACGGCGTGATGCCCTGCTTGGTGACGCCATGATTGCCGGCAAAGATCGCCACGAGCGGCCGGTTGACGGCCGGCGCACGGCCGGTCCAGGCAGCGAGCCAAAAAGCAATCTCTTCCAGACGGCCAAGAGCACCCGGCGGCTTGGTGAGCTGTGCGTCACGCTCGCGCGCAGCGACAAGCGCCCGGGAATCCGGACCCGGAAGGTCGCGCAGCAGCGTGCGGAAATCGTCGAATGGCAGGCCGGTAACGCTCATGAATGCCGTTCCTTGTCTTTTGGTCTCAAATCAGGTTCTTTGCGTGCGACTCTATTAGTCTTCGGCACCGGCGCGAACAACTCCAAAAACGTCCGATGCTGTCGCAGGAATAGCGGGGAGAGGATGAATATTCGGGAATACACAGGCGATACCGCGCGCGCCGTCGCTTTTTTGAGCCGTATTCCCGTGCCGCCGTCTTTCTTTGAGAACTATGACGGCAAGCTTACCCGCGTCTCGCGGACCTTTCCCCTCGCCGGCCTGCTGATTGCCCTGCCCGCAGCAATAGTCTTCGGCACCCTGCTTGCTTTCCACGCCGATCCGCTGATGGCGGCGCTGCTGGCGCTTACAGTTCAGACGATGACGACAGGCGCTCTGCATGAGGATGGCCTGAGCGACATGGCGGATGGTCTTGGCGGCGGCAAGGATCGCGACAAGGCGCTCGCCATCATGAAGGATAGCCGGATCGGCACTTATGGCGCGGTAGCGCTGATTCTCTCTTTCGGACTGCGCGCAGCAGCCCTTGCCGCCATCGCTCGCGGCCTTACACCCTTTGCCGCAGCCCCTGTTCTGCCGGCCACCGCCGCGCTCAGCCGGGGCGCCATGGTCTGGCATTGGTATATTCTGCCTGCCGCCAAGCCGGATGGAATTGCCGCCTCGGCCGGCAAACCGGACTACGGCGCAATGCAGGTGGCACTCATCACCGCGCTGGTACTTTCGGCTTTTCTGCTCTGGCCGGGCCTCAGGCTTCCCGCCTTCATCCTGTACCTTTTGGTCGCCGCAGCCGCGACATTTCTACTCACCCGCCGCGTGCGTGAAAGGCTTTCCGGCCACACCGGCGACACCATCGGTGCGACGCAGCAGATTTGCGAGATCGCCGCCTTCTGTACCCTTGCCATGTGCGTTTGAAGCATCGATATATGCCACTATGCTAACACCCTGCATTCTTGTCTGCTCCATCGATATGAACACCGGCTTTTGCTTCGGCTGCGGACGCACGCGCGAAGAAATCGGCGCATGGATGAACTACAGCGACGATCAGCGACGAGAGATCATGCAGGTCCTGCCGGAACGCCTCGCAACCGTCGAACGCAAGCCGCGTCGGGAAACCCGTCGCCAGCGGTTGGCGCGGGAGCGCAACCCCGTATGAACCGGCTGAACGTTGCCCTCGCCATCATTGGCATCGGTCTCGCGCTTCTCGTCTTCAACAATAGCAGCGGCACGACCTTCGGCATGAACAATGACGACTTTGCCGGCGTCGTCTACCTAGTGCCGCTTGCCCTAGTCATGGGCGCAGGCATTTGGGCGAGCCGCCATACGGCCAGCCAGTCGCTACGCAATCTGCTGATCTGGCTGGTCATCATCATGGCGCTGGCGACCGCCTATATTTACCGCCGCGATGCGCAGCAGGTCGGTGACCGGCTGATGGCCGGCCTTGTGCCCGGACACGCAGTCGTCGTCACGACCAGCGAAGGCGGTCAGGAAGTCATTCTCCACAAGCTGATGAACGGTCATTTCGAGGCGCAAGTGATGATCAACGGCCAGCCGATCGACATGCTCGTCGATACCGGCGCCAGCGCCATCGCATTGTCACAGAAGGACGCCGAGCGCGTCGGCATCATCCCCGAAAACCTTACCTATTCAATGACGGTCATCACGGCCAACGGCCGGGCCAGAGCTGCTCCCGTCCAACTCGGCTCCGTCGCCATCGGCCCGATCCAGCGCCGCGATGTCCAAGCGACCGTCGCCGAAGAGGGCAAGCTCGACCAGAGTCTGCTCGGCATGAGCTTCCTGGAAACACTGGGCTCTATGCAGATGCAGACGGACGAGCTGCGGTTGCGGGATTGAGGGCTTTGAGGGCTTGCGCGGCATACTTCGACGAGGCCCGAAGCATCACGCACCCATTGAACGCTAGGCATGATGCATATGCCATCACAGATCTCGAAAGTTCGACCGTCATGTCGCCAACCAAAACCAACACGACGACGGAGCTTTTGCTCCTGCTCCTGCTCGCGACCTTGTGGGGCGCCTCCTATACTTTCATCAGGATCGGCGTAGCGACGATTCCGCCGATCACCCTGATCGCCGCGCGCACGCTCATCGCCGGCTGCGTACTGTTTGCAATCGTGCTCTGGCGCGGGTTAGAGCTTCCGCACGATCCCGCCACATGGCGGCGCTTCCTCATTCAGGCCTGTTTGAACAGCGTCATTCCCTTCACCCTGATCGCCTGGGCCGAGCGAACGGTGGATGCCGGTCTGGCGACCATACTGAATTCCACCACACCGATCTTCACCTTCCTGCTGGCGGCGACCCTGCTGCGCAATGAGCGCGTCACCGCACGCAAGCTCTTTGGTATCGCGGTCGGATTGACGGGCATCTGCTTCATCATCGGCGTCGACGCGTTGAACGGTTTCGGCCAGCAATTGCCGGCACAACTTGCCGTGATCGCGGCATCGATTTGCTATGGCGGTGCCGCTCTGTTCGGCCGCAATTTCAAGGGCCTCGATCCGATGATGCCTGCAGTCGGCTCGCTTCTTTGCGGCGCCGTCATCCTTATTCCGATCAGCCTCGTTGTGGATCAGCCATGGACGCTTGCGCCTTCGACGGCGTCGATCGCCGCTCTCTTCGCGCTTGCGATCCTGTCGACTGCCCTTGCCTTCTCGATCTATTTCCGGCTGATCCAGACCCTTGGTTCGATCGGCACGACGGCGCAAGCCTACCTGCGCGTCCCGATCGGCGTCGCGATCGGTGCCGTCTTCCTCGGCGAGCCCTTGACCCCGACCGCCGGCATCGGGCTGGTCTGCGTCATCATCGGCGTAATGGCCATGACGATGACACCCCTAAGGAAAGCCGCGCAGGGATGAACGGGCCGGCTCGAAGCTAGATCAACAACGACAAATCGTCCCAAACGAAGATGATGTTGTCCGAGCGCCAAATCGGGCCGGGATCGATATAGCGTCCTGCCATCCGTCCGCCCAGCGACCAGTAAAACGCGATTGCCGGTTCGTTGCCGGCAACGACGCCCAGGGCGGCGCCGGGATAGTGGAGATCGGCAAGATGCCGCGCCAGTTCCCGCATCAAACGACGGCCGAGGCCCTGACGTTTCAGGGAGGGATCGATGTAGAGAGATCGTATTTCCCCGCGCCCTTCGAAGAAGACATACGACGGTGCACCAACCGCGCCGATGCCAACCAGCCGATCGCCTTGCTCTGCAAGCAGCACCAATTGATCACGGCCGGGCTCGGCCAATGTCGCCGCCCATCTGGCTTGCCGATGGGCCTCATCGAGCCTGCGAAAAGCCTCGGGGGATGCCAACGTCCGATAGGTTTCTCGCCATACGGTGACATGCAGATTGGCCATCGCTGCCGCATCTTCGGGAAGAGCCGATCGAATATTGACGTCCATCCTCGATCAGCCGCCTTTCAATAAGACGCTTCGCAGCGCTCCCACAAGATAGAGCGACCCGGTCACGAGAACCCAGCCGTTATTCTGCGCCGCCATCGCCGCGGCGCGGTCCAACGCCTTTCGCACATCAGGCTCGGAGTCGCACGCCATTCCCATGGAGGTTGCCACTGCCTCCAGCTCATTGGCCGGATGAAACCGGCCGGCCCCACCCGCTTCCGTGAACAGTGCATAGGCAGCGTAGCGAGACAGCACGGTCAAGAACCCAGTGGCATCCTTGTCGGACCCCAGCGCAACAATAGCGATACACCCGCCGCTGAACTCGCTATCGCGGCTGATATCCCGCAAAACGGCCTCGATATTGAATGGAACATGCGCGCCATCCATCACCATCGGTACCGTTCGCGGAGCCGCGTTCGGAGCTGCGGGCAGTTCGAAGGCAAACCGCTCCATTCGTCCCGGCAGATGCGCGCTATCCCTGACCGCCTGATCAAGCAGCCGTGCACTGACTGGAATGTCTGGTTGAGCACCGTCGCGCACGCATTCACCACGCTGTCCCAAATAATCCAGAACTAGGCCGGCCAATGCAGCATTCCGGTCCTCTATCGTTGCATCATCGGGAAAATCAGTGCGCAATACGGGACAACCAAGCTCGTCTGCGCGCTGCTGCACAACCTGGCCCGCAGCATCGGAGACAGGAAGTGTCGTCGCGAGCGCCGCGCCGGGCTTCAATATACCCACCTTCTCGCGGGCGATCGCCTCGCGTGTGCTGCCGAGGATCTCCGTATGCTCGAGCTCGATATTGGTGACGACGGCGACCTCGCCAAAGACGATATTGGTGGAGTCCAGCCGGCCGCCAAGCCCGACTTCCACAACCACCCAATCCAGACCGGCGTCTCGGAATGCAAGAAAGGCGGCAGCCGTGATCACGTCGAACCATGTGGCGTCTTCGCCGGCCGTCGCTTCCCGCTTTGCAGACTCGTAGCAATCCAGCGTCTGTTCCACTGCGCTCGCCAGCGCATCGTCTTCGACCGCTCGGCCCAAAACGCTGATCCGCTCGTTCACACGGTCGACATGCGGCGAGCCATAACGACCGACCTTCCATCCTACATGCAGCAAGGCAGCCTCGATGAGTGCAGAAACGGACCCCTTGCCTTTGGTCCCGCCGACATGAATGGCGCGGAAACTTTTGTGGGGGTTACCTAGCCTCTGCATGAGATCGAGGATCGGGTCGAGACCGACACGCATCTCTCCGCGCGGCTTACGCTCCCAATTGGTCAGCAGATCGAGGCGCGAGAGGACATCAGATAGTGAACGGGGCTGGGGGATTGTGGGCATGGAACACCTGCAGCAAGGCTCGCATTGGTCGCCCAGGCGCGCGGCTTGCCATCTTGTTTCGCCAGTGACGTGGACATCAAATCTATGAACCGCGGAGATGGCGATTGCAACCCATGTGCTTGCGGGAAAGCGCCTATCAATCAGTTCCTTAACCGATATCCCGTTTTGAAAATCCACCCGAGGGTCGCCAGGCAGATCAAGAGGAAAAACGTGATCATCGCAAGGCTCAGCACCGGGTTGACGTCGGCGATGCCAAAGAAGCTCCAACGGAAACCACTGACGAGATAAAGAACAGGATTGAGGTGACTGACGGCCTGCCAGAAGGGCGGCAGCATGTTGATGGAATAGAAGCTGCCGCCAAGGAAGGTCAGCGGCGGCACGACCAGCATGGGAATAAGGTTGAGCTGCTCGAAATTCCCCGCCCAAATGCCGATCATGAAGCCGAACAGGCTGAAGGTCACCGCCGTCAGCACGAAGAACAGGATCATCATGAATGGATGTTCGATGGTGATGTGCACAAAGAAGTTCGCCGTCAGCAGGATGATCAGCCCGATCAGCATCCCCTTGGTCGCAGCAGCGCCGACGTAGCCAAGAACGATTTCCGTCATGGCGACGGGTGCGGAAAGAACCTCGTAGATCGTGCCGGTGAACTTCGGGAAATAGATGCCGAAGGAACCGTTGCTGATGCACTGGCTAAGCAGCGTCAGCATGATCAGGCCCGGTGTGATGAAAGCCCCGTAGGATACGCCCTCCACCAGTTGGATGCGCGAGCCGATCGCGGCGCCGAAGACGATGAAATAGAGCGAGGTGGAAATGACCGGCGAGACGACGCTCTGCAGCAGCGTGCGGCGCGTGCGGGCCATCTCGAACGCATAGATGGATTTGATCGCCTCGAAGTTCATTTGTCTTCTCCCACCAGCGATACGAAGATGTCTTCGAGCGAGCTCTGCCGCGTCGACAGGTCTTTGAAATGAATACCCGCGGCCGCCAGACGCGACAGCAAGGCGGCAATGCTCGACTGCTCGTGTTCGGCATCGTAGTCGTAGATCAACGTCGTGCCATTCGGCCCCAGCGACAGGCCATTGCCATCGAGATGATGCGGAACGGCATCCAGTGGCTGCAAGAGATCGAGGATGAGCTGTTTGCGGCCGAGCTTGGCCATCAAGGCCTTCTTCTCTTCCACCAACAGTAGCTTGCCGCCATTGATGACGCCGACACGGTCGGCGATCTCCTCGGCTTCCTCGATGTAATGCGTCGTCAGGATGATGGTGACGCCGGAAGCCCGCAGCCGCTCGACGACGTGCCACATATCTTTGCGCAGCGTCACATCGACGCCCGCCGTCGGCTCGTCCAGGAAAAGGATCTCGGGCTCGTGCGACAGCGCCTTGGCGATCAGGACGCGCCGCTTCATGCCTCCGGAGAGCTGACGCAGCATATTGTCTCTCTTATCCCAGAGCGACAGGTCACGCAGCACCTGCTCGATATGCGCGGGATTCGGTTTCTTGCCGTGCAGGCCGCGTGAAAAGCTGACTGTGTTCCACACGGTTTCGAACTGATCGGTCGTCAGCTCCTGCGGCACAAGGCCGATCATGGTGCGCGTGGCGCGGAACTCCTTGACGACATCGTGACCGCCGACGGTCACCGTGCCGCCGCTCGGATTGGTGATTCCGCAGACAATGGAGATCATCGTCGTCTTGCCCGCGCCATTCGGCCCGAGCAGCGCCAGAATCTCGCCTTTCTCGACGTCGAGATCAACGCCCTTCAGTGCCTGAAACCCATTAGAATAGGTTTTGGTAAGATTACGGATGGAAATGATCGGGGCCATGATGGAGGCGAAGTCCGGCTTTTCTGGTTAGTTTTGCGGCGTTTGCCCGCTATATAGCCGTGTCTGAGGCTTTTATCACCCAGCCGAAATGAAACACTGTGTTCGCCCAAAGGAAAGAACCAGACAACAGGCTGTCATTAAACCGTGACCTTCCTCGGGCATATCTTCCCTAGGTGAGCAACGACTGTCGCACTCCGCCCAACGCCTCTTGGCGACAGCGTCGGCGCCGATGATATTTGCAGATTGATTGCCTTAGCATTCATATTGCATGCGCCATTGCGACATAGAATTCTTTTTCTGGAGCCAGCAAAGATCCCCTGTCGTTGCTGTGCGCCACTCCAGCCGGCCCTGCGCCGGCTTTTCTTTTGCCGGCGATCGATCCCCAACTACCAGGCGCCCACCAACTACCAGGCACCGTTGACGCCGCAGCCTGCCGGCGGCAGGGTCTTGTTTTCGAAGCGCGCCTTCAACATCTCGCAGCCCTTTTCACGTATCGGGCCTGGCATCATCGAGTTAAGGCCGATGCCGACCTCATCGAACGGATCGTTGGCATAGGCAACATAGGCATACCAGCGCCCGCCGATGACAAGAACGATCGCAATGAGAGCGGCGACCAAGGCCTTCCCCAGGCCTCTCTTCCTTCTCGGCGCTTCTTCCATAAACAACTCCCCCACTTTGGCTGGCACGGTTATAGGGAACTACAAGAATGCAGGTAAATGCAACTTCTTGCCCACAGGATTCCGCAGTGAGCCATTGCGATTTTTCTCGCAACGCTCCTCAAGCGCTTTTTGATTTTTTCTGAGAGCGGGCCGGACGAGCGGCACGCGCCGCCGTATTCAGTGCCACCGCCGCGCGAATGAGTGCCTTCAATGCCTCTTCATCGATCTTGTCGCCCTCGTGGAAATCGATGGCACGCCTAGTATTGCCTTCCATGCTGGAGTTGAAAAGGCCTGATGGGTCCTCCAACGAGGCGCCCTTAGCGAAGGTCATCTTCACGACATTCTTGTAGGTCTCGCCGGTGCAGATGATTCCATCATGCGACCATACCGGGACCCCTCTCCACTTCCACTCCTCGACCACTTCGGGGTCCGCTTGCTGAATGAGAGTTCGGACCCGAGCGAGCGTTTCGCCCCGCCAATCACTCAGCTCCTTGATTCTTCCATCTATCAGAAGAGAGGGAGAGTCCTCTGCCGTTCCTTCCTTCGGATCACTCTTCGCCATGCTTGTCGTCGCTTTCTTAATGGATATCGTCCCCCTGTCATTTGAGCATACAACACGCTTATGCCGCAGTGCCCATCACATTCGTTCGCCGGATAATTGGCTGGCTTGCTTTATCCAGGCAGCAAGCTGAGCTTCGTCAAGCTGATCGCCCTCGTGGATGTTGAGATAGCGCGTGTCGTTGCTCTTGGAATCGCCGGGAGGGACGGGAGCGAGCGACGTGCCACGGAAGAAGGCAACTTTAATGTATTTCGTGAAGCAATGGATACCGAGGAACCAGCCTTGGCCTTCCATCCCATAGAGCGGCGAGTTCCATTTGACCGCCTTCTGCACACCCGGAACGGTGCGCTCGATGAGCGCATCGAGACGGCGGCCGACGTCGCTTTTCCAGTCCGGCATGGCGGCAATATAGGCCTGTACGGGGGCGTCACCCTCACCCTTAGCGATCTGCGGATTGCCACCTGCAAGAAGAGTGGCGCCAGCGTTGCTCGGCTTGGCCGTCTTCTCCGCGACTTTCTTTGACCTGATGGACGTCTTCTCAGTCATTGCGTTCACTCCATCGATAGACGGACAACTATCAAGATTGCTTGATTTTGTAACGGCGACCTGCTCGGCGTAGTGGCAAACACGCTCGAGATAACAGCTTCTGCGACAACTAGCCTCCCAACCAACGCATTGCCACTATTTGCAGTTCCCGCAAGGTAAGATCTGCATCACAGGCTGCAGTAACGCCGCCCGCCCCTGCGATCCCTCAGATCGAAGTGGAAATGGTTCCAGTGTTCGGCGTTGCTGCCGGGGCCGAGCACAGTGTCGAAATAGTTGCAGCTATCGCTGCGCACCGCCTTCAGAAGCCGGCCCTCACGGAAGGAGAACAGCCCCTTCTTGCGGACATCGATGACGTGTCCGTTTTTCAGGACGAAGGTGCCGACGTCGATGGCATTGCCATGGGCATGTTCCGACATCGGATTGTAGCGTTGCCGGCTATTGTTCATCCGGCGGCAGGAATAACCGCCGAGTGGCACGATCGTGCCGATACCCGTCCAGTAGCGCGTACGGGCCGCCGGGGCCAATTCGTTCTTCACCCATTTTGCAAAGGCAAGCGTTACCTGACAGTTCAATGTCACCGCCGGCTTGACGGCGATATTGCCAGAAAGTCCGCTCAGCGAAACCGGGTAAGGAACCTGGCAGGCCGGGCCATCGGAAATCGGCGGCTTGTCGTTGTAGACGACGCCCATGCGCTGCAATTCCTGCCGGCAGGCGATTTCCGAAGCAGGCATGGCACCGCCGGGCGACGATTGCGGCACTTCCTCCTGCTGTTCGATCCGTGGCATTGGGTTGCCGACACGCGGCAACATGGCGACCTGCACGTTGGGTTGCTGCCGGCGGATCGGCGACTGATTGAGTTCAGCCTGAGCGCTCGGGCGTTGAATAATGGAGCGATTGGCCTGCACGGGCGTATCCGAGCCGATCCCGTCGACGACAGGCTGATCGGTTTCGCCCTCAGCAATATTCTGCCCTTCCTCCTGCGCCAGTCCAACGACCGGTCCGGACTGCGCTTCCTCGCTTGGTCCAACGCCAAGTTCCGCATCCATATTGACGCCCTGAGAGGCCGCATCCGACTGCTGTGCTAAGCCCTGTTCGACGTCCGTGGTCGTCACAGCCTCATTGGCACCAGCCATCGGCAAGCGGCCCTGTTTGGCGGCGGCAGAGGCAGGCATCTTCGCGGCACTCTGCCGGCTGCCGGAGAGATTGTAGGTATTGGCGTAATTGGCTGAGGCGGAGTTAACCGGAGCTTGGTCACCTTGGTAGGTGAACTGCCGCTGCGCCATGCTGCGATGTGGCTTGATCGAGCCGACACGGGCGCTGCTGTCGATGTTCGACGGCGGTACGAGGCTATCAGCCGTGCAGGCGACCAGCGCCGACGACATGAGCAGCGGCAGGACAGCCCGCCGTAGAAAGGACAAATACGCCATACTCCAGATCCGCTCCTGCTGCCCCAGCCACGGTCGGCAACTATTACGAATCTTAAATAAAAACGGTGAATGAATGCTTACCGCCCCACGAAAGCGGGACATTCGCGATGGTCAGAAAAAGCGTGAGGCATTCGAAAGAGCTGTTGTCGAGCGCAGACGAAGCCTTCCCCATCGAGATTCGATTGCGTAGGCTGAACGCCGGAATCAAAGTCTTTGTCGATTGGAGCGAATGAATGAACGACAGCGTCAAGCCAAGAGGCGAATTGACCTTGCGCACGCTGGCCATGCCCGCCGACGCCAATCCTGCCGGCGACATCTTCGGCGGCTGGGTCATGGCGCAGATGGACTTGGCGAGCGGCATTCGCGCCGCCGAGCGCGCGCGCGGGCGCGTCGTCACCGCCGCCGTCAAGGAAATGGCTTTCGAACTGCCGGTGAAGATCGGCGATACGCTGAGCGTCTATACCTATATCGAACGCGTGGGCCGAACCTCGATCACGCTCATCGTCGAAGCCTGGGCCCATCGCTCGCGTTACGCCAAGCTGGAGAAGGTCACGGCCGGTACGTTCATCATGGTGGCGCTTGATGAGAACGGCGCGCCGAAGCCGGTTCCCGCGGAGAGCTGATGGATGGAGGCTGCGCGGACGCCCGAGGTCTACGTCTATATCAGGACGGTCATGAGCATGGTCATCGGCCTCGCTCTTGCCCAGCTCCTGACACGCCTCGCCGGTTTCGTGCAATCGCCTGGCAAGCACCGCGTCTATCTGGTTCATCTCGGCTGGGTACTATCGATGTTCCTGTTCATCATCCATTTCTGGTGGTGGGAATATCGGCTGCAGTCCGTCGCGGAAATCAATTTCGGCGTCTATCTTTTCCTGATCTGCTTCTGCTGCCTGTTCTACTTCCTCTGCGTGCTGCTGAATCCTCCCTCGATTGAGGATTATGGCGGTTTCGAAGAATATTTCATCTCACGTCGCCGCTGGTTTTTCGGCCTGCTCGCGGTCACCTACGCCGTCGACCTCATCGACACATTATTGAAGGGCGAGACCTATTTCCGGTCGCTCGGCTGGGAGTATCCGACCCGCAACGTCGTTTACATCGTCCTCTGCATTATCGCCGCCATCACCGCCAATCGCCGTTTCCAGGCGGTGTTCGTGTCGATCGGGCTGATCTACCAGATTAGCTGGATTTTTCGGCTGTACGATGTGCTCCCGGGATAGAAGCAACCAGCCATGCAGGGAGCGATACCCATATTTTGCTGCATTCCAAGCATGAGAACGGCAACGGTGCCGACCGGACCGATATCGGTAAAACGACTGCCATCTCCATGCTGTACACCCATTGACCAGAACTATCCCGCATTGTTCAGTGCGGCCGAATATTAGCTTGCGGACGGGAGGGCGCGCTTTTGAAGATCAACAGCTTTGCATTTGGATTGGCGCTCGCTCTTTCGCTCGCTCCCTTTGCCTATGCCGATGATCCCGCGCCAAGCCCCGACGACACGACGATCGCGCTGAAATATTGGGTACAATACGCAAAAGATGGCAATCCGGCCGCCCAATATGGCCTCGGCTATCTCTACGCCAACGGCCAGGGCGTCGAGCATGACGATGCGCAGGCTGTCGATTGGTATCGAAAGGCGGCAGCGCAGGGCAACGCCAAGGCTGAATACGCCCTTGCCTACATGTATTCCAACGGTCGCGGCGCCGACAAGGATCTGGCACAGGCAAATGCCTGGTACCGCAGAGCCGCCGAACAGGGCAATGCAGACGCGCAATATGCCCTCGGCTATTCCCTCGCCAACGGCCGCGGTTTGGATATCGACAACGCACAGGCGGTCGGCTGGTACCAGAAATCCGCCGCGCTCGGCCAACCGCAGGCCCAGTATGCGCTCGGCTACATGTATTCACACGGCATCGGCGTCCGCGAGGACGATACGATGGCGCTCGCCTGGTATCGCAAGTCGGCCGATCAGGGACGCGGCGATGCACAATATGCGCTCGGCTATATGTATGATAACGGCCTTGGCACGGCCGCCGACCTAAGCCAGGCGATAGAGTGGTATCAAAAATCAGCAGATCAGAGCGATTCCCAAGGCGAATATGCGCTCGGCTATGCCTATGCCAACGGCCGAGGCGTCGATCAGGACGATGCCCAGGCCTATTCCTGGTATAGGAAATCCGCCGAGCAGGGCCGCGCGGACGCGCAATACGCGCTTGGTTACGGCTTCGCCAACGGCCTCGGCGTTCCCCAGGACGATAAGCAGGCGCTGCAATGGTACCGCAAATCGGCGGATCAAGGCCGTGCCGATGCGCAATATGCCGTCGGCTACTCCTACGCTAATGGTCAGGGCGTTCCGGTCAATGATGATATCGCGGTCGAATGGTATCGCAAGGCGGCCGACCAGGGAGATGCCCAAGGCGAATACGCTCTCGCCTTCATGCATGCCGGCGGCCGCGGCATCGCCAAGGATTATGGCAAGGCATTGCAATGGTACCGCAAGTCCGCCGATCAGGGCCGTGCCGATGCGCAATATGCACTCGGCTATATGTATGACAACGGTCAGGGCACAGCTTCGGACAAGAACGAGGCGGCGGCCTGGTACCGCAAATCGGCCGACCAGGGCAATTCGGAAGGGCAATATGCCCTTGCCTACCTCTATCACAGCGGCGACGGTGTTCCCAAAGACGACGGCCAGGCCGTCGACCTCTTCCGCAAGGCCGCCGAGCAAGGCGACGCCCGCGCCCAGTATGGCCTGGGATATATGTACTACAATGGCTACGGCGTGGCGAAGGATACCAACCAAGCCTCCGATTGGTTCCACAAGGCAGCAGATCAGGGCCTGCCGGAAGCGCAACATGGCCTGAGCTACATGGCAGCCGATGGGGGCGGTCTGATCAAGGATGTTGGCCCGGAGGGTCAAGAGCCCGTCAAAACGAATGGCCAGAGCGACGAGCCAGGCTGGGTCCTTCTCAAGGTGCTGACGACGCTGTTGCCATAGTCCTATAACTCCTGCGTGCAGCAGCGCCTTGCGCGCTCGCCCGTGGCGTTGTTTAGTATTCACATAAATGAGATCACAGGTTGAGGAGTCTAACGTGCGTTTCAAGAGGGCGGCCATCGGATTGCTTTTTGCGCTGGCATCCATCGGCATCGCGCATGCCGATCGAGGACAGGACGCCTATAACCGAGGCGACTACAAGGCGGCGCTGGACTACTGGCGCCCGCTCGCGAGCAAAGGCGACGCCGCGGCGCAATTGAAACTCGGCGAAATGTACGAGGAAGGCGATGGCGTCGAGAAGGATCTCACCCAGGCGCTCAACTGGTATCGCAAGGCTGCCGATCAGGGCAATGCCGAGGCGCAGTTCAACGTCGGGACGATGTATGACGAGGGCGAAGGTGTCGCAACGGACGACGCCCAGGCCGTCGTCTGGTATCGCAAGGCCGCGGAACAAGGCTATCGCGATGCGCAATACAATCTCGCTTTGATGTACGACAATGGCGAAGGCGCGGCTCAGGACAGAGCGCAAGCTTTTGTCTGGTACAGCAAGGCAGCCAAGCAGGGCGATGCAGATGCACAGTTCAATATCGGCGTCATGTACGACAACGGTGACGGCGTAAACCAGGACAAGGGCGAGGCCGTCGCCTGGTATCGCAAATCCGCCGACCAGGGTAACGCCGACGCGCAATACAATCTTGCCATCATGTACGACGAGGGCGACGGGGTGCCCCGCGACGATGCCCAGGCTTTAGCTTGGTACCGCAAGTCCGCTGACCAGGGAAAAATCGAGGCGGAATACAATCTCGCCGTCATGTATCGCGACGGTGAAGGCGTCCCCAAAAACGGCAATCAAGCCGTCTTTTGGTTCCGCAAGGCGGCCGATCAAGGCGACGCAGAGGCGCAATATAATCTCGGCGCCATGTATGCCGATGGCGACGGAATTGCTGAAGACGACGTTGAGGCCCTTGCCTGGTTCCGCAAGGCGGCGGATCAAAATGACGTCGAAGCTGAGTACAATCTCGGCGTGATGTATCGCGACGGCGAAGGCGTTGCCAAAGACGGTCTCCAGGCCGTCGACTGGTTCGAAAAGGCGGCCGCGCAGAACTATGCCGACGCTGCCTACAACCTCGGCGTCATGTATCGTGACGGCGATGGCGTGCCGGCGAATTGGGCAAAATCCTTCGAATGGTTCCGCAAGGCAAAGACCATGGGTCACAACGACAATGAGCCCGATGACAATGAGGAAAAGCCGCTGCAGAAAAAGACCATCCGGATTTGAAATGACCGGATGAACGAAGTCTCTGCCAGCCTTGCGCTGACAAGCAGCTATGCTTAGGTCTTGCCGGAACGGGAATCATGGATGGGAGATCGCCGGATGCGGCTCAGACAGATAGGCCTCGGACTGACGCTGGCACTTTCGATCGCTTTCCAAGCCCATGCCGAAGACGGGCAAGCCGCCTTTGACAAGGGCGACTATGCCAGCGCCCTCGCCCAATGGCAGCCTTTGGCAATCAAAGGCGATGCAGCGTCGCAGGATGGCCTCGGCAGTCTTTATGCGCTCGGAAAGGGCGTGCCGCAGGACTATACCCAGGCGATCGCGTGGTTCACCAAAGCCGCCAATCAAGGCCTGCCCAAGGCACAATTCCATCTCGGCTACGCTTATCTCCGCGGCGATGGTGTAACCAGAGACCGTAACACGGCGATAGGCTGGTTCCAGAAAGCCGCTGCCCAGGGCTATGCGCCGGCACGGGGTATTCTCGATCAGATGAATTGAGCCGGAGCGCTCGCATCTAGAGCGGTTCAGCGTTTCACGGAATCGCTTTCCCGCTCTATCCCTTTGTTTTGACGCATTCCGGACGGAAAACCGCTGCGCACTTTTCTTGGAAGTGCTCTAGAGCATATCCCCCAAGCTCCAGTGATTGCCCCAGCGGGCGTCGATTTCGTCCTCGACATTCTGATAGCGGATGTCGGTCGAGAGGCGCAGGCGGCCCTTCGGATCGCGATTGGTCGTGGACGCATGGATCATATAGGGGCTGTGCAGCACGATATCGCCGGCCTCGTAGTCGGCAGCGAGCCAGCGCGTCTTGAAGCGCTCCGCCATGTCGGGCAGGTCTTTGGAAACCCAGCCGCCTTCGGTCATGTTCTTGTTGAAGGCGCTGACGCGTTCCTCCGGCGAGAGCGACGCGCTTTTGGCCGCGAACTCCTTCTCCATATCGGTGCCGATCCGGTGCGATCCCTCGAGATAGACGAGGCCGCCCATATCGACCGGGGTGTCGCCGATCGGAATCCAGGCTGTGACGATACGGCTCGTGCCGCCGCGCAGATAGACGAGATCGTAGTGCGCAGGGGTCACGACGCTGGTGTTCGGCCGGGTGAAGCGCATGATCTTGCGCTTGTGCAGATAGGAGATGCCCTGCAGGAATTCGTCCATGAACGAAGCCAGCCGCGGCTGGGTGCAGAAGCCCTCATAGGCCACCGAGCGCACCAAGGCCATTAGCCTCCGGTCGGCCTGCGCCTTGTCAGCCTCCCCCTCCGCAGCGAGGCCGACCATCGGGTCCGAGCCGGGCTGCAGAAGCCCGGTGTCCATCAGATGCGCAAACACCCAGGCGCGGAAATCGAGTACGTCTTGCCGCTTCAGAAATCCCTTGAGCCAGAGATAGCCATGCTGCTGATATTGCTCGCGCAGTGTCGCAATATCAGTCGCGGCGTCGGTCGGTTCGAGATAGCCGAAACGATCCGGCGCCATCGACAAGATCTTGCCGTTCGCCTCCAGCGGCGCCAGCCCCCGCGCCGTTTCATCCAATACCGAACGCAACGAACCCGACATCTCTTCCTCCCGAAACATGCCATTCGCCGGCAGTTCCGCGAAGGCCGAACCGCCAGACGAATCATAGGATGAATGGCGAGCGCTGCCTAGCGGCTTATGCCCGCTTCATCCCCGGAAAATGAAGGAGGCGCCGACGGCGATCAGCGCAAAACCGATGGCGTGGCCCCAGGTCAGATTCTCGCCCAGCCAGAGGACCGAGAAGCCCGAGAACACGATCAGCGTGATCACCTCCTGAATGGTCTTCAACTGCGCCGTCGAATAGTAGCCGGAGCCGATGCGGTTGGCGGGTACGGCCAGGCAATATTCGAAGAAGGCTATAGCCCAACTGCCGAGAACGGCGATCGCGATGGCCGTGCTCTTGTGCTTGAGATGGCCGTACCAGGCGAAGGTCATGAAAATATTGGAAGCAAACAGCATGACGACCGGCCAGATGGCGGCCGGGTTGAGAATAGAGGGCATGGCAAATCCTTTGGGCATAACGAATCGCTCGCACCATGGCCCGGCAGTCCCTGAAAATTCAAGAGCGGAGTGCCGCGCCTAAACGCGGCAGTGAGGTGAATAGGGAAATGGGGCGAATTGGCGGTGGCTGGAAGCGTCGTGCGTTCACAAGAATGTGGGGATTGCTACGTCGGCCGGAGACATGGAAGACTGCGCACATAGTCTCCTGTCCTATCCGCCAAGGAATCGACCTCTGTGATCAAGACATCCGCTGCACTTCCCTCCTCGCTCCCGCCGTCGCTTCGCATGGGATTGTTGGCCGTCGCCTTCGTTCTGCCGCTCTCTCCTCTGCCTATGGCATCCGCGCAAGCCCAAAGCGGGCCTGGCTCCTGCTGGTCGCTGCTGCAGAGCAAGTTCGGTCCGCAGATCGAGAAGTCGGTGAACGAGGCCGACCCTTGCAAGAAACTGCCGGGCGTCGATCACAAGGAGAAATTCGAGGTCAAATCTCTTGATCTCTGCAGCGCAGCCAGTGGCGTGCAGATCAACGCCCGCGCCGATCTCGCCTGCAAATCGCACGGCATCGTCCAGGCAACCGTCAAAGGGCAGTTGGAAGCCTCGGTGACGGTCGACGTCGGGGCCTGCAAGATTACCGATTCACATGTCAGCGTCAGCGGGCCGATCGGCGACCTGATATCCTCCGTTGGCGGAATACAGGAGCTTGCCCGCGGCTTTGCGCAGGCGAAGATTTCCGAGATCTGCGGCAAATAGAGCACTTCCAGGAAAAGTGCGAAGCGGTTTTCTGTCCGGAAAGAGATAGAGCGGGAAAGCGATTCCGTGAAACGCTGAACCGCTCTAGGCTGGAGGCCGGCGGTGATGAGCCGCCGGCCATGCTCCGACGAGGGCGCGGCGATCAGATCGGCATCGCGCTCTGGGGTTCCTCCGTCCCCTTCCCGCCGAAGCGGATACCCTTCTTCTCGAAACCAAACCCGGAGAACAACGCCACGATGACCGCGACGATGATCAACACGATCATCAACGCAAAGGCGTAGTCTCCGTTCCAACGCGCCGCCAGGCCAGCCTGGATCGTTGCATTGCCGGATGCGAGCAGGTTGCCAAGCTGATAGGCGAAACCGGGGAAGGTGCCCCGCACTTCGTCGGGCGACAGTTCGTTGAGATGCACCGGCACGATGCCCCAGGCGCCTTGCACGAAGAACTGCATCAGGAAGGCGCCGATGGCGAGCAGCACTGGCCCAGGCGCATACACCCATAGCGGGGCAATCGGGATTGCCAACGCCGCGGCGATGACGATCGCCCGCCGCCGGCCGATGCGCTGCGACAGGGCTCCGAAGAACAAGCCGCCAATGATCGCGCCGATATTGTAGACGATAGCGATGGCACCGACTGTGTAGCTGCTATATTGCCGCTGCACTTCGAGGAAGGTCGGATAGAGATCCTGCGTGCCGTGGCTGAAGAAATTGAACGCGGTCATCAGAACCACCGCCCACAGGAACAGCGGTAAGTTCTCGCGCAGCACGGTGGCGAACGCCCGTTGCGGCTTTCCCTGCCGCTGCAGGAAAGCCGGCGATTCCTCGACGTTGCGGCGGATATAGAGCACCAGCAGCGCCGGCAGGGCGCCGACCATGAACATGCCGCGCCAGCCGATGATCGGGAACAGCAGGAAGAACACGATCGACGCCAGCAGATAGCCGGAGGGATAGCCGGCCTGCAGAATGCCGGAGATGATGCCGCGCGAGTCTTCGGGCACCGTTTCCATCGTCAGCGATGCGCCGACGCCCCATTCACCGCCCATGGCGATGCCGAAGAGCGCCCGCAATATCAGAAACATCGTCAGCCCGGTCGAAAAGCCGGTGAGGAACTCGAAGATCGAATAAAGCAGCACATCCACCATCAGCGTTATTCGCCGGCCGAAGCGATCGGCGGCTAGCCCGAAGATCAGCGCCCCGATCGGCCGCATGGCAAGCGTCAGGAAGATCGCCACGGAGACCGTCGGAACGTCGGTATGGAACTCATCGGCGATATGTTTGAGAACGAAGACCAATATGAAGAAATCGAAAGCATCCAGCGTCCAGCCGAGATAGGCGGCAATGACGGTGTTGCGTTGCTGTGGAGACAAAGAGCGTAAACTATCCAATGCTGACATCATGGTCCTCCGACCGGATGGCGGCGGCGAGGCGGGCAATTCCGGATGCCGTCGAAGCAAGGGGGGACCCGGCATTTCGCCGGGCAGGTTTGACGCTGCGGCGGGCTTTTCCTCCGGCGCTCACGCAACGAGCCGGCGGATGTCTGGGGCAGCGTCCCGCCAACGTCTCGGCCGCCTTTGGGTTCCATCACATTTTGCGTGATGAGGAGCCGAAAAATCGACGATCCGTTTCCCTTTTGTACTCTTTCCCCCTTCACATCGGCGGTGACTCCCTCCATATTCCGCCCATGGCAAAATCACCGAAAAACTCCCCCGCCCCGACCGGTTTCGAAGAGGCGCCGCAGGCCTCGTTTGAAGGTGCGCCGCTCAGCGGCAGCGTCGCTGATTGGGTCAAGCAGCTCGAAGCGGAGGCCGAGGCCACCAGCGTCGAAAGCCAGCGCGAGATCGCTTCCAAGGCGGGCAAGCATCGGAAGAAGGTCGAGATCGCGGCGTCGAAATCGGCGCGCGGCACCTCCATGGGCGGTTCCACCGACCCCAAAACACGAGCCGCCGCCGGGCTCAATCCGGTGGCCGGCATGGATACGACGCTCGAGGACGCCGTCAATGCCGGCACGGCCGTCACCGCCACGGTCGAGGCACTGTCGGCGCTGATCGAAAGCGGCAATCCGCTGCACAAGAACGGCAAGATCTGGACACCGCACCGCCCTGCCCGGCCGGAAAAATCCGAAGGCGGCATCAGCATCCGCATGGCCTCGGAATACCAGCCGGCCGGCGACCAGCCGACCGCGATCCGCGATCTCGTGGAGGGCCTGGAAAACGGCGACCGCAGCCAGGTGCTGCTCGGCGTCACCGGCTCCGGCAAGACCTTCACCATGGCCAAGGTGATCGAAGCGACGCAGCGCCCGGCCGTCATCCTGGCGCCGAACAAAACGCTGGCGGCGCAGCTCTATTCGGAATTCAAGAACTTCTTCCCGGACAACGCGGTCGAATATTTCGTCTCCTACTACGACTACTACCAGCCGGAAGCCTATGTGCCGCGCTCGGACACCTATATCGAGAAGGAATCCTCGATCAACGAGCAGATCGACCGCATGCGCCACTCGGCGACGCGTTCGCTGCTGGAGCGCGACGACTGCATCATCGTCGCCTCGGTCTCCTGCATCTATGGTATCGGCTCGGTCGAGACCTACACGGCCATGACCTTCCAGATGAATGTCGGCGACCGACTGGACCAGCGCCAGCTCCTGGCCGACCTCGTGGCGCAGCAATACAAGCGCCGCGACATGGATTTCATCCGCGGCTCCTTCCGTGTCCGCGGCGATACGATCGAAATCTTCCCGGCCCACTTGGAGGATGCCGCCTGGCGCATCTCCATGTTCGGCGACGAGATCGACGCCATCACCGAATTCGATCCGCTGACCGGCCAGAAGACCGGCGACCTGAAGTCGGTGAAGATCTACGCCAATTCGCACTATGTCACGCCGCGCCCGACGCTGAACGGCGCCATCAAGTCGATCAAGGAGGAGTTGAGGCTCCGCCTCGCCGAGCTGGAAAAGGCCGGCCGCCTGCTGGAAGCGCAGCGCCTGGAGCAGCGCACGCGCTACGACGTCGAGATGCTGGAAGCCACCGGCTCCTGCCAGGGCATCGAGAACTATTCGCGCTACCTCACCGGCCGCAACCCCGGCGAGCCGCCGCCGACGCTGTTCGAATACATCCCCGACAACGCCATTATCTTCATCGACGAAAGCCACGTCACCGTGCCGCAGATCGGCGGCATGTATCGCGGCGACTTCCGGCGCAAGGCGACACTGGCCGAATACGGCTTCCGCCTGCCCTCCTGCATGGACAACCGGCCGCTGCGCTTCGAGGAATGGGACGCCATGCGCCCCGACACGATCGCCGTGTCTGCAACGCCGGGCGGCTGGGAAATGGAGCAATCCGGCGGTGTCTTCGCCGAGCAGGTCATCCGCCCGACCGGCCTGATCGACCCGCCGGTGGAGGTCCGCTCCGCCCGCACGCAGGTCGACGACGTGCTCGGCGAAATCCGCGAGACCGCCGCCAAGGGCTACCGCACCCTCTGCACCGTGCTGACCAAGCGCATGGCCGAGGACCTGACCGAATATCTGCATGAACAGGGCGTGCGCGTCCGCTACATGCACTCCGACATCGACACGCTGGAGCGCATTGAGATCATCCGCGATCTTCGCTTGGGTGCTTTCGACGTGCTCGTCGGCATCAACCTGCTGCGCGAAGGTCTCGACATCCCCGAATGCGGCTTCGTCGCGATCCTCGATGCCGACAAGGAAGGCTTCCTGCGCTCGGAAACCTCGCTGATCCAGACGATCGGCCGCGCGGCGCGCAACGTCGACGGCAAGGTCATCCTCTATGCCGACAATGTCACCGGCTCGATGCACCGCGCAATGGAGGAAACCAGCCGCCGCCGCGAAAAGCAGATGGTCTATAACGAGGAAAACGGCATCACGCCGGAATCCGTGAAGGCGAAAATCTCCGATATTCTCGACAGCGTCTACGAGAAGGACCACGTCCGCGCTGACATCGGCGGCGTCTCCGGCAAGGGCTTTGCCGATGGCGGCCACCTCGTCGGCAACAACCTGCAGACCCACCTCAACGCGCTGGAAAAAGCCATGCGCGACGCCGCCGCCGACCTCGACTTCGAAAAGGCCGCGCGACTGCGCGACGAAATCAAACGCCTCAAGGCCGCCGAACTCGCCGTCATGGACGACCCGATGGCGCGCGAAGAGGCGAAGAGCATCGAAGGCGGCAAAAGCGGCCGCCCCAATCCTTCGAGGCTCCGGTCTTCAACCTCCGCACCTCAGGATGAGGACGGAGCGAGCGCCGCATCCGGAGGCAGCCCTCATGGTGAGGCGGGAGTGCAACGACCCTCGAACCATCCTGGCGAAACCGGCGCGAGGGCCTCAACAGGTAGCCCTCATGGTGAGGAGGCCCGCAGGGCCGTCTCGAACCACGAGGGCGGGTCACAGCGCTCCTACTTCGCCAAGCCCAACCTCGACGAAATGGGGCCCGGCAGCGACGCCGGCACGCCCCTCTTCCGCAAAAATACGCTCGACGAGATGACCGTCGGCAGGACGGAGAAGCCTGTACTCGGCAAGATGCCGGACAAGCCGATCATTCGGGCAAAGCCGGGCGTCGGGTCCTATGAGGATGCGGTGGATGAGAAGCAGCGGAAGGGTCGCACCAAAGGGAAGACCGGGCGGCCTGGGAAGTAGGCGGCTTCAGTTTTCCAGTCGCAACTTGCCCGCAGCACGGAAATCCTGGGCGCATTGCTGGCGTTAATGCTCGTTAGCTGGCTGTTGATGGAAGCCCGCAATCCTCAAACTCTTACAGAAACGGAACTCGCCCCATGACCATGGACGTCACGATCTATCACAACCCGGCGTGCGGCACGTCGCGCAATACGCTGGCGATGATCCGGAATGCGGGCATCGAACCGACTGTCATCGACTATCTGAAAAATCCGCCGACCCGCGAACAGCTCGTCAAGATGATTGCGGATGCGGGTTTGAGTGTCCGCGAGGCAATTCGCGAGAAGGGCACGCCCTACGCCGAACTCGGCCTCGACGATCCGGGCCTGACCGACGATCAGTTGCTCGATGCCATGTTGAAGGACTCGATCCTGATCAACCGCCCATTTGTCATCACGCCGATCGGTACCCGTCTTTCCCGGCCTTCCGAGATCGTTCTGGATATCCTGCCCGACACCCACAAAGGCGCCTTCACCAAGGAGGACGGCGAGCAGGTTCTCGATGCCCAGGGCAAACGCCTTATCTGAACGTGTGCCGCTTCCTGTCGCGCTGCCCGTCGACGCCGATACGCCCTCTTCCGCAAGAACACGCTGGACGAAATGACCGTCGACAGGGCGGAGAAGCCGGTGCTCGGCAAGGTGCCGGACAAGCCGATTATCCCAGCGAAGCCGTGTGTCGGGTCCTATGAGGATGCGGTGGCTGAGAAGTAAAGGACGGGGTGGACGAAGGGGAGACGGGGCGGCCTGGAAGGTGATTATCGTCCGAACTCAACGAGCTATCCCTTCCAGAACCTCTCTAAAATTTGGTTCACGCCAGCCTCGTCTTATGATCTCCTGAACAGACGCTAAAAGGATACGAAAACCAAAATCAGCAGTATCTATGAATCGAGAAGTCATTTCATCAACCGACTTGTCTAGCATTTCATTTTGCAGGGGATGAATTACCTCAAGGCCGCCATGCACAAAAGCACTTCGTATGTCATACAACTCACGCATCTTTTTCTTTAAAATTTTGAACTCCGCCTCACTGAGGTCTAACAAGAGCTGAATTCTCGAAACAAGTGTTCTAAAATTTTCGCCGATCTTGGTATCAAAAAGCGTCTCCAGTCCGTAGAATATCCAAATCACGTTTGTTGGTGAGATGCCTGCTTTACACAAATGAAGCATTGCAAAAACAACTCTTTCCATTCTGTTTTTTGGCAGCAACTTCATTTCCGATCTGATGGAATAAAACCACACGATCACTTCACTTAAATTCAGAAAACCTACCTTTGGCCAGCTATCGCTTCTGGCATCCAATATCGAACTCTCGAAGAGAACATTTGACAAATTTATTTGCTCAGCAAATCGGTCTTCCGGCTGGATAATTTTTGTGCCGTAGAAGTTGCAAGCTCCGGGCGCGGCCAAGTTCACAATAAGAAAGAAATCGTGCAGAAAATACTCGGAAATAGCCACCAACGATGGTGTTTTGGAGAGACGGTCACCATTAAGCTGAAATAAAAATGTGACCTCTACGGAAGCCAATGAAAATTGATGAGCAATCTCAGAAGCTTCTGGCGTACCTTTTACTTTCTCCAATCGTTGCATTACATCAAAATCGTTTTGAAGTCGTGCAATAACTGGACCCCAGTCAACGCTGAGATTGACGGTACAATCACCACAATTGAATTCCCTCTGATCAAGCATTGATCTTGCAGATTGCCAGCAAGCAATGCGGGAGGCGTCTGTTCGCTCCCAATCATCATCAGCAAAGTTCGTAGTCAAATGATGACCAAGATCGATTCTTACTCGGTGGAAAGAAGGCCTAAAGTTAGCTATCTCTGCGGCAGTGGTCATCCGGCATCCTACCAATATTACTCATCGAACGTTTCGCGTGATTATTACGTCCGCGCTTACAAATTCACCATCTCAGCGTCTAAAATTCCTCCCCGTACCCTGGCCGTTCAACGCTCGGCGATTGCTCAGGCCGACTTGTTCTCCTTTTGACCACGCGGACGCACGTTCCATTCTCTGCTATAGTCTCAAACCACCAAAACACCTCCAAAGCCACGGCCAAACCTGATCGGTAGCTGAAGCGCAGGTGCCATATGACTGACGTTCAGGAACGGCTCCTTGAAAGCAAGATCGCTGAGATCGAGCAGGCCCGGCCCTGGAGTCCGCGGGTCATCTCCAAATTCGAAACGCTGATCCGCAGCGGCGACGACTTGTCTCTTTTCCGCGTCAATCCCCTCGCCTTCGCTCGCGACCGCGCCATCGCGGTGGCGGAAAGCATTGATCTGTTTCTCCATGCGACCCGAAGCGGATTGTTCGAAATGAGCTGGGATGTGGTGTGTCCCCAATCCGGCATGGTGCTCGACAGTTTCGGTGCCTTGCGGACGTTGAAGACCCACTATGTCTGCGGCCTCTGCGATGTCAGCGGCGAAACCAACCTCGACGATTTCATCGAGGTTACCTTCACGGTGTCGCCGCACCTCCGCCGGCTGACGTTTCATGATCCCGCCTCGCTGTCGGTCGAGGATTTTCATTGGAAGGCGCGATTCCTGAGCGACGCGCGGATGCCCGGCCAACAGGTCCGCTTTCTCGACGTCCTGCAGGGTCTGGTTCGCGGCCTCTCCTTCCTGCCGCCGGGCTCGATCACAACGTTAAGGGCGGAGCTCGGTCCCGGCGCCCTGGCGGGCATCAATGTCCAGACGCAGGCGAGTTTCGCGCTGCCGGTCGCAGGCGAGCCCGTGACAGTGCCGACGCACCTGCGGATCGGATATGACGGGCAGCGCTTTTCCGCTTCGCTGCCGGCGGTGCCGCCGGGTCCTGTCATCATCGACGTGCAGAATTCCGGCGCCTCACGCGGCTCGCTGCTGCTGATCAATTGGCCACCTGAAATCCTGGCGCAGACGGTCAAGCCGGCTCTCGACTTCGATCCCTACATGTCGGGCGGCATGCTGCTGGCCCGACAGACGTTTCGGCGCCTATTCCGATCGGAAAATGTCGATGAGAAGGAAGGTCTGGGTATCCGTCAGGTGACCCTGCTGTTCACGGATCTCAAGGGATCGACCGCCATGTATGAGCGGCTCGGCGATCTCAATGCCTATGCGCTGGTTCGCGAGCATTTCGCATTGCTCGGCGCGACGGTGCAGGAGCATTCGGGCGCGATCGTCAAGACGATCGGCGACGCCGTGATGGCTGCTTTCTCCCGCCCGGCGGATGCCGTCTCGGCCGCGCTGCACATTCTGGGGGTCATCGAGCGCTACAATGCTCAGCATGGCGACCCTAGCCTCATCCTGAAGATCGGAGCCCATTGCGGCCCCTCGATCGCCGTGAGTTTGAACGAAAACCTCGATTATTTCGGCCAGACGGTCAATGTTGCCGCACGCGTCCAGTCGCTGGCGGGCGCGGGAGAGATTTGCATTTCCGAAGCACTGTTTTCGGCGCCGGGCGTCAGCCAACTTCTCGCCGGCCAAAGATTGGTTGCCTTCGAGGCTCCTCTCCGGGGCGTCGAGGGAACTGCCTGCGTGTATCGGGTGATGCCCAATTAGACATCGCAGAGGCCATCACGTTCGCCTGCCCCACTCCCCCTCAGATGCGCAGACTCTCATCCAACCAGACCCGGAAACCGCCGCGAAAGGCATTGTCGTTGCTGCCGCGTCGGCATTTCGGGGGCAGTTCCTTGAGCTTTTCGACATTGCCGCCGCCGATGACGATGTAGTTTGGCAGCAGGGCCTTGTCCAAGCGCTCGACGACGTCGAAGACTGATTTTCGCCATTTGCCCTTGCCCCGACGCTCTAGGCCGCGTTCGCCGACATAGTCCTCGAAGGTCGCCTTGCGGTAGGGCATATGCGCCAGTTCCAGGGGCATGCAGACGCTCTCGGCAATCATGGCCGAGCCAAGGCCGGTACCAAGGCCGAGGAAGAGCATGCGGCCCGCCTCGTAGCTGCCGATCGCCTGCATCAGCGCGTCGTTGACCATCCGCACGGGCTTGCCGAGGGCTGTTTCGAAATCGAAATCCTTCCATCCCGGCCCGAGGTTGAACGGATCGGCGGCGGCGCGGTGGGCGATCACGGGTCCGGGGTATCCCATGGTGACGAGGTCATAGTGCCAGTCGGCCGTGAGGTCGCGCAGCGCCTCCACCATCTTGGCCGCCGTCAGTTTGGCCCCCGATTCGACCGCGCGTCGCTCGCTGCCGCTGCTGAGTTCCACCTTCACATGCGACCCGCCGATATCGACGGCAAGCACAATGCGGCTCGCCGGCGCGGCATGCGCCTTCGGCTTGCTATGGCTGCGTGTCTGCTCCGCTGCGGGTGCTTCCGTCATGTCATCCATGTCTAGCGCTCCTCTCCGGGCCATGCCCTCGATCGTTCTCCCGCCCCTATCGGGCGCAAGTTCGGCGCCGGCTGTCAAGCCCAGGCGTATTGCGGATCGCTCAATTTCAATCCAGGATGGCCCGCCGAAGAGGAGCGCATACGACGGAGGATCGACACTTGGCCTTTCCGACACTGCCACCCGGTTCCATAGTCCCGCCCGGTGCCCCGGGCATCGAGCCCCGCTGGACCTCGAGCGATAAGAGTGCGGTCGGCACTGCCGTCAGCACGGCGAGCAGCGTCTGGTTCACGGCGAGCCACGGCATCCTCAACGAGATCTACGCGCCGCGGCTCGATATGGCCTGCGTCCGTGATTTCGGTTTCATCGTGACGGCTGACGGCTATTTTTCCGAGGAGAAGCGCGACGCCGATCATCGCGTGCAGGCAATCGAGGACGGCGTCCCGGCGTTTCGCCTCGTCAACACTGCTCGCGACGGTCGTTATCGCATCACCAAGACCATATTTTCGGACCCAGAGCGTGAAGTGGTGCTGCAGAATGTCCACTTTCAGGCGCTCATCGGCCAGCTCTCCGACTATCGGCTGCATGCCCTCGTGGCGCCGCATCTGGTCAATGGCGGCTCGGATAACACCGGCTGGTACGCCGATTTCAAAGGCAGGCCGATGCTCTTTGCCGAGGGTTCCGGCCGGGTGCTCGCGGTCGCCGCCTCGGTGCCCTGGCTGGCGCGTTCGGTCGGCTATGTCGGCTTCTCCGATGGCTGGCAGATGCTGTCGCGCGGCGAGAGCCTGAAGGAGGAGTACCGCTGCGCCACCAGCGGCAACATCGCGCTGTCGGGGACGCTCGATATCCAGGCAAACGAGGGGCGCGCGCTGATCGCCATCGGCTTCGGTACGCAGCCGGAGGAAGCCGCCTTTCGTGCCGTCCTCAGCCTGGACCAGGGCGTCAAGCCGGCGCTGAAGCATTATCGCAGCGGCTGGCGAGAATGGCAGGCAAGCCTGCTTGCCCTCGATGAGCCCCATGATCCCAACCAGCTAAACCGATACCGCGTCAGTACCGGCGTGCTCGCCACCCACCGCGACGATGCCTCCGGTGCCATCATCGCCAGCCTCTCCATCCCGTGGGGGTTCAACAAGAGCGACGATGATCTCGGCGGCTATCACCTGGTCTGGACACGCGATCTCGTGGAAACCGCCGGCGCGCTGCTTGCCGCCGGCGCCAAGGCCGATGCACGCTCCGTGCTCGACTATCTCGCGGCGATTCAGGAGGCGGACGGCCATTGGGTGCAGAACGCCTGGCTCGACGGCCGGCCCTACTGGTACGGCATCCAGATGGACGAGACGGCCTTTCCCATCCTGCTCTACGACATGCTGCTGCGCGCCGGCGCGATCGACGCCTCGGAGAGCGGCCGGTACCTACCGATGATCGAGGCCGCCGCGGCCTATATCGTCAAAAACGGTCCCGCCACCCAGCAAGATCGCTGGGAAGAGGACGCCGGCTACTCGCCCTTCACGCTCGCCGTCGAGATCGCCGGGCTTCTCGCGGCCGCCGATGCGGTGGAAGCGGCCGGCCGGCTGGCGGCAGCGCAATATCTGCGCGAGGTGGCCGACGGCTGGAACGAGCGCATCGAGGAATGGACCTACGCCACCGATACGGACCTGTCGCGCAGCCTCGGCATCGAGGGCTATTATGTGCGCATCGCATCGGCCACGGACGGCAGCTCGTCACTGAGGCGTGACTTCATCCCGATCCGCAATCGCGACGACGGGAATGAAGTCGTGGAGGCGGACTTGCTTCTCAGCCCGGACGCGCTGGCACTGGTGCGCTTCGGCCTCCGGGCCGCCGACGATCCACGCATCGTCGGCACCGTCGCGGCGATCGATTCGGAATTGCGGCGCGAGCTTCCCGCCGGCCCCTACTGGTACCGCTACAATGACGACGGCTATGGCGAGCGCACCGGCGGCGCGCCCTTCGCCGGCAGCGGTATCGGGAGACTCTGGCCGCTGCTGACCGGCGAGCGCGCCCATTATGAACTCTCCGCCGGGCGACCGGATGAGGCGCGACGCCTGCTGGCAGCCCTGGAGGCCTCGGCAAGCGAGGGCGGGCTCCTGCCCGAACAGATCTGGGACAGCGCAGACGTGCCGGAACGTGAACTGTTCCTCGGTCGCCCCTCCGGCAGCGCCATGCCGCTCGTCTGGGCCCATGCGGAACACATCAAGCTGCTGCGCTCGATCCGCGACGGTGTGATCTTCGACATGCCACCGCAAACCTTTGCCCGCTACGTCGCCACAAAGCCGGCCCCCGCGCCCTTCGCCTGGCGCCCGACCAACAAGCGCGCTCAAATGCCGGCAGGCCGCGCCCTGCGCATCGAACTGCCCGGGTCCGCCCTGGTGCACTGGTCCACCGACGGCTGGGCAAACTTCACCGACACCCCGTCTCGCGACGCCGGCTTTGGCACCTACGTCTGTGACCTGCCGACGAAGACGCTCGGCCCCAGCACTGTCGTTTTTACGATCTTCTGGACGGATACGCAGCGGTGGGAAGGCACGGATTTCAAGATCGAAGTAGTTTGAGACCGGCCCCGCGTGCGCAAAGCTGCGGCGCAATTCGCGAACATGCCGCCACAAGGGATTGTCGCCGACAGGCGCGAGCCCGTTGATCGTTTGACAACACCGCTTATTCCGGCCAATGGAAGCCATCCCAATTTCCCGACCGGTGTCCTCATGTTGCCTTTGCACTCCCTTGGCGAGCGCGTTGTCGTTGTCGGCCCTTCTAATGCTGGGAAGTCAACATTGGCCGTCGCCCTCGCTAAAAAGCTTGGTTTTCCGGCCGTGCATCTCGATCAACTTCATCATCTGCCCCATACGGATTGGCAGCCGCGCCCGGAAGCAGAGTTTGCCGCGCTGCACGATGCGGCAATTCTTGGCGAGCAGTGGGTTATGGAAGGCAACTATTCGCGCCTGATGCCGCAGCGTCTGGCCCGCGCTACCGGCGCCATTCTCATAACGTCAAATCACTGGCTACGCTTTTCCCGCTATCTCAAGCGCACGCTGATCAACCGCTCGGACCGTGCGGGACATCTCGAAGGTGCCCAGGACAGCATCAAATGGGAAATGATTCACTGGATCCTTGTGAAAACCCGCAACAGCGGCGTCAAATACGCAAAAATTCTCCAAGAATCCGGCCTGCCGGTTGTCGAATGCCACTCAGCGGAGGCGCTCAACAACCTCTATCGGGTTTGGGATTTGCCAGCGCGGCGATAGCTCTGTCGTTATTTAAGTGACTCGTCGCAAATAAATTGTCCTCGAAGCGACGCCATTAATCGGTATCCGGGTAATTTTCGCCTCATCGTAGTATCAAAGTGAAACAATGACGCCCCTCGCCGGCACATGCATCACCTCTCCAACCCCTTGAAATCTCCCCCCTATCCGGGCTCATTCCCGCTTTGCCCCAATATTGCCCCTTGCCTTTTGTCGTAAATCCTGTCACCCATATGCGCGCTCGGGCATTTGCATGCCGGTGACTGGACTGATTTGGCAATGCCGACTACGCGAGGCAGCCTACAGAGGTTTATCCTCTGCGTAGACGTTCTTTCCCCGTACGTGAACTTCTCGACTGGCTTTCGCATGGCGCGGAGGCAAAGCCGTCCGGGAAGGTTTCCCGGACAGAATATTCAGACTGAAGGGAAAAGGACTATCCCAATGGCCACCAAGGGCATCGTAAAATTCTTCAACCAGGACAAGGGTTTTGGTTTCATCACCCCGGACGGCGGCGCTAAGGACGTATTCGTCCATATTTCCGCTCTCCAGGCTTCCGGCATCCAGTCGCTCCGCGAAGGCCAGCAGGTCACCTTCGACACCGAGCCGGATCGCATGGGCAAGGGCCCGAAGGCTGTCAACATCAAGGCTTCCTAAGTCTTAGTTGATTACCTGGATAAGGTTTCGAACGGCGCGGTGAAAACCGCGCCGTTTTTGCGTTTCCCCCTTCTCCCCGCCGGGGAGAAGGTGCCCGAAGGGCGGATGAGGGGGCCGCAGCGCGCAAGCGAGGCGGGCCTTGAGCTGTAAGCGAGCGCGGCGAATGCGGAGCCCTATCTCGCCCGCCGGGGGCGAGATAGGGCTCCGTGCCTAAGCGCTCACCCGCTCGCCCTCACCGGCGAAATCCACCGCGGCAAATGCGGCAGCGATCACCTCCGGCCCAGCCCCGGGCTTATTGGCGTCCGTGGAGAGGATCTGACGGTAGCGGCGGGAGCCCGGCAGGCCGGTGAAGAGGCCGACCATGTGGCGGGCGACATGCTGCAGGCGTCCGCCTTGCTCGATGTGGCGCTCCGTATAAGCCATCATCCGGTCGCGCAGGTCATTCCAATCCGGCTCGACGGACGGTTCGCCGTAGAAACGATGATCGACATCGGCAAGGATGGCGGCGTTCTGATAGGCGGTGCGGCCGAGCATGACGCCGTCGACATGGGCAAGATGCGCTTCGGCTTGATCCAACGTCTGGATGCCGCCGTTGATGCCGATGAAAACATCGGGCCAACGCTGCTTCATCCGGTAGACGATCTCGTAATCCAGCGGCGGGATCTCGCGGTTTTCCTTCGGCGATAGGCCCTTCAGCCAGGCCTTGCGGGCATGGATCCAGACGGCATCAGCGCCGGCATCGAGCACGCGAGTAATGAGTTCCGGCAGCGCCTGTTCCGGCTCCTGCTCATCGACGCCAATTCGGCATTTTACCGTCACCGGAGCCTTGGAAACCCTTTTCATCGACGCAATGCAATCCGCCACCGTCTCCGGCGTCAGCATCAGGCAGGCGCCGAAGGTGCCCGACTGCACGCGGTCCGAAGGACAGCCGACATTGAGGTTGATCTCGTCATAATCATAAGCCTCGGCAATCCGCACCGCCTCCGCAAGCTTGGCGGGATTGGAGCCGCCGACTTGCAGCGCCACGGGATGCTCGCTGGCGTCACGACCTAGCAACCGGTCGCGCGGCCCATGGATGATCGCATCCGCCACCACCATCTCGGTATAGAGCAGCGCATGCCGGCTGATCTGCCGATGCAGATACCTGCAATGCCTATCCGTCCAGTCGATCATCGGGGCCACGGCAAAAACGGGCTTCCGCCTATAGAGGCTACCTGCCTGCATTCCGGGCTTTTCTGCCGATTCAGTCATGTCTTGCTTACTCGCATAATTTTCTTCGCCCGTTCCAAGCGTCTATTGCTGCGTCGAAGCGATCCTAAAAGGCGCGCGGCAACAAGTTGGGCACGATTTCGAGGGGCGATATACAGCACAGATAGGAATAAAGCGAGACGGCGTCAAAGTTGGCGCTCTGCCGCAAAAAAAGCGTCGCGCTGACATGACCAGCAATGCGACCCTGAGCCTCAGGGCTTTGCCGCCGCCACAGGTTCGGCCTTCGGCTTCAGTAGAGTGACGAGCAACAGACCGACGACGATGATCGCAGCACCCTCAAGGTGATAGGATTGCAACTGCTCGCCGAGAAGCAGATAGGCGAGCACGGTGGTAAAGATTGTCTGGAGGTAGAGCATCAGACCAGCCCGGGCCGCCCCCAACGCCTCGACGCTGCGATTGAAGAGGTAATAGGTCATGGCGCCGCCGGGGATCGCCACATAGGCGAGTGCGATCAGCCCGTTGACATTGAGCGTCGAGCGCTCGTCGGAGCCAAGTTCCCAGAGGTAGAAAGGCAGTGCCGTGAGCACCGCGGCGCCCAAAAGCAGCACGAGCAGCGGAAGGCGCTCTATATCGAATTTCGCACGGCGAAGCAGGACGGTGTAGAGACTGAAGCAGAAGGAGCCGGCGACGATCCAAAGCTCCCCGGGGTTGATATCGAGACGCATCAATGCCGCCGGGCTGCCCTTGATGACGATGACCACGATGCCGAGGAAGGCGAGGATCGATCCCGTCACCTGCCAGGTTCCCATCGGCTCGCCGAGAAGGAGGCGGGCTAGAACCATGGTAAGAATGGGGATCAGAGCCATGATGATGCCGGCCGTCGTGGCATCCGCATGTTCCAGGCCGGTGAAGAGCAGGCCCTGGCAGATCGCGAGCCCGATGCCGCCAATGCACAGCAACTCCAGCGGACGAGCCTTGGCGAGCGCAAACATGGCGCCAAAATGCCGGCGCACGATCGGCAACAGGATGGCGCAGGCAATCAGCACCCGCCAGAAGCAGAGCGCCCAAGGCGGCATTTCGTGAGAGACCCATTTCGCGGCGATATAGACGCCGGACGACAGCAGCCAACAAAGGACCGCTACAGAATAGGCGACCGCAAGCGAATTGCCCACCGCCTGTTCCGTCCTGACGTGATCTGTGTGGACCCCCAAGACATTTATCGCCATCGCTCAGTTATGCCACAGTTCCTTCCGTCTGCACAGATGAGCGGCTTTGCCGGGGGTTACCGCGGATCCGCAGTCGCGTCGGTGAACACGAAGAACCCTTCTACCAACGCTTTACACCGAAACCTTTCCGTTGGTTGGTTTTCCCCTCTACTCCATTAGTGTTAGGTTGCCGTGGAGTCGGAGGGCATGGATCTTCTGGCAGCAGACGAACTATGTGAAGAGATTGTCATGACCGAACAGTTTGCCACCGTCATCCCCCTGCCCGCGCCAGTGCTGTTGCCGATCAATGGCGAAACCGCATCTTTCCCCGTGCGCCGCGTCTATTGCGTCGGCCGCAACTATGCCGACCATGCGATCGAGATGGGCCACGACCCAAGCCGCGAGCCTCCCTTCTTCTTCCAGAAAAACCCGAACAATCTGCTGCCGAATAGCGATTTCCCCTATCCGCCGCTGTCTTCGGATGTGCATCACGAGGTGGAACTGGTGGTTGCGCTGAAAAGTGGCGGCTCCGATATCCCGGCTGAAAGGGCGCTGGACTGCATCTACGGCTATGCCGTCGGCATCGATTTCACCCGCCGCGACCTACAGGGCGAAGCCAAGAAGCTCGGCCGCCCCTGGGAGGTCAGCAAGGCCTTCGAAAGCTCCGCCCCCGTTTCCGCTATCGCCCCGGCAACACAGGTCGGTCATCCCGATAAGGGCGGCATCTGGCTGATGCGCAACGGCGAGTCGGTGCAGAGGGGCGACCTGTCGCAGATGATCTGGAAAGTACCGGAAATCATCACCGAACTCTCGAAGCTGTTCACGCTGGCGCCCGGCGATGTCATCATGACCGGCACGCCGGCCGGCGTCGGACCGGTGGCCCGCGGCGACAGGATAAGCTGCGCCGTCGATGGCGTTGCGACACTGATGCTGAACGTCGTTTGATCGAGGAGAAATAAGATGCCGCTCTATGCCCTTTCCGGCCTGGTGCCGAAGACGCCCGATCCCGGCCGCTATTGGATCGCGCCCGACGCAAACGTGATCGGCAAAGTGGAGATCGGCGAGGATGTCGGCATCTGGTTCGGCGCAGTCCTGCGCGGCGACAACGAGCTCATTGTCATCGGCAAAGGCACCAACATCCAGGAAGGGACGATGGTGCACACCGATCCCAGCTTCCCGGCAACGATCGGCGAAGGCTGCACCATCGGTCATCATGCCATCATCCACGGCTGCACCATCGGCGACAATTCGCTGATCGGCATGGGCGCAACCATATTGAACGGCGCGAAGATCGGCAGGAATTGCCTTGTGGGTGCCAATGCACTGGTAACGGAAGGCAAGGAATTTCCGGATGGCTCCTTGATCGTCGGCGCCCCCGCCAAGGCGATCCGCACGTTGGACGAGGCTGCCATCGAAGGCCTGCGCCGTTCGGCCCGCAATTATGTTGCCAATTGGCAGCGTTTTGCCCGCGACCTCAAGAGGCTGGACTAGGCCGCATCTTCCAAAATGCGCGGAGCTTGGATTAAGAGCCGCGCTGACATTTAAGCAGCGCAACTCGCGCAGTGACCGCGAATCTCGATGGTCGATTTTTCGGCCTTGAACTTCTGCGATTTCAGCCAATCCATCAGCCGGTGATCCACTTCATGATCGTGGAATTCGATCACCTGGCCGCAACTTTCGCAGATGGCGAAGGCGACGAGGCCGTGGCTGTGGCAGTTCTCATCCGGATGGGCGCAAGCGACGAAGGAATTGATGCTCTCTAGGCGATGGACGACGCCATATTCCAGCAGCTTGTCCAGCGCCCGGTAGACCTGCAGCGGCGCACGGAAACCATGGTCGCGCAGCTTGTCGAGGATGGTATAGGCGCTGAGCGGCGCTTCCGCCTTGGTCAGGACATCGAAAACGAGCGACTGGTTCTTGGTGAGTGTCGGAGTGGTCATGATCCCTGTCCTCCCTGTTGCGCCGCCGGCGCGCCAGCCCTGCGGGCAAGGGGCAGCAGACTGATGATAAACAGAACGAGCGCCGCCACGACGATCGACGGGCCTGACGGCGTGTCGTAACGCAGCGAGCCGAACAACCCGCCGACGACAGCGACGGCGCCGATCAGCGAAGCAAAGACAGCCATCATCTCGGGCGTCGCGGCAAAGCGGCGGGCCGTGGCGGCGGGGATGATCAGCAGCGCCGTGATCAGCAGGATACCGACGATCTTCATGGCGATGGCGATAACGACGGCCATCAGCAGCGTGAAAAACAGCTTCGCCCGTTCCGGCTGCAGGCCCTCAGCCTCGGCCAGCTCCGGATTGACGGTGGAGGCGAGCAGCGGCCTCCAAAGCCAGGTGATCGCCGCCAATACCAGAATGCCGCCGCCCCAGATCAAAGCGATATCCGAACGATTGACGGCCAGAATGTCGCCAAACAGGAAAGCGATGAGATCGATCCTTACCCAGCTCATGAAAGCGACGATGACGAGGCCGATCGCCAGCGTCGCATGCGACAGAATGCCGAGCAACGCATCCGCCGACAGCGCCTGCCGGCGCTGAAGGAACAGGAGCAAGATCGACACCGCCGCCGCGACCGCGAAGACGGAAAGCGTTAGATTGAGCTGGAAGAGCAGCGACAGCGCTACGCCGAGCAGCGCCGAATGCGAGATCGTGTCGCCGAAATAGGCCATGCGCCGCCAGATGATGAAGCAGCCGAGCGGCCCGGTGGTCAGCGCCAGCCCGACGCCCGCGACGACGGCGCGCAGGAAGAAATCGTCAAACATGGCGTTCTCCTGCCGCCTGATGATCATGATCGTGGTCGTGGCGCTCGTGCCCGTGATCGTGATGTCCGTGGTCGTGATGACCGTCATCGGCGTGGCAATCATCGGTGATCGAGCCGTCGGCATGCTGCACGCGGCCATCAGGCAGATGCGTATGGTCGTGATGATGGCTGTAGATCGCCAGCGATTGCGCCGCCCGCGTGCCGAACAGTCTCACATATTCCGGGCTCTGTGTGACTGCCTGCGGTGTGCCGCGGCAGCAGACATGACCATTGAGGCAAACGACCGTATCCGTCGCAGCCATGACGACGTGCAGATCATGCGAGATCAGCAGAATGCCACAGCCTTCGGAATTGCGGATCGATTTGATGAGATCGTAAAGTGCTATCTCGCCGCTGAAATCGACGCCTTGTACCGGCTCATCCAGCACCAGCAGGTCCGGCTTGCGGGCAATGGCGCGCGCCAGCAAAGCCCGCTGGAACTCGCCACCGGAAAGATGCTGCACCTCGGCCTTGGCAAGATGGGCGATGCCCACCGCCTCCAAAGCCGCCTTCAACTCCGCTTCAGGCAAAGGCCCGGTCAACGTCATCAAACGGTGCACGCTCAGCGGCAGGGTCCAGTCAATGGCGAGTTTCTGCGGGACATAACCAACCTTGAGCCCGGCGATACGTTCGACGCTGCCTTCATCCGGTTTCAGCACGCCGATCGCGGTCTTGGCACTGGTGGATTTGCCGGAACCATTCGGGCCGATCAGGGTGACGATTTCGCCGCGGCTCACGGAAAAATCGACGCCACGCACCAGCCAGCGACCGTCGCGACGGACGCCGACGTCATGGAGCGACACGAGAGACCGGCTCTTATTGTCCACGGAAGAAAGCATGAAATTTCCACTTGCGCTGTTGCGTCCTGCTATCGCACACGTTATAGCATAACGCAATTGATGTAATAACATAACAGAACCCATTCAAGAGCAGTATCGCATGAGCCTGGCAAAGACCATCCTCCCCCTAGCCGCTTCCTTATTCTTCGCCTCCCCTGCATTCGCCAGCGATCCGCCGGAGGTAGTTGTATCGATCAAGCCGGTTCATTCTCTCGTTGCCGCGATCATGCAAGGCGTCGGCACGCCGGACCTGATCGTCGAAGGCGCGGCCTCGCCGCACACCTATGCGCTGAAGCCTTCGAACGCGCGGGCGCTCGAAGGCGCCAAAGTGGTTTTCTGGGTCGGTCCCGGCATGGAAGCTTTCCTGGAGAAGCCGCTTTCGGCCCTCGGCTCGAACGCCCTGGTGGTCGAACTCGATAAGGCGCCGGGCATCACCAAACTGAAATTCCGCCAGGGCGGCGCTTTCGAAGCGGATGACGACGGCGACGAACCGGCGGCAGACGCCGGAGATTCGCACGATCATGGAGCGTTCGACACCCATCTCTGGCTCGATCCGCACAATGCCAAGGCAATGACGGCTGAGATCACCACGACATTGGTCGCAGCCGATCCCGCCAATGCCCTGACCTATGAAGCGAACCAGAAGGCGCTGGACGACAAGTTGGATGCGCTCGACACGGAAATCGCTTCGACCATCGCACCGGTCAAGAACAAGCCCTTCATCGTCTTCCACGATGCCTATCAATATTTCGAGCGCCGTTATGGCGTGCATGTCGCGGGTTCGATCACGGTAAGCCCGGAAAGCATCCCCGGCGCGCAGCGGGTGGCGGAAATCCATAGCAAGGTCGCCGATCTCGGCGCAACTTGCGTCTTCGCCGAACCGCAATTCGAGCCGAAGCTGGTCAATGTCGTCATCGAGGGCACATCCGCCAAATCAGGCGTGCTCGATCCGGAAGCGGCAACGCTGCCGCAAGGACCGGATCTCTATTTCGACCTGATGCGCGGCATCGCCAAGTCCCTGAAGACCTGCCTCTCCTGAAGTGGGCCACGCGTCGACGAAGCCATGTCTCGCCCTCAAGGCTTTCGACGATAAAGGGGAAAAGACAACAGTATGATGCCCGCACATTGCGGGCGTGATCATACGGTTGTTGTTGGAACCAGAAACGACCGATCAGGCCACCAGCATGTTCGCTGAGACAGCACCGACCTCATGCACGACAACCAGCGCCCCGATCACTTCGCCCCTCGGCTTGGTGGCGCGCAGCGGCGTCATTCGGCAATGCAAGGTCTTGTTGACATCCGTCGGACGATAGGCCGGATAGTGGCAATTGACCGTCTCGCCGGCAAAACAGGCATCCAGCTTGCTCTTGAAGCAGCCTTCGAACAATTCAGAACCGATGAATTCGGAAAGATGCCGGCCGACCAGTTCGATCGGCTTCGACTTCAGGTATTCGGAATTGGCCGCATTGCTGTAGAGATAGCGATAGTCGCGCGTGATGACGGCGACACGATCCGGCAGGCTGTCGAGAATGACGTCGTTCAGAACATTGTCCTCGTCGAACCCGGCGCCCTCGCCTTCCTGCTCGTTCTTTCCCGTGGAAAATGCCATCAGCACTTCGGCCGCAGCCTCGCTGGCACCGCCGAAATAGCGATCGATCAGCGACGATAGCGACGCTGAGTTGCGCATCACCCGTGAGCGGTCATCCGATTCCTCGCGGATCAGATTGCTCATAAATTGCAATTGCATATACATTTCGAGAAGGCTGGTGGCTTTATAAGCCAGGATCGCTGTAACGAGCGGCTCCAACTCGCGATCGAGCGAACCGACAAGTTCATCATCACCCAGCTTGATTGCCCTTTGAATCTGGGTGCATTTCATGGAGAAGGCATGAAAGAGTGCCAGCAAAATTGCCCTCCTGCCCTTGCCCACAGTTCAGCCTCGGGCCTCATCCCGACACTACTATGAACGAGGATATGCAGCCTGGCGCCCGCTATCTCACCAAGCTTTCTTGCAAATGCAATAACATGACTTACCCTCACATTCAATCCTGGCGAACTGAAGTTCTCGGAAAAGGCGAATTTTTCGAAAGGCAGGGCTTACCGAAGGTCAAATTTTGAGCCTTTTCGGACTTTAGATGGCTCATTCTGCTACGAATTGTTTTATTTAAGTGATTTCTTAGAAAAGGGTCTTCTTGATATTCCAGCGGTCATGATACCAGAGCCATTGCTCGGGATATTCCCTCACCCAGCTCTCTACCTTGTCGTTCAGAAGCTGTGCCGTAGCCGGCAGATCGAGATTGCCGCGCTCATCGCGGGGCATCTCCAGCCTCGGTTCTATTTCCAGCCGATAGCGATTATCGGGCAACCGAATGCAACGAGCCGGATAGACCTCGCAATTGAACTGACGAACCAGTTTCGGCAGCAAGGGATTGGTCTTGACGTCGCGACCGAAGAACTTCGTCCTCAGTCCCTTGCGAAACTTCTGATCGACCAGCACGCCAACCCCGCCGCCGGCTTCCAATTGCCTAGCTAGGGTGAAAGACGATCCTGCATGCGAGGGTACGAGATTGCCCATGCGCTTGGCGCGAAAGTCGAAAACCTTATCTGCCACATAGGGATTGTTCGGCGGTCGAAAGAGCACAGTGACCTTCAGCCCGAAGGCTGCACCGGCGACCGGCAGCAATTCGAAATTCCCCGTATGTCCGGTAAAGACGATGAATGGCCGCGGATTTTCCCTGAGGTCGAGAAAGATCGGAATGCCGGATACCTCGATGCGGCCCGGCTCCTCGCTGAACGGATCAAAATCGAACAGCCGATCGAGAAAGACATACTCCGCCGCCAGCCGCCCCATATTGCCCCAGCTTGCCAGGGCGATCTCGGCGATCTCCGCCTCGCTCTTTTCAGGAAAAGCGTTGCGTAGATTGGTCAGCATCAGCTTGTGCCGGCGCATGCGCGGCCCGATTTTCCGGGTCAGCCAGTCGGCGAATCTGATGCCGCCATCGGCGGGAAATAGCTTCAGGAAATTCAGGAAACCGAAGATGATCTGCGCGATCAACCATTGGCGGAAATGCCGGACGGCAAGCACGATCCGGGTGATGACGAGCTTCACGCCGGTCAATCCATCTTGAGGATGATCTTGCCGAAGATCTGGCGCGATTCCATCCGCTCCAGCGCCCGGTCTATATCGCTGAAGCTTACTTCGGTGTCGATGACCGGATGCACCAGCCCGCGCGCCATCTTCTGCATGGCATTCGCCATATTCTCCATGCGGCAGCCGAAGGAGCCGAGCAGCTTTAGCTGCTGCTGGAACAGCATCATCAGGTTCATGTCGGTGGAAACACCCGAGGTCGAGCCGCAGGTGACCAGACGCCCACCACGCTTCATGCACAGCATCGAGCCGGCCCAGGTGTCCTTGCCGACATGTTCGAAGACGACGTCGACGCCCTTCTTCTTGGTCAGCTTGCGCACCACGCCTTCGAAGCGATCCGTGCGGTAATTGATGACATGGTCTGCACCAAGCGCCTTGGCCTTCTCGATCTTGTCGTCGGAACCGACGGTAGTGATGACCGTGCAGCCGATCTTTTTGGCAAGCTGGATTGCCGCCGTGCCGATACCGGAGCCGCCGGCATGGACGAGGATCGTTTCGCCCGGCTCCAGCTTAGCGTTGTCGAACAGCATATGCTCGACCGTGCCGAAGGTGACGGGTGCCAGTGCCGCGCCGATTGCGTCAACCCCGGGAGGCGCCGGAACCAGCAGGCGTGCCGGCAGATTGACCTTCTCCTGCGCGAAACCGTCGAGATGGAAACCATGCACGCCGCCGACATGTTCGCAGAGATTGTCACGGCCTTCGCTGCAGTGACGGCAGAGACCGCAGGTGCGCGCACCGTAGATCGAGACGAGCTGGCCTGGCAGCACGTTGGCGACACCCGGTCCGATCGCTTCGACGACACCGGCTGCTTCCGCGCCGATCACGAGCGGCATCTTGCGCTTGGCGAACGCCATACCGCGCCAACCCCAGACATCGATGTGATTGAGGGCGACCGCCTTGACGCGCAGGGTCACCTCACCCGCGCCCGGAGCGTCTGGCTCCGGCAGATCGGTGATCTCAAGTTTGCGGTCGTCGATCAATTGCAAAGCGCGCATGGCAAAATCCCCCGCCCCTCGGGCGCAGTAATGTCTTTTTGTTCGAAGGTCCGATTAAGCCGGTTCAAGCGCCATGACAAGGCTGGCGTTCTGTCCGCCGAACCCGAAGGAGTTCGAAAGAATGGCGCCTACCTGCTTTTCGCGCTTCTTGTTCGGCACGACGTCGAGAATGATCGACGGATCGGGATTGTTATAGTTGATGGTCGGCGGCAGCGTGCCGGTCAGCATGGTCTGCAGCGAGAACACTGCTTCGACCGCGCCGGCGGCGGTCAGCGTATGGCCGATCATCGACTTGTTCGACGATACCGGGATCATCGGCAGTCGATCGCCGAAAACGGCGGACATCGCCCCGTATTCCATCTTGTCGTTTTCCGGCGTCGACGTGCCGTGCGCGTTGATATAGCCGATATCGGTCTCGGCCATACCCGCATCGGCAAGAGCCGCGCGGATCGTCGCGATCGCCGGGCCGCCGTCCGGCGACGAGCGGGTGCGATGGAAGGAATCCGCCTTGTCGCCGGCGCCCTTCATGATGCCGAGGATCTTAGCGCCACGGGCAACTGCGGATTCTAGTGATTCTAACACCAGCGTTGCGGCACCTTCCGCGATCACGAAGCCGTCGCGGTCCTTGCTGAAGGGTTTGGATGCCTTGGTCGGCGGGTCGTTCTGTGTCGACAGCGCCGACAGCAGCGAAAAGCGGATCAACGCCTCGGCACTGAGCGATCCATCGGTCGCAACCGTCAGCGCCCGCGTGGTGCGGCCCTGGCGGATTGCCTCGATGCCGAGCTGGATCGCGGTGACACCAGATGCGCAGGCGGTCGACAGGGTTACCGGCAGGCCGCGCGTGCCGAAGCGGTCGGCAAGACGCTCTGAAATGGCGCCGAACAGGGCCGCCTCGTGGAAAACCGGATCGGGACGCTCATGCATCGCCGCGAGAAAACGCTCATAGGCATCGCCCGGATGATCTGCCGGCGGCGAACGGTCGGCCAACTCGAAGCGCGCGCTCCATTCCGGCTCGATCGGCGGTGCGGCGAGGAACAGCGGCCCGTTGAAATCACCGGAAATGCCGGCCTGCGCGAGCGCCTCGATCGTGGTCTCGCGAGCAAAGGCATAGGAGCGCTCGACGGCGTTCGGTGCAGGGATCTCGATGAAATCCACCGTACCGGCAATGCGTGTCGAAAGGCCGTCGGTCGGGAAGCGCGTGATGCCGTGGATACCGGACGTGCCCGAAGAAAGCGCGTTCCAATTATCCTGCAGCCCTTGGCCGAGCGACGTGATGATGCCCATGCCGGTGACGGCGACGATCGGGCGGCCGAGATGATCCTTATAGGCGGATGCGGTCATGATCCTAACTCCTCACGCTTCGGCGGAAATTACGGCGACGCCTTCGCCGCGCGCATGCCCGACGGTCGTCACGACTGCTTTGCGCGCGCCGGCATTCATCGGCTTTTCATGCGTTGCGTCGAACGGCGGCACCTTGGCCTTGTTGGCGACCGCTAGAGCGGCAAAAGCAAGCCCGAGCGGAAACTGGCTTTCAAGCCCGTGGCCGGAAACCCCGGCATAACCGCGAATGGCCGATGCCGGCAACTGCGTTTCCAGTACGGCCTTCTCGCGCGTCGCGAGATCCGGGATTGCCGTCGTTCCGCTGAAGATGACAGTGCTTTCGGCCTCAGCATCCTTGGCAGGCGCCAGCAGGCGCTCCAGCCGCGCCTCGAACTTGCCGCCATCGCGATTGCCGCGATCGCCTTCGATGGCGTCGATGGTTGCATAGATGCGCGCGCCGCGGCCTTCGGCATGGGCGCGCGATTCAAGCACGAGGAAAGCGCTGAGCGAACCCATGATCATGCCGCCGCCGTCTTCCGGCTTGCGGGACCAAAGCGGATGCCAGTCGCCGATCGCATGCGCATTCACGGCTTCGATGAGCAACATCATGTCCTGGCGTTCGGCCGAAAACGCGCCGCCGACCAATGCATGGCTCGATTCGCCCGACTTGATACGATGGAATGCAGTTTCGACGGCCGAGATACCGGAAGCTTCCTCGCCCATGAAGGTGCGCGACGAACCCGTGACCTTGTGGACGATGGAGATATTGCCGGCGAGCAGATTTGAAAGCTGAGCCAGGAACAGCGTCGGACGGAGCTCGGTCGTCAGCTTCTCGTTCAGAAGTAATTCGCGATCGTTGCGCTTCAGGCCTTCGTCAACGATCAAGGTATCGACATTGATATCGCGCTCGCCGCCGCCCGCCGCAACGATCATGTCCATGCTGCCGCAAGCATCGAGATCGTCCTTGAAGCCTGCATCATCCAGTGCCAGACCGGCTGTGAAGACGCCGATGCGCTGCCAGTTTTCCATCTGGCGCTGATCGCCACGCTTCGGGATCTGCTGCGACCAGTCGATCTCCGGCAGCGGATGCACGGGATAGGGCTTGAATTTCTCGGTTTCGACGATGGTCGGCGGCGCCTTGTCCGATGTCAGCAGGGCGACATGCGCTTCCTTGCCGACACCCTGACAGGTAACGATGCCGATACCCGTGATCACCACATCATTCTGAGCCTTGCTCATTCATCAATCCTCTTAGAATGCGGCGCCATGCAAGCCGGAAACGTCAGCCATTGGCGGCGATGGCGTCGAGAAGCCCGACCTCACCTGCCCGCTTGCGCACGATATCGGCGAGCGGCACCTCATTAAACGGCATGGTGCGCAGCTTCAACTGCGCATCGCAGATCTTCTTGCCGGCGATCGTGATCCGCGCTTTTGTCACTGCAAAGCCCGAGCCGTCATGCTCCAATTCCGCCTCAATGTCGAGTTCGGCTTCCGGTTCGACGAAGGTGCGCATCTTGGCGCCGTCGACCGACATCAGGAATGGCATATAGGCGAATTTCGTTGCCGCAAGCACCAGCATGCCCGACGCCTGCGCCATGGTCTCGATCAGAAGGACACCGGGAACGAGCGGCATGCCCGGAAAGTGACCTTCGAAAACGGGGCTCTTCGCCGGGACGACCGAATGCGCCTTCAAAAGGCCCTTGGACAGATCGACCGAATCGACCCGGTCAATCATCTGGAAATATTCCAGCAGCATCAATGCCTCCGATCCGACCCGGTGAGCAATATGGCGCGGGCAGGATACGATAGTTAAGAATGAAACCGCCCGGCCGCCATATTCAGGGGCGGCTGGGCGTCAAAAAAAGCAAGAACGTTGCTCAGCCCTTGGCGGCGCGCAATTCGTCGATCTTGGCACAGAGATTCTTGAGGACAAAATATTCCTCGGTCGAAACCTTGCCTTCGTTGACTTCCTGCGTCCACTGTTCCAGCGGAATCTTGATGCCGAATTCCTTGTCGATGGCAAAAACGATGTCCAGGAAGTCGAGGCTGTCGATGCCGAGGTCGTCGATCGTGTGGCTCTCTGGGGTGATCGTTTCACGGTCGATTTCGCTTGTTTCAGCGATGATGTCGGCAACTTTGTCGAATGTAGCAGTCACGCCCATACCTCTTGAAATGATAATTCAACCCTCCTCATAGGGAAATCCATTCCAAAAGCCAATGGTTTCCACCTGAGACTCCAGTAATTTGACGGAGCACTGTTGCCTAAACAGCAAAAATACTTCCATTGCGCAATTGCAGGAATAGAGCGCGACATGCGAGCAAGATACGGCGGTATTGCGGCGGCGATCACTCGCTGATGATGATCCGGGTGTTTCTCAACCCTACCTGCGACGCCATCGAGAAGAAGGTGGCAGCATTTCGCGGTTCCAGACGTACGCAGCCGTGCGAAGCGGGCTGGCCAAGATGCCTCAGCTCATAGGTGCCATGCACCGCGTAGCCGCCATTGAAGAAGACCGCATAGGGCATCGGCGCATTGTCGTATTTCTTCGAGCGATGATCGCGCGACAGCCACTTCGCCGTATAGGAGCCGGTCGGAGTGACATAACCTCTGCGCGCCGTCGATACTCTCCAGCGATACTTGAAAACACCATCTTCGGAAACGGTCATGGTCTGCGACCGAAGATCAACATTGGCGAGAAGAGTTCCAGCCTGCGCTGTTGCGACATGAAACTGCAGGCATAAACATGCGGCAACGGCTGCCACTATCCGTTTCATCTTGCGCCCCTCCATCGTTTGCTTCTTTTTGAAACAATTCCGATGAAAGGAAGAACTATCAGCTCTCTGATTATACTAGATTAATACAGATAGTGAGCAATTCGTTAACGTGGATCGACCATTCACAACAGCAACAGGAAGGCCGCGAAGGCGACGAGCGTCAGCATCGTGCATGCCGAATAGAAGATCGAGATGCCGCTATCGACATCGTTGACGGTGGCGATATCACGGCCAGAACCGTTGATCATCGGCTCGCGCACGACCTCGCCGCCATAGACGCGCGGCCCGGCAAGCTGGATATCCAAAGCACCGGCCATCGCCGCCTCCGGCCGGCCGGAATTAGGTGAGCGGTGCAGTCCGCCATCACGAACCGCAACTCGGATCGTATTGCCGAGTGCCGAAAGCCCCTTCTTGGCGAGCGCACCGGCGGCGATCAGCAGGATCGACAGCCGCGCCGCCGGCCAGTTGGCGACGTCGTCGAGGCGCGCGGCGGCCCAGCCGAAATCGATATAGGTCTCGGATTTATGGCCGATCATCGAATCGGCGGTATTCAGCATCTTGTAGACAAACAGGCCCGGCAGGCCAAAAACGGCATACCAAAGCGCCGGCGCCACGACGCCATCGGAAAAATTCTCGGCTAGGCTCTCGATCGCAGCGCGGCAGACGCCGGGCTCGTCCAGAGTCTCAGGATCGCGGCCGACAATGCGCGATACGGCGCGGCGTCCGCCGTCCAACCCCTCGCTGCGCAACGCCTTCGATACCTCGCCGACGTGATCGGCCAGGCTCTTCTGCGCTAGGAAGATCGCCACCAGGCCCGCTTCGACCAGTATACCGAACCAACCGAAAAAGGCGAGCAGCCCATGCACGGCTGAGCCCGCAATGACCGCGCCGAAAAGCAGCGCGATGATCGACATCACGCCATTACGACGCCGCGCCATGCCCGGCAGATCCCTGACGTTGAAATGGCGGTCGAAAAAGGAAATCGCCTTGCCGAACAGCACGACGGGATGCGGCAGACGCTGCCACAGCCAATCTGGATCGCCCATGATGCGATCCAACAGCAATGCCAGAACGAGGATAAGCAAATGTTCGTCGATGATCATATCGAATAAGCCTCAAGTGCCCCGGCAAGCCTGCGATCTGCCGCCTCGTCTGGAGCAAGGCCAAAGCGCAGCCAATTCGGCGCATAGTCGAACTTGCGGACAAGAATATGATGGCGGCAAAGATGTGCATATATGTCGCTTGCGCGATCATCGGCAACAAGCGTGAACAGCCCCGTGCCGCCAGCCACCTGAAGCTTGGCTTGGCGAAGTACTGCATCCAGCGCCGACCTTCGATCGAGAATGCGGTTGCGAATGGTAGTCGTGTCACCGGCCATCAAGGAGGCGGCCAATGAAAGCGCCGGTCCGGAAACAGCCCACGGGCCGAGCCAATCCTCGAAACGCTCAAGAATCGGGGCCTGCGCGATGACAAAACCGAGGCGCAGCCCGGCTAAGCCGAAGAATTTGCCGAAGGAGCGGAAAATGATGAGGTTCGACATGGAGGAAGCGTAAGGCGCCAGGCTGCTTTCCGGCTCCATATCCCCGAATGCCTCGTCGACCAACAGCATGCCATCGCGCTGCTGCAGCTCATCATGCAGTTCCCGTAACAAATCGACAGATAGCGCTCGGCCATCCGGATTGTTAGGATTGACGGCGATGACCAACCGCTGTCCGGGAGTGAGATCACCGATGCCAGTAATCTTTGCAGCGGGCATACCGGCCAGTGCAAAGGCGCGGGCATATTCCCCATAGGTCGGCGACAGGATCGCCGCGCTGCCTGCCGCTCCGAGCCGCGGCAGTAGCTGGATCACCGATTGCGTGCCCGGGACGGGCAAAGGCAGGATATCGCCGCTGCGATAATAGGTCCTCGCGGCCTCCCTCGCCCGTTCCACCAGATGCTGATCCGGCAGCCGATGCCAGGCTGAAACGGAGATATCAGGCAATGCGATCGGATTGGGATTGATCCCGGTCGACAGATCGAGCCAGTCCTCCGGGCACCCGCCATAAAGACGAGCCGCCGCCGTGACGCCGCCGCCGTGTACGATCCTGTTCGTCATGCGGCGTCACCGGCAAGATCGATCAGGTGCATGTAGGAACCGGCGACATTGCCGCGCTGCAGGCCGGCCGTACCGAGATCGGTCCCAAGCGCGTCTTTAACCGTAAACAGCCGATCCGCCGCACCTTCGGAAACGATGGTCGAATAGTGAAATTCATGCGCGGTCATCGGCCGATCGAAGAATGAACCGTCAAGCGGCACGACGCGCCGGTAACCGAGATGCCGCTGGCGTTTCTCATAGCTGGTGACGACAGGCAGCAGCCCGAGCATTTCATGACGCATGCCGGTGGCATCCACCAATCCGTCGCCCAGCACCATGTAGCCGCCGCACTCGCCATAGATTCGCACGCCTCGCGCGGCGGCTGCCTTGATTGCCTCTTGGAAGCGGGACGCCGTCGCAAGCCTCCCCGCATGCAATTCCGGATAACCACCGGGCAGATAGATGGCGTCGGCATCATCAGCCGGAGCTTCATCGGCGAGCGGCGAGAAAAACGAAATCTCCGCTCCGCGGCGCCGCCAACCGAGCAACATATGCTCGTAGCAGAAGGCGAAGGCGATATCGCGCGCCACGGCAATGCGCTGTCCAAACGGCATCAGCCGAGCGATGTTGGCGACCGACGGCCGAACGATATTCAGATGTGCCGCGCGCAGCAGCAGCCCGAAATCGCATGCCTCGGACACAGTCTCCGCCGCATGTTCGATAAATTCCTCAAGCCCGGCATGTTCTCCTGCCTGTACCAGCCCAAGATGCCGCTCCGGTAGCGTCAGCCCCTTGTCGCCGCGAATGACGGCGGCCACGGGAACGCGCACGGCCTCCAAGGCTCGGCGCAGCATCGCCTCATGCCGGTCGCTGCCGACACGGTTGAGGACGACGCCGGCGATACGGACGTCGGCGCGGAAATTGGCAAAGCCGCTGACGAGCGCGGCAATCGACTGCGACATCCGCGAGGCGTCGACGACGAGCACGACGGAAAGCCCAAGGAAGGCGGCAAGATCGGCCGGCGTGCCCGAACCATCCGCCGCGCCGTCGAACAACCCCATCATGGCTTCGATGACCAGCATCCGCCCGCCGGCCCGATGAAGTGCCGAATTGGCCGAGATCAACTCGGGACGCATGGCCCAGGGATCGAAATTGAGGCAGGGCGAACCGCTGGCGGCGGCGAGGAAGGCGGGATCGATATAGTCAGGACCGGCCTTGCCCGGAGCCACCGCAATCCCTCTTTTCCGCAACGCGCGCAAAAGGCCGAGCGTGACCGTGGTCTTGCCCGAACCGGAGGACGGCGCGGCGATCAGCAAGCCGCTCATGCCGGCACCTTGTGACCCGCCCCCGCCCGCACGTCCGTTTCCGGCAGAAGCTTACGGCCGGATAGAGCGCCCAGCCAGTCGAGGGAAGGTCGCAGCTTGACCACTTTGCCGACAACGACGATCGCCGGCGGCTCCATGCCGGATGCGGCGACATCGGCTTCGGCCTGCCCGAGCGTCGTCTCCAGCACCTGCTGCGCCGGCGTCGCGGCATTGCAGACGAAGGCAACCGGCTCGTCGGCCGAGCGACCAGCGGCGATGAGATTGGCGCTGATCTGCGCGATATGCTTCATCGCCATATACATGACGATGACGGGCGAACCCTTGCCGATCGCTTCCCAATTGATCGCGTCCGGCACGACGCCAGAGGAATCGTGGCCGGTGAGGAAAGTGACGGCATGATTGACGTCGCGATGGGTGACGGGAATGCCGGCATAGGCAAGGCCGCCGATACCGGCGGTAATACCGGGCACGATGCGGAACGGAATCCCGTGTTCGACCAGCGTCAGCGCTTCTTCGCCGCCCCGCCCGAACACGAAGGGATCGCCGCCCTTCAGCCGCAGTACCCGCTTGCCCGCCCGCGCCAGCTCGACAAGACGCAGGGATATATCCCGCTGCTTGGCCGACGGCTTGCCGCCACGCTTGCCCGCATATTCCAGTATCGCACTGGGATGGGCGAGTTTCAGGCAGTCCTCGTTGACGAGCGCGTCGTGCACGATGATATCGGCATCGGCCAGTCCCTTCGCCGCCAGCAGGGTCAAAAGCCCAGCATCGCCCGGCCCGGCGCCGACAAGCCAGACGGAGCCCGGCTCAAGCGCCGGCAGATTGGAAAATGCGGTATCGTTCATCCCACCTGTCCTATGCCCGGATGGCCAAAATTGCAATCTTGAGAATGGGATAAGGCCGCTCCGGCTCAAGTCTCATTTCCCTCCCCGAATGATAGGGCAGATCGGGTCTCGGCAGCAGCAACGATGCGCTATTCAATTGCCCCAGGGCGACGAAGACGTCGGAAGGAAGAGCCGATACATTGTCGGAAATCTCTGACTCAAATTGTCAGGGCGCCAGCGCAACAATTTGATAATATTATAAAATAGATAATTCTTCGAATAAGAAGCATTCGAAGAGGGCAGCACAGCCGCCCTCTCCGAATTTGCGTCAATGGTTTGCCTTGCCGAGAATCACGTCGCGGATCAGGTCGATAACCGCTTGCGAGCGGATGCCGGTGCAGACGATTTGGCTCGGCAGATTGTCCCATTCATTCGGCGGAAAATGCCGGCCGTCGGGCTTTACGATCGTTTGGCCGTCGGCAATACCGCCGCAGACGACGCGCACCGAACCCTCTATGGTATCGAACAGTTCCGGCGCCACGACATAGACGCAGGCACAGCTATCGTGCACCATCATGCCGTCATCCACCGCATGGCTGTAGAAATCGATGTAGGACTGCGACAGGTCGGAGAGCAACTGCACGGACGGACCGCCGGCCTTTGCCATGTCGGCGAGATAGCTGCGGCTCATCGTCGTGACCGCGGTTACGTCGAGCCCGACGACCACGACTTTCCAGGCCGCAGTCATGACGACGTCAGCGGCTTCCGGATCACCGTGGATATTGGCTTCCGCCACCGGCGTGATATTGCCCGGAACATAGAAATTGCCGCCCATGATGACGACGTCTTTCACCAGCTTGGTGATCTCCGGATCGTGCTTCAGGGCCAGCGCCAGATTGGTCATGCGGCCGACAGCGACGAGCGTCACCTCGCCCGGATTGGCGCGCACGGTATCGATGATAAACTGATGAGCCGGACGCGGATCGGCCGGCAGATCGATCGTTGCCGGCACTTCGATATCGCCGAGACCATTGTGGCCATGCACGAAGGTAGGCCAATCCCGCTCCTTTCGCGACGGATCGAACGTGACGCTGGCGCCGCGGGCAACCGGGCACGGAATGTTCCACTCGCGCTTCAGAAACAGCGCATTGCGCGTCGTCGTGTCGACGGAAGCATTGCCGAACACGGTGGTGATGCCGAGAAGATCGATATCCGGATGGCGGTGCAGAAAGAGAAGCGCCATGGCGTCGTCGACGCCAGGGTCCGTGTCGTAAATGACCTTGTGCATGATTTTTCCTTGTTATCCTTTTGATCAGCTTGATCTTGTCCAAAGACTGCCCTGCAGTTCTTGGGATCATGCTCCGAAGTCGCCGGGACGCATGTGGGCAGCGGCCGGCGAAATGCCCCACCATAGCCGCAGTCGCCATTTCTGCAATATCGGATGCAATCTCGCGCGATTTCGTCACAGATTGCGAGAAATCGCGGCCGGGGAACCAAAAAATCAACCGATTTTCGCAATTGCGGCGGTGGCAAAGCCGGATTTGATTTTCGGTAGAACAAGCTCAGCGATCGGTCCAGCCGCCGCCAGCGCAGCCGCCTCGGCAACCCCATGGCAGCCGACGCGGGCAAAGACGAACTCGGATGGGTTCTTCAGGCGAGGCGTTTCGCGCTCCAGTGTTGCGGCGTCGAAAAAACGCAGCGGCAGTTGAAGATGAGCAGCCGTCTCCAGGATCGCCGGCTCGTTACTCCGCGTGTCGAGAGAGGCGATCGCAAGGACCTGAGCGACCTCTATCCCGCTCTCCCGCAACGCCCGTTCGGCAAGCAAGCGCACATCGTTCCAGTCCGTACCGCGCTCGCAGCCGAGGCCGAGGATGTAACGGCGGGCATTAGGTTGAGGATGTGATGTCATATGGGACCTCAGCGACGGCGATTATAGTCAAGCACGTCCTGTCTCGCTGCACCTTTGTGCCTGGTCCCTCTCCCTGCAATGCGAGGAGAGGGAGCACCCATGGCCCGCAATGCTGGTGATTTAGCAGCGAGGCCGAATGTTTGCTCCGTCGTCCCCTCTCCCCGTTTCAACGGGGAGAGGGTTAGGGTGAGGGCCAGGCACAGAGGCACGGCAAAAACGCACTCACCTGACCGTCTACAGAACCATCCCCCTGCCCGTCAATTTCACTTGGTGTGTCCCTGTAGCAATTGCCCTGAAGCAATTGCAGTGCCAGAAGACATACGAAATCACACGCCTTCGAGTTCCTCGCCTTGCAAGACATCACCCTACATCTGCTGCTTCTGCTCTTCGCCGCCGCCTTCTTCGCCGGTTTTGTCGATTCCATCGCCGGTGGCGGCGGGCTGATTACCGTGCCTGCCATGCTGCTGGCCGGCATTCCGCCATTGCAGACGCTCGGCACCAACAAGGTGCAATCGATCTGCGGCGCCGCCTCCGCGACCATCGCCTATGCCCGCCAGGGCCATGTGCAGCTTCGCACGCAATTGCCGATGGCGCTGATGGCGGTTATCGGCGGCATGCTGGGCGCAGCGCTGGCGACGATCATGCCAGGCGACGTGCTGCGCATCATCCTGCCGTTCCTGTTGATCGCCATCGCGCTTTATTTCGCCTTCAAGCCTAATCTCAACGATATCGAAAAACATGGCCGCATGAGTGCCGCGCTTTTCGGCTTCACCTTCGTGCCGCTGATCGGCTTTTACGATGGCGCCTTCGGCCCCGGTACCGGCTCGTTCTTCATGCTCGCTTTCGTCACGCTTGTCGGCTTCGGCATGCTGAAAGCGACGGCTCATACGAAGCTATTGAATTTCGGTTCCAACCTCGGCAGCTTGATCGTCTTCATCTTCTCCGGCGCCATTCTCTGGAAGGTCGGCCTGACCATGGGGCTCGGACAGTTCCTCGGCGCTCAACTTGGTTCAAGGCTTGCCATGCGTATCGGCGCGAAACTGATCAAGCCGCTACTGGTGATCGTCTGCATCGCCTTCGCCATCAAGCTGCTGGCCGACCCGACCAATCCCGTTCGCGTCTGGCTAGGGTTCTAAAACAGGCTGCTTTGATTACCTGCCACGTAATTGATAGTGGTGAAGGGCTCACCCATGATCGCCTTGTCTGAATGTTCAGGCGATCCAAAGGAGTTGACCCGATGACCGATGCGACAACCATTGCCGAACGCTATCTCGCTGTCTGGAACGAGACCGATGCCGAACGGCGCCGCGCCCTCATCACCGAGGCTTGGACGGAATCCTGCACTTACGTCGATCCACTTATGCGCGGCGAAGGCCATGAGCAGATCGACGCACTGGTCGCCGCCGTACACACCCGCCTTCCCGGCCTCCGCTTCACGCTGGCAGGTCCAGCCGACCGCCACGGTGACAACCTTCGTTTCTCCTGGAACCTTGGCGCGGAAGGTGACGAGCCTTTGATCAAGGGCACGGACTTCGCCATTCTCGACGGCGAGCGGCTGAAAACGGTTCACGGCTTTCTTGATCAGGCCCCGGCCGCCCTATGATGGTGCCCGGCCGCTCTCTCGGCGATTACCTGCGCGAATGGCGGCAGCGCCGCCATTTGAGCCAGCTCGAATTCGCCCTCGAAGCGGAGATATCGCAACGGCATCTCAGCTTCATCGAAAGCGGACGCGCACTTCCAAGCCGCGAGATGCTGATCCATCTTGCGGAACGGCTCGGCGTGCCGCTCCGCGAACGCAATCCGATGCTGCTGGCCGCTGGCTTCGCGCCGGTCTTCCCGGAGCGCTCGCTGGAAGACCCGGCGCTGGCTCCCGCGCGCCGCGCAATCGATATCATTCTCAAGGGCCACGAACCCTTTCCCGCCCTTGCGATCGACAGGCATTGGACCTTGGTCGCCGCGAACGACGCGGTCGCGCCCCTGCTCTCCGGGGTCGCCGACGTTGCGTTGCTCAAGCCACCGGTGAATGTCCTGAGGCTCAGCCTGCATCCTGACGGCCTTGCGCCGCATATTTTCAATCTCCCGGAATGGCGCGCGCATCTGCTGGAGAGGCTGCGCCAGCAGATCATTGCGACCGGCGATCCGGTGCTCTCCGATTTGCTGAAGGAACTCTCGGCCTATCCCGCACCGGCAGCCCATAGGCCAAGCTCGCCTGATCGCGATTATGCCGGTATCGCCGTACCTCTGGAGCTTATCACCGACGCCGGACGCCTCTCTTTCATTTCGACAACCACCATCTTCGGCACGCCCGTCGATATCACCCTTGCGGAGCTGGCAATCGAATCCCTTTTTCCCGCAGATCAAGCAACGGCCGAGGCGTTAAAAGAGATGGCGGCGGTCGCGCGGAGTAGCTGAAACCGGTCTCAGCCGCTAATCCAACACGAACTCCCCGACTTTCATCGCCACGCCATTGACCATCGCGTCGATCCGATGGAGCCCTGGATAATGCTTGCGCGTCGTCAGGTCATCCAGACGCAATGCCTTGGAGAATTGCGCCGTTTCGCCGGGCGCCAATGAAACCGATGTCAGCTTGAAGACCTTCGGCCTGGCCGAGCCGTTGGCCTTGACGAAATGCACGGCAAAATCGACCAGCAGCGATTGCGCTGCGTCTCCGTCGTTGACGAGGGAAAAGCCGATACGGACGATATTGCCCATCTGCGCCTTCGCCGGAATTATCTCCGCGCTGCCGACACGAATGCCTTCGGCGGCAGAATAACCCATGGCGCCGATCGCATCCGCTTCGCCACGTTTGACGGCGGAGCGCAGCGCATGGCGGATGAGGCGCTGACGTTCCTTAGGCGCATCCACGCTCCAGCGCCGTACCGTGTCGATGAGAATGCCCGGATGATCCTTGCCAATATCGTTGAGATTGTTGGCGACGGAACGGCGGACGTAAAGCTCGGGATCGTCCTTCAGCAATTCCAGCAGCTCGAGCACCGGCGTCGGATCGGCTTGGAAGGCGCGGAGTCGTTGTGCCCATGGAAGGCGTGGGCGAGTGCCTTCCGACACCAGCCGCCGGACATGCACATTGGCGTCGCCGCTCCAGATGCGTAGCCGCTCCAACGTCTCATCCTGCCTCTTGTCGAGGAAGGTGCGGATGGAGAATTCGGCGGTGAAGCGCTTGGTCAGCTCATATTGCGCCCGCATGGATGGCTCGAAATGATCGATGCCGTTGTCGGCGACGAAGATCGTGTGCGGCAGATACAGAAACGGCGTCATGCCGAAATTGTCGCTGCCATCCATTTCCGGCCCCAGCGACCGAATGAGAATATCGACCGCCTCGGGATAATCTCCGGGCAAGAACGCCTTCAGCGTGCGCGCAATCGCCCGCCCGCGGTCCATCAGCTCCAGCGGCTCATATCCATCCAATGTCGCGGCGATGAAACCTTTCCGGTCGAATGGCGGATGCACCGCACCGATCATATCGGCGATGCGGGCCGGCACTTCTGCGCCGAAATGATCCTTCAGGCGTTCAGCCATGCCTATTCCTCAAAAGCTCCGCAGTTGTTCGAAATGCAGCACGCTGGTGCCGGCATTGGCGGAATCGATCTGCATGTGATCGAAATAGTCGAGGCAATCCTTGCTCGCATGCACCTTCGGCATGGCGGCCGCCGCATCGGCATGGGAGCGCCACCAAATGACGTCGACATAGCTGCCGTCACGGCCGCGCACCAGTTCGCGGTTGAGATAGCCGGGCTGCTGCTTCAAAAAACGATCCTGCATTCTCGCAGCCGCCTCCAAAAGTGCGCCTTCGGATACGTCGGAGCGTAGCCTGAACGGCGCCCATTCCATGACTTTTCCCGTCATCGTCTTTTCCTCGAGCTGAGTTGGATGGGCGTGGTCTATTGCTTAATAGGACAGATAACGACATATTTCAGCCATGGCGCGCACGGCAGATGGAACAAGGCTGAACAGGCTGGAGGAGCTGAAAGGGCTGCTTCGCGAACGCGAGCACGCGACCGCCGCCGAGCTTGCAGCCGAGATGGGCGTCAGCCTGCGCACCCTCAATCGCGATATAGCATTATTGCGCCAGAACGGCCTGCCGATCGATGCCGACCGCGGCCGTGGTGGCGGCATGCAACTGCACCGTAGCTGGTCGCTCGGTAGGCTGCATCTCGATCATCTCGAAACCATCGATCTGCTGCTCAGCATCACCATCGCCGAAAAAGTCGGCTCGCCCTTGCTGTTGCAACATCTCACATCGATCAAACGCAAGGTCTCCGCCACCTTCGCCGAAGGCTATCAGGGCCGCATCCGCGACTTACGGCGCCGCATTATCGTCGGTGCGCCGGCAACGCTCAACGTCGTCAACAGCTATGTGCCGCCCAGCCGCGCCAATCTTGCGCTGATATCGCAAGCCTTCTTCGAGCAACGGCAGGTGATCATCGATTACGAGGCCGGCGACGGCGTTGTCACTAGCCGCCGGATCGAGCCGCAATTCCTCTATTTCAATGCGCCGGTCTGGTATCTCATCACCTGGGATCACCTGCGTGACGACATCAGAACCTTCCGCGTCGATCGCATCCGCTCAGCCGAACTCCAGCCGACAACCTTTCGCGTCGGCGATCCGAAGATCTACATCGCCTCCGCCGACCGAAGTGCATCGCTGCTATGATCAGAATTCCACACCCGGCTGTCCCTTGATGCCGGAACGGAACGGATGCTTGATCAGCTCCATCTCCGTGACGAGATCGGCGATCTCGATCAATTCTTCCTTGGCGTTGCGGCCGGTCAAGACGACATGCGTCATATGCGGCTTCTCCGTGGTCAGGAAGTTGAGGACATCGTTGATGTCGAGATAGTCGTAGCGCAGCGCGATGTTGATCTCATCGAGAAGCACCATCGAGTTGCGTTCGTCGCGGATCAACTCCTTGGCCTTCTCCCAGGCAGCGCTGGCGGCAGCCACGTCACGGGCGCGATCCTGCGTCTCCCAGGTGAACCCCTCGCCCATGGTGTGAAACTGGCAGATATCGGAGAAATGCTTTTCGATGAGATCGCGCTCGCCGGTCCACATCGCGCCCTTGATGAACTGCACCACCGCACACGGCTTCCCATGGGCGATGTGACGGAAAATCATCCCGAAGGCGGCCGACGACTTGCCCTTGCCCTTGCCGGTATGGACGATGATCAGCCCTTTCTCGTCCGTTTTCTTCGACATGATCTTGTCACGCGCGACCTTCTTCTTGGCCATTTTCTCCGCATGGCGGGCTTCATCGTTCTTCGGTGCTTCAGTGCCCGTTTCGGTCGTCTCTTCGCTCATTCGGTCCTCCCTGGAATTGTCGATTTCTGCGCCAGTGGTCCGCCTCGCCAAAGGTAAAGCGCCACCAGCAGTGTTTCCTCGGTTCGCATCGCATGGCGAATATCCGAGGGATGATGAATGATTTCGCCCGTCCAGCGCGGCAGGAAGGCTTGGCTATCCTTCCTCCACAGAGAACCGTCGGCCAGCGGAATATAGATTTCCTCAGCGATATGATGGTGATCCGGATAGTACACATCCGGTCCAAGCAGCAGAAAGCCGCCGGCCATATCATCGCTGACAAAATGGCCGCGCGTCCCAAAAAGCTCGACCCAGCCATATCTCTGCAGAAAATCGGCGCCGAAGTCGGCGATGCTATAGGTTTGCGCCCAATGCAGCATGCTTGCCGCCCCCGCAAGGCTGGAAAACAGCTCACCTTCTGCGGCGTCGGCTGGCCGGTGGACTATATTCAGATAATTTACGACCGGCAGACTGTGAGCCGCAAGCGGCCGCTCCTCCATCCGCCAATCAAAACCTTCGACGAAACGCTTCAATAGCGGATCGCTCCGCGAAGCGACGTAACGATGGAAAGCCTCGAGAAGATCGCCGACCACGCTCAAGCGACGATCTCCTTATCCCCAGTCAAAGTCTCCAGATCGAACCGTGCCGAATTGCTGCGTGGCGTCCAGAGACGACGATCGATCGCTTCGAGCAGACGTTCTTTCATCTCCTGCAAAGCGGCCGGATTCTTCTCAGCCATGAAATCGCGCACCAGGGGATCGACAACAAAGGCCTGATAGACCGCCTCGAAATGATGATTGCGAACGGCGCCCGTCGTCGCAGCAAAGGCGAAGAGATAGTCGACCGTTGCTGAAATTTCGAAGGCACCCTTATAGCCGTGGCGCATGACGCCATCGATCCACTTCGGATTGACGACGCGGCCGCGTACGACACGGCCGATCTCCTCTTCCAGCGAGCGGATGACCGGCTTTTCCGGCCGTGAATGGTCGTTGTGATAAATCGACGGTCGGGCGCCTGCAAGCTGCTCCGCTGCAGCCGCCATGCCGCCTTCAAATTGGTAATAATCGTCGCTGTCCAGCAGGTCGTGCTCTCGATTGTCCTGATTCTGCACGACCGCCTGGATCGAACGCAGCCGCTCCTCGAACACGCCGCGCTCGGCTTTCCCGTCCTCACCTGCGCCGTAGGCATAGCTGCCCCAGACGAGATAGGCCTCCGCCAGATCGGCGCGCCTCTCCCAACCTTTTTCGTCAATCAGCGCCTGCAATCCGGCACCATAGGCACCCGGCTTCGAGCCGAAGACGCGGTAACCAGCTCGCCGGCTGGCCGATGCCTCGTCCAATCCCGCTGCCGCCAATCGCTTGATCTCGCCCCGCATGCGTGCCGCGATGGGATTGTCTGCCGCATCCTCATCCAACGCCCCAACCGCGCGGACCGCCCTGTCGAACAGCGCGATCTGCTCCGGAAAGGCATCGCGGAAGAAGCCGGAAATGCGCAGCGTCACATCGACACGCGGCCGCCCGAGTTTTGCCGGCGCGATGATTTCATAGCCGGTAACCCTCCGCGAGGTCATGTCCCAGACCGGCTTGACGCCGATCAAGGCCAGCGCCTGGGCAATATCGTCACCGCCGGTGCGCATATTCGACGTGCCCCAGGCCGTGAGCCCGAAGGAAACCGGCCACTCACCATGATCTTGCACATAGCGACGGATTAGCAGCTCGGCCGATTTCTTGCCCAACTCGTAGGCCGCCGGCGTCGGGACGGCGCGGCTGTCGACGGAATAGAAATTCCGACCCGTCGGCAAAACATCCGGCCTGCCGCGCGTCGGCGCACCCGATGGACCTGGCGACACGAACCGGCCGTCGAGGCCCTTCATAAGAGCAGCAATTTCGGCGTCGCCACAGGCAAGTATCGAAGGCTTGAGGCGGGATTCGATTTCGGCGAGGACGGCGTGGGTTTGCGGCCAGTCTTGAGGACACGCAATTTCGCCGGCGACAAAGCTCGCGGCCAGGAGTTCGATGCGCTCGACCGTATCGCCCTGGGTGCGCCAGGGAGCGTCGGAAATGTCGGCGAGGATATCGGGGCGGTGGCCAGTCCATGCCGCGGCCATATCGCAATCCAAAGGATCGAACGACACGGGCTGTCCGAACGCATCCCGCGCGATTGCCCGCTGCAGGCTCTGATCGCCGCCCTCGCCCAAGCCCCGCGGTACGCGCGCCAGCGCCACCGTCAAATCCGTCAGCAGCCTTCCGGAAGGCGAAACGCCGAAGATGTGTAATCCGTCCCGGATCTGCATTTCCTTGAGATCGCAGAGATAGGCGTCGAGTTTCTTGAGCGCCTCATCCTCACCCTCGCCCTTGGCAATCCCGGCATCCTGATCGAGGCCGATATCGGTGACGAGATCGAGAATCTGTTTGCGCAGCAACCGGATGCGTCGGGGATCGCCGCCGGAGGCCTCGTAATATTCGTCCACCAGCGCTTCCAGATCCTTGAGCGGGCCGTAACTTTCGGCGCGGGTCAAAGGCGGGGTCAGGTGGTCGATAATCACGGCACTCGTGCGGCGCTTGGCCTGCGTGCCCTCGCCGGGGTCGTTGACAATGAAGGGATAGAGATGCGGCAACGGCCCGAGGATCGCTTCGGGATAGCAGGCCTCTGACAGCGCCAGGGCCTTACCCGGCAACCATTCGAGATTGCCGTGCTTGCCCATATGAATGACGGCATGCGCGCCGAAGGACTGACGCAGGAATGCATAGAAAGCGAGATAGCCATGCGGCGGCACGAGATCCGGCGAATGATAGCTTTCCTTCGGATCGATGTTGTAGCCGCGCGCGGGCTGGATGCCCACCAGCACGTCGCCGAAGCGGGTGAAGGGCAGCGCAAAGGCGCCCTCTCGAACATAGGGATCGCTCCCCGGGTCGCCCCAACGGACGGCTATCTCTTCCTGAATCTGAATGGGAAGAGACGAGAGAAAATCCTTGTATTCCCTTATGGAAAGCCTTTCGCGCACGATCCTGCCATCATGACCCGAATTGGTCGGGCCATCCATCAGGTGCTGCATCAGCGCGTCGCCATCGGCAGGCAGATCGGCAGCCGGATAACCCGCCGCCCGCATCGCTTTCAGCACTTCCATCGTACCCGCCGGCGTATCGAGTCCGACGCCGTTGCCGAGCCGTCCGTCGCGGTTCGGATAATTGGCCATGACCAGCGCCACGCGCCGATTTTGCGGCGGCGCTTTGCGCAGATGCGCCCAATTGGCCGCCAATCGGGCGGTGTAGCGCATGCGGTCCGCTGCCGGCTCGCTGGCAACAATATTGGCCTCGACACGTTCATCATAACGCGCCGCCGCCTTGAAGGAGACGGCACGGGCAAGCACGCGCCCATCCACCTCCGGCAGCGCGACATTCATGCCGAGATCGCGCGCGGAAAGCCCCTGCGACGAGGCTTCCCAAGCCTCCATGGAGGAAGCCGAAAAGATCGCCTGCAGCACGACCGCATCACTCGCCTCCAACACGGTCGGCTGGCGATCAGCCCCTGGTGCCGAAACGGCAAAACCGGTGGTATTGATGACGACAGCCGGCTTCAACTCGGCGAAAACGCTTTCGAGAATGCCGACTGAAACGAGATCCTTGAGACTATAGGCAAACACCGGCAGCGGCCGCATGCCCTCGGCGATCAGCGCCTCGATCATGGCTTCGACCGGCTTGGTTTCACCGCTCTGAACGAGAGCGCGGTAGAAGGAAACAGCGACCGTCGGAGGTTCGAGTCCCTCCGGGACTACCACCGTGGAGGCATTTCTCCACTCCTCGATCCCGATCACGCCCCTGCCCGGCCACCAGATCCCCGCCTTCATCAACGGAGCGGCGGGCGCCGGTTTTTCGGCGCCCAACAGCATCGCTCCGGAATAGCCGAGAAAATCACGGGAATTGGCGTCGCCGCCTTCGATTAGATAGGACCACAGCGCATTGAGATCCTCGAGTGCAACATTGGAAAATGGCGTCAGCCCCGGATCAGGCTTCGAATCCCCCGGCAAAACCGCGATGAAAGCGCCATTGCGAACGGCGCTGGCATGCAGCGCCTCCAGCGCATAGTGAAAATAGCTGGCACCACCAAGCGCCCGGACGATGATCAGCTTCGCATGCCGCGCCGTCCGTTCGATATAGGTGTCGACGGACATGGGATGCTTGAGGCTCATCAGGCTTGCGAGCCGCAAGGAATGCGCGGCTCCCCCCTGCCCATAGGCCGCGGCTATCGCCGCAAGCTCGGTATCGGCCGCCGACAGAAACAGGATATCGCCTGGCGACTGACCGAGATCAATCGCCTCCTCGCCGTCGCTGATCGTTCCTTTTTGAGCTAGGAGGAGATGCATGGCTTCGCCTTAGGCCAACGTTTCTATCGCCTCGCGCACGATCCCTTCATCCATCTCATGCAGGCCAATCACCACAAGCCGTGTCTGGCGCTGTTCGCCCGGCGTCCACGCCCGGTCGAAATAGTGGTCGATGCGGCTGCCGACGGCCTGAATCTGCAAGCGCATCGGCTTGCCGGGCACATCAATGAAACCCTTGAGGCGCAGGACATCGTGTTCGGCAATCACGCCCTTCAGCTTCTCGATAAAGGCAGCCGGATCGGCGATCGGGCCGAGGTCGACGACGAAGCTGTCGAATTCGTCGTGATCATGCGGCGCGCCGTCCTCGTGCTCCAGCTCGTGATGCGATTTGCGGTTGGCGATGTCGCCTTCGGTGCCGATGCCGAGACCGAGGAGGATGGCGGCCGGAACCTCACCATTTTTCGCTTCGATGATCGTCGGCTTGCGGGCGGTGCGGGAGGCAACTTCGGTACGGACGCGGCCAAGGCCGGCGACGTCGATCAGGTCGGTCTTGTTGAGGACGATGAGATCGGCGCAGGTCAATTGATCCTCGAACAGCTCCTCGATCGGGCTTTCGTGATCGAGCGTTTCATCTTCGACACGGCGAGCTTCGACCGCATCGTGGTCATCGGCGAAACGGCCGGCGGCGACGGCGGCACTGTCGACCACGGTGATCACGCCGTCGACAGTGACCTGGGTGCGGATATCCGGCCAGTTGAAGGCAGCGACCAGCGGCTGCGGCAGAGCGAGACCCGAAGTCTCGATGACGATATGGTCAGGACGCGCCTCGCGCTCCAAAAGCTTGGTCATGGTCGGGATAAAATCATCTGCCACAGTGCAGCAGATGCAGCCATTGGTCAGCTCGATGATATCGTCCTCGGTGCAATTCTCCGCGCCGCAGCCCTTCAGCACGTCACCGTCAACGCCGAGATCGCCGAACTCGTTGATAATCAAAGCGATCTTCTTCCCGCCGGTGTTCTGCAAAAGATTGCGGATCATCGTCGTTTTGCCGGCGCCAAGGAAACCGGTGATGACGGTGGCGGGAATTTTTTCCTGGTTCATGCGGATCAACCTTTCATTTTCAGCGGCAGCCCCGCCGCGATAAAATAGACTTCGGCGCTCGCCGCCGCGATCATCTGGTGCAACCGGCCGGCATGATCGCGGAATTCGCGCGCCATACGGTTTTCAGGCACGATGCCAAGCCCGACCTCGTTGGAAACGAGGACAAGACGCGACTTTGCGCCCGGTAGGAATTCGGTGAGAGCGGAAAATTCCGCCGGGATGTTGCGCTCGGCCATCATCAGATTGGTGACCCAAAGCGTCAGGCAATCAACGAGAACAGCGCGCCCCTCGCTATCGATCGCCGCCAGCCGGGCAGTCAGATCGAACGGCTCCTCATGCGTCGTCCAAAGGAGATCGCCGCGATCGGCGCGATGCTGAGCGATGCGGTCGCGCATTTCATCGTCCCAAGCCTGGCCTGTCGCCACATAGTGACGTTCGAGACCGGTGTCCGAGACCAGCGATTCGGCGAATCGGGATTTGCCAGAGCGTGCACCGCCGAGAACGAAGACGACGCGGGACGATGGGGATGACATGACCTATCCCCGTCCCAACAGGAAAACAGTGGCCAGCGCGACGCGGCTGGAACCGAAAAGCGGGCGCCTGCGCGCCGAGAACTCATTTCGCGCCATGACAACCTCCGTGCTGGCAGCCGAGACATCCGTCCCTAGGTTGGGCCTTGCGCCCGGCACGTATGGCAGGTCTCCTGGCTCGCGGATGAGGCACAGCGAGGGCGGACCGAAACCGGTCGCCCCCGATCCTGCACCAGCGGATCTTTCTCGCCTTCCCGGCAAACATCATGAAAAAGCGGACGATTCGTAGATTTAGAGGCGTCCAGCCCTGGTTGATCATGATGCCACGCCAGTGGCTTTTCCGGCTCAAAGCTGCTTTCACCTGTCCGCACCATGCGGACCATCAGCGAAATACCACCAAGAACCGGATGAAAGACCCTGACCGCTCTACAGTCGCGGGGTCGGCTATGATGAGAGCGCCCGAGTTGGGTCCGCTCCTTCACATTCCCTTTTCATCCCATGCGGCAGATTGCCGCTCGGGAACCATTCGTTATGCCCGTAATGATTAGGCTTTCGGCCCCGGCAAGTCAATCAAGGCTGGTCGGCACGACATCGGCTGTTCCAATGGCGAAATATTGCCTAAAAGTCGCAGCCTGCGATGCTCTTTTTGCCGTATTTCTTTGATGTTAGGAGTTTATAGAAGCCAAGCACATAGCTTTGAGCACAAAACTGTCGTCTGTTCCCCATGTTGCAGAAATTCCAACCGCGCCGCTTCGGCGTCATCTCGGCTCTATTCGATCTCGGTCGCTTCAGGGCATTGCTGCGTCGTGGCGAATTGGGGCTCGTTTTCGCCGGCGCGCTGGCGGGAATAGCCTCCGGTTGCGCCGTGATAGGGATGAGCTTCATCTCACGCAAGCTTCACAGCGCCATCTACGGCATAACCGATTACGAGCGCCTCAGTTCTGCAGCGGTCGCGATACCCGACAAGTCGGTGCTGCTGATCGCCCCCATAGCCGGCGGCATTATCCTCGGCGCTCTGCTCTATCTATTGTCGCGCACGCGCAAGAAGCCGATGGTCGACCCGATTGAAGCCAATGCGCTGCATGGCGGCCGCATGTCGCTCACCGACAGTATCCTCGTCGCGGTGCAGAATCTCATCTCGAACGGATTCGGCGCCTCGGTCGGGCTTGAAGCAGGTTACACACAGCTTGCCGCCGGCATTGCGTCGAAATTCGGCTATAAGATGCAGATGCGCCGCGCGGACCTGCGCATGCTCGTCGGCTGCGGCGCTGCCGGCGCCATCGCAGCCGCGTTCAATGCGCCGCTGACCGGCGCCTTCTACGCCTTCGAGCTGATCATCGGCAGCTATTCCATCCTCACGCTGACGCCCGTCGTCGTCTCAGCGCTGATCTCGACCATGATCGCAAGACTGCTCGCCGGTGACGACTTCGCCATCGACATCGATCATTTCGGCGCGATCGTCCCCGCCGACTATCTTCCGGCTGTCCTGCTCGGTGCGTTCTGCGCCGGCATAGGCATCCTGATCATGCAGGGCGTCGCCTGGGTCGAAGAGTTTGCGCGCAAGAGTTCGATTGCACCGCCCTTTCGCCCTGCGCTCGGCGGCCTCGTCGTCGGCCTGTTGGCGCTGATCTCGCCGCAGGTTCTGTCGGCCGGCCACGGTGCACTGCATCTCAACCTGTCGACGAATGTCACCCTGGGCGCGCTGGCCGGGCTCTTCATCCTGAAATCACTGGCCTCAGCCGTGTCTATCGGTTCCGGCTTCAGGGGCGGCTTGTTCTTTGCATCGCTGTTCATGGGCGGGCTGCTCGGCAAGATCTTCGCCTATTGCGCCCCCTATTTCGATCACGCCACGCTGACGCCGGCCGTCTATGCCGTGGTCGGCATGAGTTCGCTTGCCGTCGCCATCATCGGCGGACCGTTGACCATGACCTTCCTGGCGTTGGAGATCACCGGGGATTTTCCGATCACCGCGCTGGTGTTAGCCGCCGTCATCACCTCGTCGCTGGTGGTGCGGACCACCTTCGGCTATTCCTTCGCCACATGGCGCTTCCATCTGCGCGGCGAAAGCATCCGCAGCGCCCATGATGTCGGCTGGATTCGTAATCTGACGGTCGTCCGCATGATGCGTCCGGATGTGCACACTGCGCCTGTCGACATGAGCATCGAGGAATTTCGTCAGCGTTTTCCGATCGGCTCGGCACAGCGGGTCATCCTAATCGACAAGGACGAGAAATATGCCGGCATGGTGCTGATGCCCGACATATATGCGAGCCCCGTCGAGAAGGACGACGAGGAACACGGCCTTTCCGATTTCATCCGCCATCGCAACGACTTCCTGCAGCCGCAGATGAACGCCAAGCAGGCCGCTGCCCTTTTCGATCAGACGGAAAGCGAAGCGCTGGTGGTGATCAACGACCTGATCGAACGCAAGGTGATTGGCCTGCTCACCGAAAGCTATACGCTGCGCCGCTACAGCGAAGAACTCGACCGCCGTCGCCGCGAAATGTCAGGCGAGCTTTAGGTTTCGCCTGGACGCTTCTAGAGCGGTTCAGCGTTTCACGGAAACGCTTTCCCGCTCTATCCCTTTGTTTCTTCGCATTCCGGGCGGGAAACCGCTACGCACTTTTCCTGGAACTGCTCTACTGCACCAGGCTGTCGAGCCATGCCGGATCGAGCACCGCTTCCAGCTCTGTCGCAACCTCGTCCAGAGCCGCCTCGACTCCGGCGCGGTAATCCACCCGCTCACCGGTCAAACCGAAGCTTGCAAGCAGCTTTGCCCGATAGGCATCGCTGGTGAAAAGCCCGTGGAGATAGGTGCCCATGACCAGGCCGTCGCTGGAGAGCGCGCCATCGGGCCGGCCGTCGATCATGGTCGAGGGCCGGTCGCAATCGACGCCGCGCGTCACGCCGAGATGGATCTCATAGCCCGAAAGCGGCGCGTCGTACTCCCTGGAAAAAGCCACGCTGTTCCGAAGGGTCTTTTCCGGCGCCATTTCGGTCTCGACATCCAGCAAACCAAGCCCGGGCGTCGCCGTCACCGATCCCTCTATGCCGAGCGGATCGTGCACCATGCGGCCGAGCATCTGGTAACCGCCGCAAATGCCGATAACGCGACCTCCGCGACGGACATGCGCAGCTAAATCCTTATCCCAGCCCTGCGCCCGCAGGTCCATGAGATCACCCACGGTCGATTTCGAGCCCGGCAGGACCACGAGCCCCGCATCCGTAGGCAACCGCTCACCTGGGCGAACGAAGACCAGATCGACATCCGGCTCGGCGCGTAGCGGATCGAGATCGTCGAAATTGGCGATGCGTGACAGCACGGGCACGGCGACCTTCAACGCTCCGTCGGTGCCGCGAGCAAGCCGTTCCAATACGACCGAATCCTCGGCCGGCAGCCGGCCCGCTGCCTTCAGCCAGGGTACGACGCCATAACAGGGCCAACCGGTGAAGCCCCCAATGGCATCCACGCCTTCGCCGAACAGCGAGATATCACCGCGAAACTTATTGATCAGGTAACCGCGGATCATCCGCCGGTCTTCTTCAGGCAGGATATGATGCGTGCCGACCAGCGAAGCGATCACGCCGCCACGATCGATATCGCCGACCAGCACGACCGGGACATTGGCGCGAGTGGCAAAACCCATATTGGCGATATCGCCGCGCCTGAGATTAATCTCGGCTGGCGAACCGGCGCCCTCGACAATCACCAGATCGGTTCCGGCGCGCATGGTCGCAAAGCTTTCCAAGACGGCGCCGAGCAGTTGCGGTTTGAGCGCCTGGTAGTCCCTGCCCTTCGCCTGTCCCCAGACCTTGCCCTGCACGATGATCTGGCTGCCGGTCTCCGATTGCGGCTTCAACAGCACCGGATTCATATGCACCGAGGACGGTACGCGCGCGGCCAGCGATTGCAGCCACTGCGCCCGGCCGATCTCGCCGCCGTCTTCGGCCACCGCAGCGTTGTTCGACATGTTCTGAGGCTTGAACGGGCGCACCCGAACACCCCTGTTGGCGAACAGCCGGCAGAGCCCGGCGACCAATACCGTTTTTCCGACATCGGAGCCGGTCCCCTGCAGCATGATCGCCTTCGTCATCCGTTATTGCTCCGATATGGTGCTTCTACTGGGAATGCTGGATTTTGCCTTGAATCCGCCGCGATGATTAACGGCGGAAAACCGGTTATATGCGGCAAAAACGCACCACTTCCAAAAATGCTCTATTTGCGACAATCGATGACGACTTCTTCCATTGTTCCTGATGCCGAAGAGGATTATCTCCATCACCAATTCAAACAACGAAAGCCGGTCGATCCGGCCCGAGGAAACCCCGATGCTCTTCATCTTCAACAACAAGAATTCCATTCAGATCGCCTGGAACTCGAAGGTGCCGTCGCGCCACCCCGACAACCGCCTGCAGCAGCTCGATACCCGCTTCGGCCTAGTCGGCTTCATCCGCACCTATAGCGCCGGTTGATTACTCGTCAAGCCGCAAGTCCATCGTACAGCAAAGCCGCCATGCCGCTGCATTGGCGGCTTTGCTGTTTCCGCCATTCAGGTGCACGCGAGCGCCCTATCCGTCCGCACCCGAGCGGTTACTTTAGTCGATTCTGCTCAAGACCGTTAGCGTAAGCCCCAAAACGCGAAAACCGCGCGATCGCGGGGATCGACGCGGTTTGCCAAAAAAACGCCGGCTCGCTTGCATTTCACACTGCAAGGCTCGCTTCCTCCGGTACGCACTACCTGATCCGGAGAGGCGGAAGTGTCTCCCGCCGCGTTCCGATTGATAGCCGGACATCGTTACCGGAGGGTTATTAAGTGCTTAAATAAGGATGAATCCGGAAATTTTTCGAACTTTTTTTCGACTTATTTCAAGAAGCTGAAAACGGCGCGAATGGAATACAAAAAGTCTTTGCCGGACGCGGCATTTTAGCGATCATCAATCTCTACCAGCTCACGGGGCATGATGGCGCGTCTTCCATGCCCATTTTACAGCCATGAATGGCAGAAAATAGGCTAATTCAAGCGCTTATATAAGCTTTTCGACAAGGCGTGGTAAGTCCGCGTAGTCGACGGCAGGTTGATTTCTTCACCTAAATCCTTAGGCTGCATCTTGTCGGTGCAGAAAAAGCGCGGCTGCGAGAGGTTCCGTAGCCGCAAAAAGAGCAAACGCACGACAGCAAAACAGGGGACCGGACAGGCGTCGTCAGCGGCGGGTGAACGGTTATGGTGCGACCACGCTGACGGGGGATCGGCAAGGCATCATGTCTGCTGGAGTCGATTCCGGTAACTTAACAAGAACTGGGAGACGTTATCCAATGAAGAAGCTCATTGCTTCCGCCATCTTCGCATTTGGTGCCTATGCTTTGGCTGGCTCGGCACAGGCTGCGGAATGCGGCGACGTGTCGATCGCCGAAATGAACTGGGCATCGGCCGGCGTCGCCGCTCAGGTCGACAAGATCATCCTGCAGAACGGCTATGGCTGCAATGTGACGCTGGTCACCGGCGACACACAGCCGACGTTCGCCTCCATGGACGAAAAGGGCGCACCGGACGTCGCGCCGGAACTCTGGGTCAATGCCGTGCGCACAGCGCTCGACAAGGCTGTTTCCGAAGGCCGCCTGATCGAGGCAGCACCCCTTCTCAGCGACGGCGGCGTCGAAGGCTGGTGGATTCCGAAATTTCTCGCCGACGCCCATCCGGATATCAAGACCGTTCAGGACGCGCTGAAGCATCCGGAACTTTTCCCCGCTCCGGAAGATTCCTCGAAGGGCGCGGTCTACAATTGCCCGTCGGGCTGGAACTGCCAGATTTCCACGGCCAACCTCTATAAGGCCCTCGGCGCCGAGAAGCTCGGCTTCACGCTGGTGGATACGGGCTCGGCCGCCGGTCTCGACGGCTCGATCGCCAATGCCTTCGAAAAGAAGAGCGGCTGGCTCGGCTACTACTGGGCTCCGACCGCGATCCTCGGCAAGTACGAGATGGTGCGCCTGAGCTTCGACGTGCCGCACGACAAGAAGGAATGGGACGCCTGCACCTCGCAGCAGGATTGCGCCAATCCGAAGGTCAATTCCTATCCGGTTTCTGACGTCTACACTGTTGTGACCAAGTCTTTCGCCTCCAAGGCAAGCGTTGCCATGGACTACGTCAAGACCCGCAAATGGGACAACGGCACGGTCGGCAAGGTTCTCGCCTGGATGACAGACAATCAGGGCACGAACGAAGACGGCGCAAAATACTTCCTGAAGACCTACCCCGACATGTGGACCAAGTGGGTTTCTCCGGATGTCGCCACCAAGGTCAAGGCTTCGCTCTGACGCGAAACGACGGAACTGGCGGCGAGTAAGCCGCCAGTTCCCCGCATTCGCTGCCGCCGTGTTGACGCCCATACCGACGGAGCGGCGGGGCCTTAGGTCGCAACAAGCGCAGAATGGCGACTGGGAATGGTATAAAAAATAAGAAGCAGCCTGACGAACCGGTCGCAGTGCTGCCTACCATCCACGCGTGAAGGCCACACGCTGAGCTGGGCAAAACCGGACAAGAAGGGGAATTTCATGGCTATTCAATGCAGTTTCTTGCCGGATGTTCTATGCAATTTTCCGGCGATCAACGAGACCCTCATTCGCGCCGCGCGCAAGAACATCGACGACGGCTTCAGAGGAATAGTGCGCGCCTACGGCAATGTTATCGACGCCGTGGTTCAGCCGCTGCAATGGTTTCTGAACTATCTGGAATGGCTTTTTACAAATACGCCCTGGTTCATCGTGCTCCTCGTCATGATGGCCGTCGTCTACGCTGCCAGTCGCAATCTCAAGATCGTCGCCGGCACGGCCATTTCCATGATCCTGATCGGTGTCTGCGGCCTGTGGGGCGACACGATGGTCACCCTCGCCATGGTGACCGTCTGTACCCTCATTGCCATCGTCATCGGCCTGCCGATCGGCATATTGATGGCCCGTTCCGACCGGCTGCAATCGATCATCAATCCCATTCTCGACGTGATGCAGACGATGCCGAGCTTCGTCTATCTCATTCCCGTCGTCATGATTTTCGGCATCGGCAAGGTCCCCGGTCTTATCGCCGTCGTGATTTACGCCATTCCGCCGATGATCCGGCTGACCAACCTCGGCATCCGCCTCGTCGACAAGGAAGTGCTGGAGGCAGCCGATGCCTTCGGTTCGTCGCACCGGCAGAAACTGTTCAATGTGCAGATCCCGTTGGCACTCCCCACCATCATGGCCGGCATCAATCAAACCATCATGATGTCACTCGCCATGGTCGTCGTCGCGTCCATGGTCGGCGTCGGTGGACTCGGCAGGAATACGCTGCAGGCGATCAACAGCCAGTTCTTCACCGTCGGCTTCCTCAACGGCTTCGCCCTGGTCGCGATCGCCATTATTTTCGACCGCACGAGCCAGGCCTATGGCAGACGGCTCCAGAAGCACTCGGAGGTCATCCATGGCTAGTCACGCGATCCAGATCAAAAACCTCTACAAGATCTTCGGGCCGCGCGGGCGCGACTATGTGGACGCAGTGAAGAACGGCATAGGCAAGGCCGAGCTCAACGAGACGCATGGCCACGTTCTCGGCCTGCAGGACATCAATATCGACATGCCAGCCGGTGCCATCACCGTGGTCATGGGCCTCTCTGGTTCCGGCAAGTCGACGCTGATCCGTCACATCAATAGGCTCATCGAGCCGACCGCCGGCGAAGTGCTCTATGACGGCGTCGATGTCTGTAATATGGGCGAAAACGCACTGCGTGAGTTTCGCCGCCACAAGACGGCGATGGTGTTCCAGAAATTCGCCCTGCTGCCGCACCGCACGGTGATGGAAAACACCATCTACGGCCTGGACATCCAGGGCGTGGCCCGGGCCGAAAGCCAGAAGAAAGGTCGCTACTGGATCGAGCGTGTCGGCCTGAAGGGGTTCGAGAACCATTATCCGAACCAGCTTTCCGGCGGCATGCAGCAGCGCGTCGGCCTTGCGCGTGCGCTCACCAACGATGCCGATATCCTGCTGATGGACGAGGCCTATTCGGCACTCGACCCGTTGATCCGCGTCGACATGCAGACCGTGCTTCTCGACCTGCAAAAGGAGTTGAAGAAAACCGTCGTCTTCATCACCCACGATCTCGACGAAGCACTGCGCCTCGGCGACAAGATCGCCATCCTGCGCGACGGCAAGGTCGTGCAGCAGGGCAGCGGCCAGGAAATCGTGTTGAAGCCAGCCGACGACTACATCACCGCCTTCGTCAAGGAAGTGAACCGCGGCCGCGTCATTCAGGCTCAGACGATCATGAAGCCGATTGCCGGCGAGCCGCATGGCGTGCGCATATCCGGCGACATGACGCTGGAGATCGCAGCTAAACAGATGACCGACAGCGGACAGACCGCTGCCGTCGTCACCGATCCCGGCGGCCGGCTGATCGGCACGATCGACCTGCAAGGCATCATTGCCGCCATGGTGACGCCGACGACACATGAAACGGCCGAGATGGCGGCCGCGTAAAAAACGCCCCACCGCAAAGCGAAAAAGCGCCCTGCCAGCCCCTAACTGAAATGTGGAATACTTTCTGTAACAAATATCTGTCGCGAAACTCTAACTTTTGGGAGCGAGTTTCGCGACAAGCCATCCTCGTGGAAGGGCAATACCGGCCTACAGTGGCTTTCGGAAGAACACGACGCGCTGTGTCTCCTCAAATCCTAAAGCGGTATGGAGCGCATGGCTGGCTGAATTCTCAAGCAGCGCGTCTGAGCCAAACTCAACACATCCAAGCGACTTCCCCCAATCAGCAACGGCATTGCAAAGCAATCGTGCGATACCCTTTCGCCTGTCAACGGGCCGGACATAAATCCCTTCGAGGAATAGAACGGGCGAGCTGCTGCATCCATTCACATAATCATATCGCAAAGTGGCCTCAGCAAACCCGACAGCTTCTTTCGCAGCGTTTCGAGCGATGAAGGCGACGGCTTCTCCACTTTCTGAAAGAAACGCCCGGCCCAACTCAGCTCGATGATCTTCAAGCGAGTGATGCGGCCACAGAGCAACGCGAAGCTGCGCCCATGGCTCAACATCTTTTATAGTCCCAACCTCAATCATCGATTCCATATTGCGGTTCTCTTCTTGTCTCAAAAACCCCAATTAAAGCGACAGTTTTGCAGCAGGTGAGTGCGCAGAATGCTTCACGAAGATATTTCCAGCAAGATAAACCGCCCCAAACACCCATGCCACAGGGGGATTCGGCACCAGTATCTACTTGGATTCCACATTTCGGTTGGGGGCTGGCCCCCTGCCCTGGGCGCTTTTTTCTTTTAGACCGCCTTATCGAGCAACCTCTGCCTTTATCCCGGGATTGTACTCATATAAAGAAATGTTTATATCTGCATTTCAATCCGGTTTATCTGACATTTGAGGAGACGCCATGACCGTCACAGCCAATCCCTTGACCGATCTTCTAGCCGAAAAGGGCGTACTGCTCGCTGATGGCGCGACCGGCACCAATCTTTTCGCCATGGGCCTGGAGGCCGGTGAAGCTCCGGAGCTCTGGAACGAACAGCATCCCGACCGCATCACCAAGCTGCATCAGGATTTCGTCGACGCCGGCGCCGACATCATTCTCACCAACACCTTCGGCGGCACCCGCCACCGTTTGAAGCTGCACCATGCGCAGGACCGCGTTCACAGCTTGAACAAGACGGCTGCCGAAATTGCCCGCGCTGTCGCCGACAAGGCTGGCCGCAAAGTCATCGTCGCCGGCTCGGTCGGCCCGACCGGCGAATTGCTGATGCCGCTTGGCGCACTGACCTATGAGGACGCCGTGGCCGCTTTCGCCGAGCAGATCGAAGGTCTGAAAGCCGGTGGCGTCGATGTCGCCTGGATCGAAACCATGTCATCGCCGGAAGAAATCCGCGCCGCCGCGGAAGCCGCCGTCAAGGTCGGCCTGCCCTACACCTATACCGGCTCCTTCGATACCGCCGGCAAGACGATGATGGGTCTTCATCCGAGAGACATTCACGGCGTTGCCAAGGATGTGGGTCAAGGTCCGCTCGCCGTCGGCGCCAATTGCGGCGTCGGCGCATCGGATATCCTCTCAAGCCTGCTCGACATGACCGATGCCGATCCGGCTTCGGTCGTGATCGTCAAAGGCAACTGCGGCATTCCGGAATATCGCGGCGCCGAGATCCACTATTCCGGCACGCCGCCGCTCATGGCCGATTACGCCCGCCTCGCCCGCGACGCCGGCGCCAAGATCATCGGCGGCTGCTGCGGCACTTCCTGCGGCCACCTTGCCGCCATGCGCGAAGCGCTCGACAGCTACACGCCCGGCCCGCGCCCGACGCTGGAAACGATCATCGATCGGATTGGCCCGCTGCGCAACAAGACGGCCAACGAAGGCGGGGCCGCCCCGACCCGCGAGCGCCGTCGCCGCGGATAAAAACAATTGGGCGGGATGACCTTTGAATGGTCATCCCGCCCTCACCTCAAATGGCGCTGAAGGTCCATTGACCCTTCGAGCTCAGCCCAAAGCCTATTTTTCGCCGCCCAGGATACGGCCCTCGGTGAAATGCGGCACGACGCGGCTCTCGAACGCCTTCAGGGCCGCGCCGATTGCCTGGTGCATGTCGAGATATCGATAGGTGCCGAGCCGTCCTCCGAAATGGACGTTGACTTCCGCTTCCGCACGCACCCGATATCGCAGGAAGACATCCTTGTCCTGCCGGGTGTCGATCGGATAGTACGGCTCATCCTTTCGCTGCGCCGAGCGCGAATATTCCCTTACGATGACAGTCTTTTCGGTCTGATAGCTTCTTTCCGGATTGAAGTGGCGAAACTCCAGGATGCGCGTAAAGGGGATCGTCTCATCGGCATAGTTCATGACCGCCATGCCCTGGAAATCGCCGGTGTTGACGGTCTCCTTTTCGAAATCGATCGTGCGCCAGCCCAATTCCCCTTCCGAATAGTCGAAATACCGATCGATCGGACCCGTATAGACAATCGGCAGGCCCGGCGGCAGCGAGGATTTCAGCGAAAAGAAATCGACGCCAAGGGCGATATTGATCTTCGGGTGGTTCAGCATCCGCTCGAAGATCGCCGCATAGCCGTCGACCGGCAGGCCCTCGTATTTGTCGTTGAAATATCTGTTGTCGTAGGTGTAGCGGACGGGCAGCCGCGTGATGATATGCTCCGGCAGATCGCGGGGGTCGGTCTGCCACTGCTTTGCGGTATAGCCGCGGATGAATGCCTCGTATAGGGGCCGGCCGATCAGGGAAATTGCCTTCTCTTCCAAGTTCGCGGGATTGCGCCCAGCCATCTCGGCCGCCTGATCCGCGATCAGCGTCCGCGCTTCAGCCGGAGAAAGTCGCCGGTTGAAGAACTGCGAGATGGTGCCGAGATTGATCGGCATCGCATAGACCTGATCCCGATACGTCGAATAAACCCGGTGCTTGTAGTCGGTAAAACCGGTGAACCTGTTCAGATAGGTCCAAACGGTTTCGTTTGGCGTATGGAAAAGATGCGCCCCGTAACGGTGGACTTCAATTCCGGTCTCGCTGTCGAATTCACTGTAGGCATTACCGCCGATGTGACTGCGGCGATCGATCAGTAGAACGTTCTTTTGCAGTTCGTTCGCAACCCGTTCGGCAATGGTCGCACCATAGAAACCTGCGCCGACGATCAGCAGGTCAACGTTGGAAAAATCGATCATGAAACTTTCAGGTCCCTCGGGATTGGAAGAGAAATCGGCTTGCTGGCTTGCCCCTCGACACATCGCCATCCGCAAGCCGCATGCATCAATTTACGCCTGGAATCGGCTTGTAACTAAACCCGTAGCTTCTCCAGAGCGCCGCTTGCTCGGCAATGGCGGACCGCACGTCATAGCTCGCGCCGATCGGCCTCGTGTGAACGATTCCAACCGCGTCGATGATGCCCATGCGCGTTGCAGGCCGTCCGAGGAATGAGGGCCACAAATGGTCCAGACCATAACCCGAGACCGCATCCTTGATGCTGCCGACGCAGATGCGGAGAGCGCGGCGCGAAAAGACCGGGCACATGATTTCGACGAAGGGTTCGAAGCGGACGTCGCCGCCTTGGCGTTGAGCGGTGATCGGATGATTGATGTGGCAGCCGGGTTCCTGGCGCAGCGATGGCTGAGCCAGATCCAGCCCGTATTTGCGCGACAGATGGAACATCTTGTTCAAATCCGGTCCGCTGCACAGCAGATCGTCGTCAGGCAACCAGATGCGATCGTAATTCCAAAGCGGGCTATCTTCATAAAACAGATCGAAGATCGGCTTGAATTTCCGCTGGTTCGGCGCATGAGTCAGATATTCAGGCGAAACCGACGGGTCGGGAATTTCGTTTCCGTACCAACTGACGCACAGATCCCAGGTGCGGGTATTGTCATTGAGCCCTTCGAACCAGCGCGGATGCAGCGATGAACCATTGGCGCGAACGACGACGAGATTGGCCCGGCGTGCGCCCACGGGCGGCTGTTTGATGAATCTCGCCCGACGCTCCATGTGCGGTGGCGTTGCCGATACCGGATGCGGCGGATGATCGACAAGGTTCAGAATGTAGATGGCGTCGACGCCGGCAAGAACGGCGCGGCCGGCAAGCGCCACGACCGCTGAATTCACGACGCGAGCCGCGTTGAATACGATCGCTGGCATCCCTTGACTGTCGAGGATGCAGAGCTTTCCATCAGCCACATACCAATGATCCAGCGATCCATGAAAGGCATTGCCGACCAATCCCTCGGGAGCAAGCATTAGAAACGGCAACAATTCCCGCCCGTCCAGATCGCCCAATTGCCAGGATGTACCGGAAAGCATCTCTGCCTGCAAATATGGAGCATCGGACCACTGCGCGGCAATTGCCACACGCTCCGCCTGCGTAAGAGTTTGCAGATTGCTCGCTGCAAATGACGTCATAGACTGCCCCTTATTCCTGGATTCAATGGCGCGCGCTGGCCGAAAGCCGCTGAACCTTTACAGTTTCCCTGAGCTCCGAAATTTCGATCCGCAGCTTCTCGACCTTATCGCTCAGTTCTTCGACCTGAACCGATATGATGTCGTCGTTCGGATCGACCGTTGACGGCGCCGCCTTCGGATATCCAAGCTCCATGGGAGCCTGCCGCGGCAAGGGCTGTTCCAGCGTAACCTTTGGAGCCACCGGCACGTCGAATTCCGCGCCGAAGAAATGCAGCCACATGCGCTCAAGCATATATCCGTAGACGGGCATGCCTAACGTCGCCTGATATGTAATTTCCAGGCTCTTCCGCGGCCATTTGGCGATGAGGTTGTTACGAACGGCGAAGATCGCACCGTAGGTGAACACTCCAAAAGAATGTGCCCGCGCTTTGTCCGCCAACTCATCGAGTCCGCATTTCCGCAGGAAATCGCTGGCAACGTTTTCTCCTTCCGGCGGGTTGCCGTGGAACGCGCAATAATCACGGCTGGTGCCCAAAGCGCCTTCGTCGACGAAATCCGGCGGACCCCAACTAGACAAAGAGAAACGTTCCGGACGAACACGCAGACGACCGCCCAGGCGTCGTTCGTAGTCCGCGAGCAAGGACGCCGGTGGAATATTGTGATCGGCCTGCCATTGCCAGGTCAGCGGCTGCAGGCTGTCCCATTGCCGCCAGTTTTCCAGCAGCGGCAGGAAATCCGGACTATGGGTAAAGGGATCGCCTTGCGAGAAGACCGTGAAGGAATCGGCGTCCCGCGGTACCGTCAGCATATGGTGGATGTATGTTTCGGACTCCCGCCCAACATTCTGCCTGTCGATGATGTGATCGGCTCTGTCAATGATGAGCGGATCGCTGATCGGCTCGCCCTTGTTGTAGATGTAGACCTCGAAATCGTCGGGAATGTTCAGGACCCAATCGAGAGACTCTTTATAGCGGGCAATAACAATTGAGTTCATATGACATCTCCAGGCACCGGCAGCCGCCAACGGCGGCATAGATGAAATCGCGCCTCGATTAATCGCCCCGCGCTGCCGACCCTGCCGTATCAAGTTCGACGAACCACCTTGGCAGAGGGATAAAAATCAAAGCTTGCACCGGGCTGGAGGCCGTATGTCGCTTCACACTCGCCTGGAATGAGCGTGAATTCTCCAGCCCCGCGAAAGCAACCTCTCCTATCCAACGGCAAAGCTCGCGATCCGAATCGCGCCGATGCCTCTGGAGAAGTCGATGTCCTCTATTGAATCCCCCGTCCTTTCGATCTGCGTTCCGACCTACAATCGCCAGTTCATGCTGGAGCGCAATGTAAGCTTCCATCTGGACGCGTTTCGCCGGCTCGGCATTCCCTTTGAGATCGTGATTGTCGATGACTGCTCGACGGACAATACCGCTGGCTATGTCCAATCCATCTCGCATCACCCGGAAGTCAGCGCCTACCGCCGCGCAAGCAATTCCGGTTTTCTCAGCAACTATGCCTTCGCCATGCAGCGTGCCCGCGGTCAATACGCAGTTTTCCTCGGGGACGACGACTTGCTCATTCCGGAAAAGGTCGTCGAATACATCCGCTTGATGGCGGAGGACCAGCGGATCGGCATGGTGCAAGCGCCGTGGATGCTTGTCGATGGACGGCCGGGCGGCGGCGACATGCAGCCCTTTTATCACCTGTCCTATCCGACGCGTCATTCGAAGGGCGATTTCCATTCGATGCTGGAATTCATCCTCGAGCGACACGTCTTCCCTGAGTTCATGATCATCCGGCGCGACGTCCTGGCCAAGTCTATCTCCAGCCCGACGCCCTTCATCTTCTGGGCATTTCTTTATACGACGCGCGCGCTCGACAAGGCCGACATTCTCTTCATGCCGGAACCCTTCGCACGCGTAACGGCGGTCTCCGACGACCCGCGCCTGCAGCAGGGTAACAAGGAATGCATGTTCCAGTGGGACACCTACAGAGGCGGCCTGGAATATCTCGCCTCTCAGGCCCTTCGCGACGGCAAGCTTCCCGCCGATTACCGGACGTCTCTGGTGCAGCGCATCACGCAATTCATGCTGCAGCGCCAGGCCGTCGCCATGCGCCTGCATGTCAACGCGCAGAATTGGGTCGAGGCCTACATCATGTATCATCGCATGGCGGCCTATCACGCCGCGCCGCTTCCGCCGGAATCCTATGATCAGATCCGCAAGCTCGCCGGTATCGCGACAGCCGCAACGGAAGCGATCGCATTCAACGGCGAACCGGTCATCATCGAGCCGATCATCGACGACACGACGATCAATCTTCTGTCGCCAGCGATCCGGGAACGTTTGAGCCGGGAAGCGCCGCAGCTCGATAGGTCCGACAAGCCAAGGGCGTTCCTTCGCTTCACGCAGAACTTTCCGCCCAATCCCGGTCCGAGAGACGGGCTGTTCGATATTCTCACTTATATCGAACAGTTCGTTTGAGGCTCCTCAGCCCGGCAGCAGCTCCGTCACCGCGATGATCGGGCCGAGCGGGAATAATTCATCCCGCCTCTGCCATTCCGGTATATCGAGGCTGGAGATGCTGCCATCGAGGAAGAGTGCATTGGCGCAGCCGAGATCGTCACGGAACAAAGTCGCAAAATCGTGGAAGCGGACAGCGCCGTCAGATACGGCGAAGATGACCTTGCCATCGGCTGACACGCCGACGCCGTTGCGCGTCTTGAAACTGGTGCTGTCGGCGAGGAACGACGGATGCAGCTTGCCGTCGATCACCAGCATCGGGCCGGATTGCGTCGCGTAGAAAGGCTTGATGCCGGAAGCCTGGAAGGCTTTGCTCTCCATGATGCCGGCATGGCCCGGCTGAAGATAGAAGACGCCGTTCGGCAGTAGATGAAAATTGCCCCACCCCTTGTTGGTGTTGATCTCTCTCTGTTGCTTGCCGTCTTCGACATAGAGGCCGACCGGCGATTGGTCATCCCGGTACATGCCGCCATTCATCGCAAATCGGATGTAGATGCGGTCCTGGCGAAGATCGTTTTCCAGCGCTCGGAACGAGCCATAGGGCTTGCCGCTGCGGTCGTTCTGGTAGAGCCGGATACCGTCGGTGGCGGGATCGAAGGTGCAGACGGTATAGCTGTCGCCAAGATGCTGAACCTTGCGGCAGGCCTCATCAGCAAACGCCGTGGTGGCGCAGGTGAGGATGGCGAACATGGTCAGCAACCGAATCAAACGCTTGGGCTCCGCAGCGAATTTCGAAGCTTTAAGGGCGCAATCAAAATGCGGCAAAAGAAGGAAATTCCTTCCTTTTTAAGACCGAAGTGCCGCCATGTGAAAAGCGAGCTGCGCCTGCGGATAGCGATAGGCCGATCCCACTGGGCAGGCATTGCGCGCCAGGCAGCCGCTAATTATGCAACCGGTTTTCCCTGCATCCGTCCGGAGATGCGACCGACAGGCGGCTACGTCGAAACCGACCGATGTGACGGCCTCGACGGGACAGGCGGTCAGGCAAGGCTTTTCGTCGCAATGATCGCAGGGATGTGCAGCCATCGTCCCTGCCCCATCCACTTCGATTATGTCGGCAAACCCGAGCGCACCGCGATAACCGTGCCACAAGCCATAGTCCGGATGGATCAGGATGCCGAGCGGCGAAGCCTTCAAACCTTCCGCCTGCATTGCCCATCGCTGGAACGGCTGCCACGGCGGATCGGAGGGGAAATAGGCTGTCGCATTGAATACCGCGGCTAGAGGCCTTATGATCGCCTTCGACCACTCGTCCAGCGGATCGGTATGATCCGCATTTTCGGGCGATTGCCGCCATCGGGAAAACGGCTCCCAGATGGAACCGCCGATATTGCCGAGCAGGATCACGCTTCGCGCCGGCGTCCCGTCGGCCAATGCCGGTCCCTCGCCTTCGCCGAAGGAAATGATCCCACGAACAAAAACTCCGTGCGGCGCAAGCGCCGCACGGAGTTCGCTGACAATCGCGGAGCCGCCACTCATCGCGGCCCCTTATATTGATAGTGCGGCCGCCAGACCTCTTTCTGAATCAGATCGGCGACGCGAACCGCACCGCCTTGCTCCCTGGCGGCCTCGGGCTCTCTTCAGGTGAAAGCGTCCGGCATCGAATCCTTGCGCTTCTGGATATAGGCCAGCAGCGCCTCATCGATCGCCGGATCAAGCGGCGGTGCTTCGTAATGGTCGAGCCAGGAGCGGCAAAGCGCATTGGCGCGTTCCTCGATGCGCTTCTGACCTTCGATTTCCCACTGTTCGAAGGAATTGTTGTCAGCCAGCGCCGAACGGTAGAAGGCCGTCTGGAAGTTGGCCTGCGTATGGCCGCAGCCGAGATAGTGGCTGCCGGGGCCGACTTCGCGGATGGCATCCATCGCCTGGCCGTTTTCTGAGAGATCGACGCCCTCGGCCATCTTCTGCATCATGCCGAGCTGATCCTGATCGATCATGAACTTCTCGTAGGAGCTGACGAGGCCGCCTTCGAGCCAGCCAGCGGCATGCAGCACGAAATTCGTGCCGGCAAGCAGCGTCATGTTCAGCGTGCTGGCCGATTCATGAGCCGCCTGCGCATCCGGCACCTTGGAAGCGCAGAGCGAACCGCCGGTACGGAAAGGCAGTCCGAGACGACGGGCAAGCTGGGCCGAGCCGTAGGACACCAACGACGGCTCCGGGGTGCCGAAGGTCGGCGCGCCCGACTGCATGGAGATGGAGGCGGCGAAGGTGCCGTAAAGCACCGGCGATCCCTTGCGAATCAACTGCGTGAAGGATGCACCGGCCAGAACCTCGGCCAGGATCTGCGTCAGCGTGCCGGCAACCGTCACCGGGCTCATCGCGCCGGAGAGAATGAACGGCGATACGACGGAGGCCTGGTTATGCCGCGCGTAGACCTTCAATGCACCGAGCATGGTCTCGTCGAACACCATCGGCGAATTGGCGTTGATCAGGTTCAGCGTGACGCAATTGTTTTCGACGAACTCGTCACCGAAAACGATCTTCGCCATGGCGATCGTGTCTTCGGCACGTTCCGGCGCGGTCACCGAACCCATGAACGGCTTGTCCGAATATTTGATATGGCTGTAGACCATATCGAGATGGCGCTTGTTGACCGGGATGTCGACCGGCTCGCAGACCGTGCCGCCGGACGAATGGATCGACGGCGCCATATAGGCGAGCTTCACGAAATTACGGAAATCCTCGATCGTCGCATAACGACGATTGCCTTCGAGATCGCGAACGAAGGGAGGGCCGTAAACCGGCGCGAAGATCGTTGCCTTGCCGCCGACCTGGGCGTTGCGGGCGCTGTTGCGCGCATGCCAGGTGAATTCCTTCGGCGCGGTCTTCAGGAGTTCGCGGCAAAGCCCTTTCGGGAAATGCACCCGCTGCCCCTTAACGTCGGCACCAGCTTCCTTCCAGAGTTCCAGTGCTTCCGCATCGTCGCGAAACTCGATGCCGATTTCTTCGAGCACGGTGTCAGCATTGCGCTCAATGAGCTGCAGGCCTTCCTCGTCCAGGACCTCGTAGACACCGATCTTGCGCTGGATATACGGGAGCGACGGACCTGGCCCGCCACCGCTGCGTGATGCGCGCCGCGCAGCCGCACCCCTGCCCTCGCCGCGCGAACGCCGTCCGCCACCATCACCTGCGGCCGGTTGCTCAATCATATCATCCATGATGCTTCCTCACTCTTGCGCATGAATACGTCTGTACAATTTGCCCCATGCTACCCGATTCCGTCGCACGGACATTCCTTTATGCGCCAGTGACTAGCATAGGACAGACATGGCCGGCGTGAAATTGCTTCATATCCATCTGTTCCTTCCGTCGCGATTTATCTGCGTCACGTCGCTTTCGAAAAGGGTTTTGTTAGGCTTCCGGTCTATCGATAAAGACAGCATTGTTTTATAGAAGCCCCTGATGCATCGCACGAAAACGGGATGGAGCGCATGTCTGACGAAGAAATCATTCTCTCGGAACTCTCGGACGAGGAACTTGTGCAGCAGATGCACGACGACCTCTATGACGGACTGAAGGAGGAAATCGAGGAAGCGACAAATATCCTCCTCGAACGCGGCTGGGCACCTTATGACGTCCTGACCCAGGCGCTTGTCGAAGGCATGCGTATCGTCGGTATCGACTTCCGCGACGGCATTCTCTTCGTTCCCGAAGTGCTGCTTTCCGCCAATGCCATGAAGGCTGGCATGTTTATCCTGCGGCCGTTGCTGGCGCAGACCGGTGCTCCGAAGCTCGGCAAGATGGTGATCGGCACCGTCAAGGGCGACATTCACGACATCGGCAAGAACCTCGTCGGCATGATGATGGAAGGCGCCGGCTTCGATGTCGTCGACCTTGGCATCAACAACCCGGTCGAAAACTATCTCGACGCCATCGAGCGCGAACAGCCGGATATTCTCGGCATGTCGGCGCTGCTGACGACCACCATGCCGTACATGAAGGTCGTTATCGACACGCTCAAGGAAAAGGGCATGCGGGATGATTATGTCGTCCTCGTCGGCGGTGCGCCGTTGAACGAAGAGTTCGGCAAAGCGGTCGGTGCTGATGCCTACTGCCGTGACGCGGCCGTGGCGGTCGAAACCGCCAAGGACTTCATGAAGCGCAAGCACAACAGCCACGCTGCCAGCGCCTGATCGCGACGAATGCCAAGGCGGCGGCATCCATTAGGGTTGCCGCCGGCCGATCGGCACCCCAAATCAGTTGACGACGGCCCTCTTTACGCTGTGACCGGCGCTCTCGGTTGCGTTGACGGCATTGGCGGTGTCCCTGCCCACGCCGCGAATTGTGTTGGCACATGAAGCGAGTACCATAAGGACTGCACAGGCGGCGGCGATTTTGGTGAGTGTCGGTGCTGTCATGATCGGAGCCCTTTCGGAATGGATATTGATCGGCAAGAGGCGGAGACAAACACGCCGCCCAATGAACGCACAATCGCGCAAAAAGTTCATGTGATCGCGTGCGGTGCAATCGCGCGCGAAATACTCGCGATCGCCAGAATCAATAACCTCGATCATATCGACCTGCACTGTCTTCCCGCGATCTACCATTCCTATCCACAGAAGATTGCCCCTGCCCTCAAAGAGGCGATTGCGGATGCCCGCTCACGCGGCTTCGAGAAGATTTTCATCGGCTATGCCGATTGCGGCACCGGCGGCGATATCGACAAAATCTGCGAAAAAGAAGGCATCGAACGCCTTTCCGGCCCGCACTGCTATTCCTTCTTCAGCGGCAACGAAGCCTTTTCCACTCGCGAGGATGACATTACCTCGTTTTTCCTCACCGATTTCCTGGCGCGTCAGTTCGAATCCTTCGTCATCGTGCCGCTCGGCCTCGACCGGCATCCAGAGCTGAAGGAAATGTATTTCGGCAATTACCGCAAGGTCGTCTATCTCTCGCAGGAAGAGGATTCGGCACTGCAGGAAAAGGCAAAAGCGGCAGCGACCTATCTCGGCCTCGACTACGAATATCGCTTCACCGGCTATGGCGATCTCGCCCGCGAATTGAAGGCTGTCTGATTACGACATTGCCCAACGCCGCCCCACTTGCGGTTGCCGCCGGACCCGGCCATGTTGAAAGCCCCGAATCCCAGCGAAAAACAAGACGATGTCACTTAGAGGTGACCAGAAGTGTCGGTTATGCGCAGATGGTTTCGACATCGCGTCGTTTTTTGGCATGGGCCGCGTCGTCGCAAGCGCAGTCCCCAGATCGGCGGACGTGCATTCTTGTTCAAAGAGGAGAATTTGCATGGCAGATCGCATTGTCGTCTACTGGCGGGACATTCCTGCCCAGATCATCATCAAGAAAGGACGGCAATCGGCCAAGCGTGAATTGTCGCTGCGCTTCACGGAAGCGATCGACATGTGCGCCATGCGCACCGGCGCTGCCGAGACTGACGACTACTTGGCCGAATGGCGCAAGGCCGATCCCGTGCCAGTCTCCGACGATCTTGAAGCAGAGGCCGACAAGGCCGCCAGCGAACTCGAAGCCGCCTATGATCGCGAGCGCCTGGTAGCGTTGGTGAAGGCCGGAGGACGTGACAATGGCTGATACCGTCCAGAAACCAGGCAACGCCGCGGCGGGTGCGAAGGCAGCCACCGGCGCCTATACGCCATCGGGTGTTTCGCCGAACCGCCGCGCTCGTCGCAAATACACTGTCCGTCTCTGGGCCGTGCGTCATTCGCGTTTCCTCGAGTGGTTCTATCACCGCTTCGCCGACGCCTTCCTCCTGCTGCATCCGCTCTGGAAGTCCATCGGCTATGCGCGCGTCGAACGGCCGATCACCTTCGTCGAGCGCAACGTGAAGGGCTTTCTCTTCGATTGCCGCATGTGCGGCCAGTGCGCCTTATCGTCGACCGGCATGTCCTGTCCGATGAACTGTCCGAAGCAGTTGCGCAACGGCCCTTGCGGCGGCGTGCGCGCCAATGGCAATTGCGAAGTCGAGCCCGATATGCCTTGCGTTTGGGTGCAGGCCTGGAACGGCTCGCGCAATATGAACGGGGGCGATGCGATCTTGAATGTGCAGAAGCCGGTAAACCAGTCGCTGCGGGAAACATCCTCGTGGCTGCGCGTGACCGCTGAAGCTGCGGCAGCGCGCGAAGCGAAGAAGAAGGAAGCCTGATCGAATGGCGCATATTGATGAAAACCCGCTTGGCGCGCATCTGCCGCTCGATCCCCTGCCGGGCCACTCGTCGCTTGGGCGGCTTGAGCGTGTGCTGCGCCGCGGCGAGTTCGCCGTCACGGCCGAGCTGAACCCGCCCGACAGCGCCAATGCGGAAGATGTCTACGAGCGCGCCTCCATTTTCGATGGCTGGGTGGACGGCATCAACGCCGTCGATGCCTCCGGCGCCAATTGCCATATGTCCTCGGTCGGCATCTGCGCGCTGCTGACGCGCATGGGCTATGCCCCGATCATGCAGATCGCCTGCCGCGACAAGAACCGCATCGCCATCCAGGGCGACGTGCTGGGCGCTGCTGCCATGGGCGTCTGCAACATCATGTGCCTGACCGGTGACGGCGTGCAGGCCGGCGACCAGCCGGGCGCCAAGCCGGTTTTCGATCTCGACTGCATGTCGCTGCTCGAAACCGTTCGCATGATGCGCGACAACGCCAAGTTCCTCTCCGGCCGCAAGTTGACGTCACCGCCGAAAGTCTTTCTTGGCGCTGCCATCAACCCCTTTGCGCCGCCCTACGACTTCAGGCCCTATCGCCTGGCGAAGAAGATCGAAGCCGGCGCGCAGTTCGTTCAAAGCCAATATTGCTACGACGTGCCGATGTTCCGCGACTACATGAAAAAGGTCCGCGATCTCGGCCTGCATGAGAAGTGCTTCGTCATGGTCGGTGTCGGACCGCTGGCTTCCGCCAAGACCGCTCGCTGGATGCGCTCGAACGTGCCGGGCGTGCATATTCCGGACGAGGTGATCAAGCGCATCGAAGGCGCTCAGGATCAGAAAAAGGAAGGCAAGCAGCTCTGCATCGACATCATCAACGAGGTGAAGGAGATCGAGGGCGTTTCCGGCATCCACGTCATGGCCTACCGCCAGGAAGAATATGTCGCCGAGATGGTGCACGATTCGGGTGTCCTGAAAGGCCGCCAGCCCTGGAAGCACGAGGCGAGCCGCACCGACGCGCTCGTCGCCGAGCGGCTGGAGCATATCCGCGGCGGCATGGAGGAGAACCAGCAGCAAATGGCCGAAGCCGCCGCCCATCATCCGCCGCACCTGGCGCATTGAACCAGAATGTTCTTAACAGGCCCGCGGGAAGCCGGCCTGACTTGTAACCGAATTCATCGCACGATAGACCACCTCTATCGGGCCAACTGACCAGAGGATCAGACATGACGCGCACCATCGTTGCTTCAGCCACTCGCGAAATCATCATTGGTTTCGACCAACCCTTTTGCGTGATCGGCGAACGCATCAACCCGACGGGGCGCAAGAAGCTGGCCGCCGAGATGATCGAAGGCAATTTCGAGACGGTCATCAAGGATGCGCTGGAACAGGTAGCCGCCGGCGCGACCATGCTCGACGTCAACGCCGGCGTCACCTCGGTCAATCCGAACGAGACCGAGCCGGGCCTGCTGGTGAAGACGCTGGAAATCGTCCAGGGCCTCGTCGACGTGCCGCTGTCGATCGACAGCTCGGTAACCGCCGCTATCGAGGCTGGCCTGAAGGTCGCCAAGGGTCGTCCGCTGGTCAATTCCGTGACCGGCGAAGAAGAGAAGCTCGAAGCCATCCTGCCGCTGGTGAAGAAATACGACGTACCCGTGGTCGCCATCTCCAATGACGAGACCGGCATTTCCATGGACCCCGACGTACGTTTCGCCGTCGCCAAGAAGATCGTAGAGCGCGCGATGGACCACGGCATCAAGCCGCATGACATCGTCGTCGATCCGCTCGTCATGCCGATCGGCGCGCTGGGCGACGCCGGCCGTCAGGTCTTCGCGCTGCTGCACCGCCTGCGCAACGAGCTGAAGGTCAACACGACCTGCGGCCTCTCCAACATCTCCTTCGGCCTGCCGCATCGCCATGGCATCAATGCCGGCTTCATCCCGATGGTAATCGGCGCCGGCATGACCTCGGCGATCATGAACCCCTGCCGCCCGCAGGAAATGGAAGCCGTCCGCGCCGCCAACGTTCTGAACGGCACCGACGCTAACTGCACCAACTGGATCATGACCTATCGCGACTACAAGCCGGCCGAGGGTGGCGCAGTAGCTGCCGCTGCCACGACAGCGCCGGCAGCCGGCGGCGGACGCCGTGGTGGACGCGCGGCCCGCACTGGAGCAGGCGCTTCGAGGGAGTAAAACCCCTCATCCGTCTTTTCGCGATTTCGCTTCGCGCAAATCGCTCAAATCCACCTTCTCCCCGTTACACGGGGCGAAGGCGCTTCGCTACTCCGTCGTCCCCTCTCCCGTTCATGGGGAGAGGCTAGGGTGAGGGACAACCGGGGCCTCCGTAGGGAAATTGTCCGAAAGCCGAGTCCAATGACCAACTTAGACCCCCTCGTCCTCTTCATGCCCTCCGGCAAGCGCGGCCGTTTCGCGGTCGGCACACCGGTGCTGGAGGCGGCGCGACAGCTTGGCGTCTATGTCGAGAGCGTCTGCGGTGGTCGCGCGACATGCGGACGCTGCCAGGTGTCGGTGCAGGAAGGCAATTTCGCCAAGCACAAGATCGTCTCTGCCAATGATCACCTCTCGCCGATCGGGCCCAAGGAAAAGCGCTACGCCGAAGTCCGCGACTTGCCGGACGGACGTCGCCTCTCCTGTTCAGCCCTGATCCAGGGCGATCTGGTCATCGACGTGCCGCAGGATACGGTGATCAATGCGCAGGTGGTCCGCAAGGCCGCCGACGAGCGCGTCATTGCCCGCGATACGGCCGTGCATATGTGCTACGTCGAGGTCGAAGAGCCGGATATGCACAAACCGTCAGGCGATCTCGACCGGCTGAAAGCCGCATTGGCCGCCGACTGGAAATACGACAATCTCGAAATCGATTTTCATATCATCCCGCAGGTACAATCGATCCTGCGCAAGGGCGAGTGGAAGGTTACGGCCGCGATCCACAGGGATCGTGAGAGCGACCGTCCGCGCCTGATCGCACTTTATCCGGGCCTGAAGAATGAGGCCTACGGCATTGCCTGCGATATCGGCTCGACGACAATTGCCATGCATCTCTCTTCGCTGCTGTCGGGCCGCACAGTGGCATCCGCGGGCGCATCCAACCCGCAGATCCGCTTCGGCGAAGACCTGATGAGCCGCGTCTCCTATGTGATGATGAATCCGGACGGCCGCGGTGCCATGACCAACGCCGTGCGCGAGGCGCTGAACGGGCTGATCGACAAGGTCTGCGCCGATGGCGGTGCATCGCGCCAGGACATTCTGGACGCCGTCTTCGTCGGCAATCCGATTATGCACCACCTTTTCCTCGGTATCGATCCGACCGAGCTCGGCGGCGCCCCCTTTGCGCTTGCCGTCTCTGGCGCGGTGCATCTGACAGCAGCCGAAATCGGCCTGCCGATGAATGCCGGCACGCGCGTCTACATGTTGCCCTGCATCGCCGGCCATGTCGGCGCCGATGCCGCCGCCGCGACGCTGGCCGAAGGGCCGCACCGGCAAGACGAAATGATGCTGCTGGTCGATATCGGCACCAACGCCGAAATCGTGCTCGGCAATAGCAATCGTGTCGTCGCAGCCTCCTCGCCGACCGGCCCGGCCTTCGAAGGCGCCGAGATTTCCAGCGGCCAGCGCGCCGCTCCCGGCGCCATCGAGCGCGTGCGCATCGATCCCGTCACCCTTGAGCCGCGCTACCGCGTCATCGGCATCGAACCATGGTCAGACGAACCCGGTTTTGCGGAAGCCGCCGCCACAGTCGGCGTCACCGGCATTTGCGGCTCGGCCATCATCGAGGTAGTCGCCGAGATGTTCCTGACCGGCATCATTTCCGAAGACGGCGTTGTCGACGGCAGCATGGCGGAACGCTCGCCACGCATCCTGCAAAACGGCCGTACCTTCTCCTATCTGCTGCGCGATGGCGAACCCCGCATTACGGTGACGCAGAATGATATTCGCGCCATTCAGCTCGCCAAGGCCGCGCTTTATGCCGGCGTCAAGCTGCTGATGGACAAGCAGGGCATCACCCATGTCGACCGCATCGGCCTTGCCGGCGCCTTCGGCACCTTCATTGATCCGAAATATGCCATGGTGTTGGGTCTGATTCCGGACTGCGCCCTTGACAAGGTGAAGGCGGTCGGCAACGCCGCCGGCACCGGCGCTCGCATGGCCCTCCTCAACCGCGGCCACCGCCGCGAGATCGAGGAAACCGTCAGCAAAATCGAGAAGATAGAGACGGCGCTTGAATCAAAATTTCAGGAGCATTTTGTCTACGCGATGGCGCTGCCAAACAAGGTCGATGCCTTCCCCGAACTGTCGAAAGTGGTGACGTTGCCGGAACGCAAGCAGCTTGCCGACGATGCCGCTGGCGAAGGCGGCGGCCGCAGACGTCGCCGCAGCCGCGAGTAATAGGTGAAAGGCTGCGGCTCACGCAGCCATTTTCCGCCCGATCTCTACGAACGCCTGCCGGATGCTATCGGCCACCGCCTTCATCGGTCCTGTCATCTGCGATGCCGTCAGCAAACGAATGTCGAAGGATGTGAGTTCCGGCAGCCCCTCATTCGGCCCAAGGATTTCCATATCCTCCGTGATGTAGGAACGTGGAAACGGCGCAACGGCCAGATCCGAGACGATAGCGGCGCGCTGCGCCATCGTGTGGGCGCTGAGATAGGAAACGCGATAAGGCCGCTTCTGCCGCTCGAGCTGCGCCAGGGCCTCCGATCTCCAGATACAGCCATCTTCCCAAATCGAGATCGGCAACGGATCGCGGCGATAGGCCGTACCGCACTTTGCGCCGGCCCAGACCAAGCGCTCGGTGTAGATCACCTCGCCCTCCGTCGGGAAAGGCCGCGTCGCGCAGTTGATCAGCGCCAGATCCAGCCGCTGCTCCTCGATACGCTTCTTCAATTGGAGGCTCATGTCGACTGTAACATCGACCATGATGCCCGGATAACTCTCCGAAAAACTCCTCAGAATGCTCGGCAGCAGGCGCTCACCGATATCGTCGGGCGCGCCGAGCCGCACGACACCGCTGAGTTCGGGCATGATGAAGCGTGACACGGCCTCATTGGAAAGAGCCAGGATGTTGCGTGCATAGGAGAGCAGCATTTCGCCATGCTGCGTCAGGCTGACAGAGCGTGCATCGCGCAGGAACAGCGTCACGCCAAGCTGCTCTTCCAGCTTCTTGATCTGCATTGAGACAGCGGACGGCGTGCGAAAAACCGCATCGGCAGCGGTCGAAAAATTGCCGGTTTCAGCGATGGCGACGAAGGTGCGCAGAACTTCATTGTCGAGCAGCGGTATGGGCCGGCGGAGCGGTACGGTCATAACGGCATCCTTCAATTTTTCTGATTTTAAACACCATATCATTTCATTTGTCTGAATGTCAACGAAGCACCATATTAGGCCTAACGAAATTGATAGAGACGGCCGAAAGGAGCAAGAACCATGACTAGCACAGCACTTCGCGAGGCATCTCGCTTGTTCAACCTTATGCGCGCCCGAGACATTCAGCGCACGGCGCAACACACGCTCGATGAAATCGCAACGCATTTCCCGGCGCATCTGATCGACGACGTCAACGCCCGCGGCCTGCCCCCGGATCGCGTGATCTCCGCCCTCGAACGGAAGCCTGCCAGCGCACGATCGTTCAAGAATGCTAATGGCATCTATAAGATCTATTCGTTTGATTGATGGGCGAAGTACCCCCATATTAGCTCGTAAAGGTCGCGACCTTTCGGGCATCTGAAAACCGAAGGAACCTTGAAATGACGACGATCACCTATAGACATTCCGATAGGACGCGGAGCCCGCTTCCGTCGGCTGGCACTTTTGTGCAACTCATCACTCGGATTACCGATCGCTGGCAGCAATGGCGCTCCGAGCGCGAGCTCGAATCTCTCCCGGACGACATGCGCAAGGACCTCGGCTGGCCGGCCGTCGACGAAGCCAAGAATTCCAGGGCCGGTCGATGATCGTGACATGCTGTAAATTCTGAAGGCGACACTCAACCAAACCGGGTGTCGCCTTTCGAACATTTATGCATCTCAGCGCGTATTTGGTTTTTATTTCGATTGTTGCTGACATATATATTTAGTTGCTTCACGAAATTGCTTACCCGCTTCGCCTGCTTTCTTCGCAGCGGCAATTTTAGTGGGATTGCACAAATATCTCTTTGCGGCCGCTATTATCCATGCCAATGTCGCTATTGGACCATCGAGCCGACGCATTTGACGCAAGGAATACAGGATGGTCCTGGAGGATGGATTTTCCTGATATGAGCAAGACTCCGATTAAGACGCGTTCCCTCGTTTTCTTCCTCGTTCCCCACTTTACCATGCTGCCGTTTTCGGCTGCGGTTGAGACGCTGCGGATTGCGAACCGCATGCTCGGTTACCCAGCCTACACGTGGCGACTGGCCTCGACCGACGGCCAGAAGGTTTATTCCTCCAGCGGCATCGGCCTCGAAGTCAATACATCGCTCGCCGACGAGCGTCGCAATCTCGGCGGTGAGAACAGGCCGAACATGGTGCTCGTCTGTTCGGGAATCTACGTCGAGGAGTTCCTCAACAAGTCTGTCAATGCTTGGCTGCGCGAGACCTACAATCGTGGCGTGGCCGTCGGCAGCCTCTGCACGGGCGCGCATGTGCTGGCCCAGGCCGGCCTCCTGAACGGCAAGCGCTGCGCCATTCACTGGGAAAATCTCCCCGGCTTTGCCGAGAACTTCCCGCAGGCCGAAGTCTATGCCGATCTCTATGAGGTCGACAGCAATCTCTATACCTGCGCCGGCGGTACCGCTTCGCTCGACATGATGCTCAACCTGATCGGACAGGATTTCGGCGAAAACCTTGTCAATCGCGTCTGTGAGCAGCAACTTACCGACCGTGTCCGCAGCCCGCATGACCGCCAGCGCTTGCCGCTGCGCGCCCGCCTCGGTGTTCAGAACGCCAAGGTGCTGTCGATCATCGAGCTGATGGAAAGCAATCTCGCCGAGCCGCTGTCGCTGCTCGAAATCGCCGACGATGCCGGCCTCTCGCGCCGTCAGATCGAGCGCCTCTTCCGCCAGGAAATGGGCCGCTCGCCCGCGCGCTATTATCTGGAGATCCGCCTCGACCGTGCCCGTCACCTGCTGGTGCAGTCGTCGATGCCGGTCGTGGAGGTGGCGGTTGCCTGCGGGTTCGTTTCCGCCTCGCACTTCTCCAAGTGTTATCGCGAACTCTACAACCGCTCGCCCCAGCAGGAGCGCGCCGAGCGCAAGCTCACCCTGTCGAGCAACCGCAGTGGCGTCGTTGTCTAAGGCTGGCTGATGGAGGCGGCTATTCGGCCGCTTCCTCCGTCATCTTGGCGTCGGAATAGACCTGATTGCGGCCCTTGTGCTTGGCCATGTAAAGAAACTGGTCGGCCGCGTTGAGATAATTCTCGAATGCCTCACGACCTGCAATTTCGGCGACACCGATCGACACGGTCACCGAGAGTTCTTCGTCGTCCGCATTCACCTTCAAATTGGAGAGATTGACGCGCACCTCGTCGCACAGCGCCGTTGCTGCGCGTGAATCCATTTCGGTGAATAGGATAGCGAACTCCTCGCCGCCGAGACGGGACAGCAGGTTCTCGCTGCCTTCGAACAGCGAATGAAGCCGGCCGGCAACGGCCTTCAACACCTGGTCGCCGATCTCGTGGCCATAGGTGTCGTTCAGATGCTTGAAATGATCGATATCGAGGATCGCGACCGAGGTCGGCCGATGATGGCGCAGGCATTCGTGGACGATCCGCGGACCATGATCGTAAAAATAGCGTCTGTTATAGAGCCCTGTCAGATAGTCGCTCGCGGCGGCAGCGCGCAATTGCTTGAGCTGCATCAGGGTTTCGACATTGTGCGCTATGCGGCACTGCAGCTCTTCGGCCACAAACGGACGATAGATGAAATCGGTGGCGCCGGCCTTCAGGAACATCGCCGATAATAGGCGGTCGTTCGAAGAGGAGATGCCGATGACCCTCATCCGATCCGAACCATAGCGATGGCGAATACGCCGGGTCAGCTCGTAACCATCCATGTCGGGCATATGATGATCGGTCACCACCACTTCTATGTCGCCGTAGTCATCAAGCGCCGCCAACGCTTCGACACCGGTGCCGGCTTCGGCCACCTTGAACTGCTGCGCCTCTAGGAGCTCCACCAGCACGCGCCGCGCCGACGGGAGATCATCCACTACCAGCACCCGCGTGCCGCGGTTGGAGATGGCCCGCCGTACGGTGGAAACGAGATTGTCGAGGGCGAATTCATTGTCCTTCAGGACGTAATCGACAATGCTGCGCTCCATGATGCGGTTGCGCGTATCCATGTCGAAGGACGCAGTGAAAACGACGGTGGGAATATGGTGAGTGATGGCAACATCCAGCGCCTCCCCATGGGGTGCATCCGGCAGATTGAGGTCGACCACAGCCATGGTGAAGCTGCGCCCATCTACCGCCAACGCTTCATTCAGCGCCTTCAATGAGGCGCAATGGACAACATTGAGGCCGAGTTCGGTTTGGAACCGGTGGGACAGGACCGAAGAAAACATGCGCGAATCTTCAACCAGAAGTATGCTCTGGCTGCCGCGGCGACGGTTACGGCCATCGCTGAGGAAATCCACGCGGAACACCATTTGACTTCAAGTCCTCCCAGACCACACGGCGCGCACCGATCGCTGTTGCCTATCGCGAGCGAAAATGGCGCCGTCCTTCAACTCCATCGTGAACAGGATTCGTGAAGAAAGTGGAACCAGAGATTGCAGAAATCTTGTACTGAAGATGAATTATCCTCATATTTTACTTTTCTGAAACTCGGTCGGCTCCTTCTTCCGGCATGTCACGCACTCAATCGCATCGACTGGATCTGCAGCAAGGTGTCGAGGTTCTGGTTCACGCGGCAATAGAACTCTTCATCAATGAACGGCCGCAGAATGAAATCATTGCCGCCGGCCTTGAGAAAGCGCGCCGATAGCAACCTGTTGGTAGACGACGAGACACCGATGATGCGCAGCTCATGCGAACCGATGCTGGCCCGGATACGGCGCGTCAGTTCGAAGCCGTCGATGTCGGGCATGTTGTAATCGGTGACCATCAGACCGATGTCGCGATTGGCCTTCAGGATCTCCAGTGCCTTTGTGCCGTTCTCGGCGACGCTGACGCGGAAATTATAGCGCTTCAGACGGCTGGACAGCAAAGCACGCGCCGTGGCGCTGTCGTCGACGATCAGTACGTGATGACGATGATTGGTCAGGAAGCGGCAAATCGACTCAGCCAGCAGATCGACGGCGAAGATATTGTCCTTGAGAATATAGTCGACGATATCCTTGGCGATCAGCTCGTCGCGCATGCCTTCGTGGAACGTGCCGGTGAAAACGATCGTCGGGATGCTGAGATCGATCAGATATTCCAGCGCCTCGCCTTTTTCTGCTCCCGGCAGATTGATGTTGGAAATCGCCAGCCGGATCGGCTCGGACGACTTGTCATAGGCAAACTGCAATTCTTCGAAGTTCCGGCAGATTTCGATGTCGATGTCGAAGAGTTCCTTCAGCTTCGCGCTGATCATCGACGTAAAGACATTCGAATCCTCGGCGAGAAGAATACGCGCTCCAGCAAGCGAGCCGCCGGAATACTGCATTCCCGAAATACCCAAAAATGGCATGATTAAACCTGCTAATAGAAATCGGCCCCGTCCCAATTTTCTACAGCAAAGCACTTGAATATTTATTAAGTCGACTGGTTTCCCATAAATGAAAGGCGACCATCGGGCCGCCTTCTCATTTATTATACTCTGGACGTTCGGATATCAGGCGCAACGCCGCATTATCCTCGTGACCACATCACTGGGCGGATGCCTTGCCGCGACGGCGAACGCCGCTCCTGACCTCCAGCGGCTGCGGCAGTTCCTCTTCGGCCGGCGGAGCAATGTCTTTGATGAGATCTTCTGGAACGACTTCCGGCCCGTCTGCGGAATCGGCCAGATTGGTGGTCGCCAACAGATCGGTCTGTCTGCCTCGCTTGCTGTCGCGGACGATGTGCAGTTCCTGATGCGGATAGGGAATGGCAATCCCCTCTTCGCGAAAACGCTTCAGGATATCGATGCGCAGATTGTTGCGGATCTCCATGCCGTCGGAGAGATCGGAGAGGTAGAAACGCATCTCGAAATCGAGCGAAGACGGACCGATGCGCAGGAATTCGACATGCGGCTCGGGATTCCTGAGCACCTTCGGGATGCCGCGCACCAGCTCCAGCAGAATGTCCATAACTCTCTGCGGATCGGCATCGAAACTGACGGAAACCGGAATTTCCGAGCGCGCCAAGCGGTTACGGTGCGTCCAATTGCCGACCGAGCCGTTGATCAGCTCCGAATTCGGCACGATGATCGACTGCTTGCGGAAAGTTTCGATCTCGGTGGCGCGCACAGAGATGCGCTTGACGATGCCTTCCGACGTACCCGAGACGATCCAGTCGCCGACCTTGAAGGGCCGCTCAACCAGCAGGATCAGGCCTGAGACGAAGTTCGACACGATATTCTGCAGGCCGAAACCGATACCGACCGAGAGCGCGCTGGCGACGAGCGCCAGGCTCGACAGGTCGATGCCGGCAGCCGAAATGGCGATGATAGACGCCACCGCTACGCCGAGATAGCCGATGCCGGTCTTCACCGAGTTGCGGACACCCAAGTCCACCTGCCCCCGCGCCATGACATTGCTGTCCAGCCAGCGCTGGAACCAGCGCGTCACGAGATAACCGCCGGCAAAGAGCAGAACGCCTGCGAAGATGCCGACCAGAGAAATCGAGATGTTGCCGATGCGGATTTCGGTGAACAGTCGATAGGCGATCAGCTCCAGATCCTGGATATGGAATCCCCAGGACAGCAGGATCAGCGGAATGCCGGTCATAAGCGCGACGGCGTAGGTCGCAAGGCCCGCCCCCAGACCAGCCTGATCGAGCGCGACGTCGCCGAGCGCGAAACGGCTTTCGAGGAAGCGCCCGATGATCGTTTCGGCAAAAACGCCCTGCCTCGACACCGACTTACCGAGCTGGAAGCCGAGATACATGGTCGCCAGAACGGCGCTGGTGACGATCAACTGCGTTGCGATGAAGCGCGCCAGACCGACATAGCCGATAAAAGCCGTGAAGATCAGCAATGTACCGAGCACCCGAAGGATGATCGCCATGCCATGCGGCCAACGCCGGCCAGGAGCATCGGGATTGCCGTTCTTTGCGAGGATCGGCGAACCGAAGGAGGCGGCAATCAGGATGAGGCCGATCAACAGCGCCGCAAAGAAGCTCTTCGCCACGGTGACGACGACAGGCGAACCCATGGATTCGCTGATGCGGTCGAAAACATAATCAAGACCATTGACGACGGCCATGGCCTGCATGCACCAGCTTAGCGAACGAGCGCCTTTGTTGGACAGCTTGACGAGCCGCCAATGCGGCCTGAAGGGCGCAAAAACGGCATTGGCCAGGCGGCCGACGAAATAGACCAGCCCGATGAAGCCGAAGAGAGCCGCCAGGACCGGCGCAATATCCGGCCGCAGCACATTGAAATTCGACAGGAAGAAAAAGGACGTAACGAGAAACGCGACCAGCGACAGCGTGCGGATCAGCGTTGACCAGAAGGCGACCGAGAGGCGGCTGATATAGGGCGGATTTTCGATATTTTCGTCCCGCACATAATATCTGCGGAACAACCGATAGCCACCGGACAGGAAAAGCAGCGCCGCACCAAGCGATAGGAAGAGGGCGGTGAGGAGCGAACCGAGCTTGGCCTTCACGACGAAGCCGATCCAGCTTGTTACGGCAGTGCTGAACTCCGCGCCCTCGTTGACAAAGGCCGTTCCCGCATCCTCGAATGTGGTGGCGGAAACGCCCGTACGCTTGAACAGTGTCTCGGCAAACAACTTGCGGCGCATTTCGACGAGCTGCATCACAAGCCGGTTGCTCGCAGCAACAAGATTATCGGCGTCGACGGTCACGGCGCTGATCTGCGAACGTTCGGCGTTAAGACGGTCACGCTCCTGGGTGACGATCGCTGCTTCCGGCGGCTGCCCCTCCTTGGGCGGCGCACCGAGTTGCGTCAGGCGCGCGTCGATCTCTGTAGCGCGCGGCTTCAACCGCGCGGAAATCGCCGCTACGGAGCGATTGAGCTCATCCGCCCGGCCGGAAAGGGCCACCAGCGCACTGTCATCTGCCCCCTCCTCTTTGGATTCCCCTTCGATCGAGGCAAAGTCCTTCTTGGCCTTGGCAAGATCGGCAACGGCAGTTTCCAACAAACCATTGGCGAGCTGCGTCGGCTGCGGCGCTTGAGCTGCGGGCTGCAGTTCCGATTGCTGCGCGGGCTGTGCCTGTTGCTGATTTTGGGCAAAAGCGTGCCCGCCCGTCAAAGAGCCGGCAACAGTGGCTGCGCTCAGTGCCAGAAGCAGCACGGGCAAAAAACGGAAACGGTGTGTCAGCAGGCGCAAGCAAAGCTCCTCGTCGCAGATTAAGTCGCTGGCGGCTGAGCAAACGGATTCGCCGCACGAAACAATGGAAGAACGGGGTCTTCCCATACAGTGATTGCGAATTTCATATTCCCTACGCGTACGCCTTGTAAGGCAAAGAAAGGCGACACAAAGGCATTTACACCTTTATTCCCTCAGAATCCCGCTTCTGGCTGGGCAAGATAGTCTTTCTCCGCCTCCGTCGACGTCCTGCCAAGGAAGACATTGCGATGCGGGAAGCGGCCATAGGCGGCGATGACGGCACGATGCCGAAGCGCATAGTCGATCTGCTCTTCAAGGCCGAGCGAGCGGAAAAGCGCAACGGCTTGGTCTTGTTCGGCAAGGTCCTCGGCATGCTCGAACGGCATATAGAGGAATATCCGCCGTTCCGCCGGCATCCCTTGATCCGCGCCGACCTCCAAAGCCTCTTTCGCCTCCTGCAATGCCAAACCATCCGTCGCAAAGGCCAGCGGCGTGCCGCGATAGATGTTGCGGGCGAACTGATCGAGGACGATGACCGCCGCAAGCCGGCTTTCGGGCGTTGTCCTCCAAAGATCGGGGACGCCGGCTGCCAATGCCAGATGCGTGTCGCGAAACCGACGGCGCATTTCTTCGTCGAGAGCAACGGTCGAGCGGAACCAATCCTCGCTCGTGCATTCCTCGAACCAGAAGCTCAGCACCTCCTCTGGCGTACAAACAATCGGATATACGGCCATTCTCTTCCTCCGGCATGCCCGTCGGGAAATAGGTCCACGAGCGGCGGCCGGCAATGGGGAACACCACGCGTTGCTCAGCTTTTTCGTAGGATCAGAATGAAGGCGATGCCGCCTGCCAGACCGGTGACGATGCCGATCGGCATGTCCTCCGGCGCCATGATAAGCCGCGCGGCCATATCGGCCCAGACCAATGTCAGTGCTCCGAAGGCGGCGCTCAGCGGTACGACGCGGACGTTGTCGCCACCGGCAAGCAGCCGGACGAAATGCGGCACCATCAGTCCGATAAAGCCGATCGCTCCCGAAAAGGCGACCATGACGCCCGTCAGCAGCGCCGTAACGATGAACAGCAGGAAGCGGAATTGCGATACGGCGATGCCGAGCGTCGCTGCCGTCTCATCGCCCATAGCAAGCGCGTTCAGCTCCCGTGATTTCAGCATCAGCACGCAAAGGCAGACGAGGAACACGCCGGCCGGATAGATCAGATGCTGCCACTGCGCCAGCCCCAAGCCGCCGAGCATCCAGAAGACAACGGTATTGGCCGCCCTGGGGTCGCCGAGAAAAATCAGGAGATTGCCGAGCGCGGTAAAGACAAAGGCGACGGCGACACCCGACAACACCAGCCGGTCGGCCGAATGCGAACGCGTCAGCCGCGTTACCAGCGCCACCGCGGCAATCGCAAGAAGCGCGCCGGCGAAGGAAAATAACGGGACAGTCAACAGCCCGAAGATGAGCCCCGTGTGCAGGAGTGCCAATATAGCGCCGAAAGCCGCACCTGAGGAAACGCCGAGAAGATGTGGATCAGCCAGCGGATTTCGCGTCAAAGCCTGCAGCACCGCTCCGGTGACCGCAAGCCCGGCCCCCACGAGCAACGCCAGGATGACGCGCGGAAAACGGACGTCCCAAACGATGCTTTCCTGTCCGCCTGACCAGGTGACGGGAAACAACCCGGCATGCAGCTTGTTGCCGACGATCGACCATACGGTCGCAAACGGGATCGGCGCCGCGCCAAACGAGACGCCGGCCGTGATCGACATGGCGAAGAAAGCAGCAAGGAGCAGGATCATAATGGGAAGGCCGAGGCGCATGCGAAAATCCAGGAAGCGATCCGTCCAGTAATCGACTGGACGGATCGGCATTGTCGTTGGTTACATCGCCTCGGGATGGAATGCCTTCGCCAGCGCGGCGATGGCTTCGATGTTGCGCGGTCCCGGCGTGGCCTCCACATAGGGCAGCACGACGAAACGGTCGTTCTTCACCGCATCGATATTCTTGAAGGCCGGATTGTTCTTCAGAAATGCGATCTTCTGGGCTGCGGTGACCTGGCCATAATCGACGATGACGATGACTTCGGGGTTCTTCTCGATCACCGGCTCCCAGGAGACCTCCGTCCAGCTCTTTTCGACATCGTCCATGACATTGCTGCCGCCAGCCGCTTCGATCATTGCCGTCGGGATGCCGTAGCGGCCCGAGGTGAAGGGCTTTTCCTCGCCGGAATCATAGACGAAGACGCGGGTCGGCTTGTCGACATGACTGATTTTCGACCGGATATCGCTAAGCTGCTTGCGATAGCTGGCAACCAAGGCCTCGGCCCTATCCTCGACGCGGAAAATCTTGCCGAGATTCAGCAGGTCGACGAACATGTCGTCCATCGTCGGCTTGTTCTTCTGCATGACGAAAATGCAGGATTCGGTGAGCTCATAGACCTTGATGCCGAAGGGCGCCATGGTCTCGGGTGTCACCTCACCGCCCACTTTCATGCCATAGTTCCAGCCGGCGAAATAAAAGTCGGCATTGGCTCCGAGCAACACTTCCTTGGTCGGATATTTCGGCGATAGCTCCGGCATTTCCTGAATGCCGTCCCTGAGCTTCTCATCCAGCGTCTTCCAGCCGGAAACGCCAGTATATCCGACCATACGATCCCTGAGCTTCAGAGCCAGCATCATCTCCGTAAGATTGACGTCGTTCGAAACGGCGCGCGCCGGCGCCTTGTCGAAGGTGACATCGCGATTGCAGCTACGCACGGTGACGGGCTCAGCCAGAGCAGCGCCGGCAAAGAGTGTGCCGAGTAGCAAGCCGGTGGCGGACAAGGACATGCGGAAAGACATAAACGGCTCCAAATTATCGAAGAGAAAAACTAAAACGATGGGATGCGTCGCCCGCGACCTGACGGCTCGCTTCGACACGGAATGCGGATGAGATGCGCTCGGCGGTCAGAACTTCGGCAGGCAAGCCGTGACCGCTCAGACGGCCGGAATCGAGCACAGCAACATGCGTCGCGAAATCGGCGGCGAGATTGATGTCGTGCAGAGTGGTGATGATCGTCAGGCCAAGGCCTTTCAACAGCGCCAATATTTCGAGCTGATGGCGGATATCGAGATGATTGGTCGGCTCGTCGAGAATGATCAGCTCCGGCTCCTGCGCCAGCGCGCGGGCAATCAATACCCGCTGTTTCTCGCCACCCGAAAGCGACGCGAATTGCCGGAGCGCCAGATGCTTGAGGTCCAGGCGGAGAAGCGCCGCCGCCGTTGCCGCATGATCCTCTTCGCTCCAACGCGCCATGCCTTTGCGATGGGGAATGCGGCCCATCATCACCACGTCACGAACGCTGAAGGGAAAATCACCCGGCGTCTCCTGCAGGACGACGGCGATACGCCGCGCCGCTTCGCGCGGGCCGATCGACCAGAGATCGGTGCCGTCGAGGCGCACCAGACCCTGTTGCGGCCGGATACCACGATAGAGGCAGCGCAGCAGGGTCGATTTGCCCGCCCCGTTCGGACCGATAATCGCCAGCCGATCTCCGGTTTTCACGGACAGGCTGATGTCCCGGATGATTGGCTTTCCCCTATACGGGCCCCAGGTGACGCCGTCAGCTTCCAATCGCAAGCATTTTTCCAGCATGACCCGCTCCTATTGCAAAAGCGTCGCGTGACGCTCGGCTGAAAGGATGGCTGCCGGAATGCGCGCCAATGTCTTGCCGCCCAACATTTTCGGGCGATCGCCTTCCCGTGTCAGGCCATCGGGCCGATCGCGATAAAGCTCCGCGAAGGAGACGAGCGCGCCGATATCGGCCTCGCCCGAGATGTCACCGAAGAGGTAGGTCGCCTTTGCCGACGTCTGGAAGGCGACGGTGCATGGCCGGTCGCAGCCAGCCATGCAGACACTGCCCTCCAGACTGAAATCGTCGGAAAGTGTCGCACCGGCCTCGGCAATAGCCGCCTGCAAATGTTTCAGCAGATCGAGACCGGGATGGCATGGCGCGCCGACGTGGCGGCAACTCGTGCACACGGTGATCCGATGCGTCTGCTCTTTCGCTTTGTCCATGAAAAGCCTCCCGGAGATTTCGCCGGAGGCAAAGTCAAGATAGGGCTTGCGGACGCGAATGCGCCCCCGCCCAACCACTGAATTTCCATCGGAACACCCCGTCCGTTGCGGTTGACGTTATCGATGGCAGGTCTCCTGGCTCACGGGTCACAGCCCATTCGCACCTTCCCGGCATGAAGCCAGTGGTATATCGCGAACGCGCTCTCCGCTTACAGTTGCGGGGGCAGCCACGGTTTTGGCCCCTGATGGGTAATCCGCACCGTGTTCCCTTTTCAGCCGCCCTCCGGATGATTCCGGCGGCAGCACCATCGGCGTCGTTCATCTCACAGAAAATCGAAACGAGCAATGGCGATATGATCAATGTCTGCACTACCCTAAGTCCCGGCTGCATGATCGAAGTAATTTCGTTATGTTATTACGTTACTAATTTCAACAACAAAAATCAGATGCGGCGACGGGTTCCAAAGCTCTTATTCATTGGAGGCTATGGCGAACGTGGACGCTATCTCGCCCCGAGCTTATTGAAGGGCCGGCAAGATCAATCCTGGTCACACAGCCTTGCACTGCGGATAGAACCGCGCAGCCACCCCATCCGCAGCCGCATAGGCCTGCGTGACGATCTCGGGCACGAGATCGATATCCGGCAAGCTCCCGAGTCCCAGCGGGCCGATGGCAAAAAGCCCCTCGGTCGCTTGTCCATCCACGGAAAGCGCACCCGTCGCTTCGACAGCCAGACCGAGACCAAGTTCGTCCGGTGTGGCGAGGCCCGCCTCGATCAGGCTCCACATTAATGGCGTGTCGAGATCAGGCTCCTGGCAGCGGCAATCGATCACCTCGTCAGCATAGATCTGTTCCACGCCTTGCTGACCCGCGGGCTTCAGCATCAATCCGGTCGGCGTGCGCCGGAGGAACTGCCCGCGGCGCGACAGCGTATTGCCCTCCGCCAGCTCTTGCTTCAGCCGGACATAGAGAGCCTCCGGCAGGCGGTTACGGTGGCTATCGTAAAGAGCGCGCAGATGGCGATTGAATTGCTGCTTCTGTCCCGCAGGCAGCGAACGCCAGAGCGAGCGCGCATGTTTGCGCAGGCCGTTCATGACGGATTGCCAGCTTTGCCCGTTCGCCTCGGCGTTCTCGCAAGCCCGCCGGATGAAACGCACGATGTCGCTGAGACTGCCGGGCATGGCTTCTGCGGGAAAGACCGGATCGGCATTGCTGCGGGTGTGGCTCTGCGGCAGGAAGCCATGTCTCGAAACGATGGTGATCTGGCCGTCGTAGCCGTTGTCGCGCATCTGCAACAGCCGGTCGACGACGCGCAGACCGCTGCCGAGCAATACCGTATGCGGGCGTGACACCAGGCGGCGCGCGCGGACCGTCGTCGGCGTCGCCACGGGTTCACCGCTCTGCGGCTCATGATCGGCAATGCCGTAACCGGTCGCCAGGATCACCGTATCGAACGGTGGATTGGCAGCGCCGGCGCTCTCGACCATAAAGCGGTCACCATGGCTGCGGCAAAGGCCGGTCACCGTCTCGCCGCTGACTTGCACGGTTATATCCCGCCGCGACGACAGCGCCTCGGAAAAGCGCTGGTAGACATAGTCGCTGAAAATGCTCTTGGGGACGAATATCTGCAAAAACCCTGGTATTGCAGCCGGCACGGCACTGCGGAACGTCGCATTGCTACAGAGCCAATCGTTGAAATCATCGGGATCGCCAGCAGAAACCGAGAGATCGCGGACACGGCTGTTCAGGATTTCGCTGCTATGGCCGGACGCCAGAGCCTGACCGCCGCTGACGCTGGAATTGGGATCGAAAAGCTGCAGATGAAACGGCGTCCGCACCGTTTTCATCAAGGCAATTGCCATCATCATACCGGAAAAGCCGCGGCCGATGACGGCGATACGCGGTATTGCATAGGCTTGTGCCGAGGCGTTGGCCCTGGCGGAAAAAAGTCCCTGAACCGTCATATCAACTCCTGGGGCAAAGAGGTGGTCGATCATGCTTTTCTAAGGGCATACTGATACTTTGCCTGTGAACCGCACACAGCGCGCGGCCACCGAACGCTTGGCCGCTAGAGCGCCGCGCATCCGTAAACGCACAATGGCCGCTCTGGTTCTTTTGAACCCAGGGCGTCTGAAAACGAGAGGCTCTGGGCGGGTTCCCACGCAACCAGGAACCAATTTCACTTCGTCAACCTTCACATATCGAGCCTTTCGGCGGCCCGACGAGGTAATTGTTGCTATTGTCTACTTATTTAGTCGTATATGAAAGCGCGAAAATGCGCCGGTAGCAAGCGCTTTCTTGCGACCGACGTCTTTGAAGGTGGATCACATTTACGACATGGCCTCGCACAAGACGCTGTGCACCTGTGGTTTCGCCGACCTGGCCCGCTGATCCCAGACCCTTTTGGTGAACGCGGAAAATAGCTGATAGCCCTGCTGCCAGCGGCGGCTGCACTGAGCCGCCCGCTTACAATTTCTCCATTCGATGCCTATTATGGCGGGTAGCGAAATCTGGATAAGCAAAGAAAAACCATTGTAGAGTAGATCTATAGAAATTACGATCATACCGCTTTCGCACCGCTAAGTCACTGATATGCCAACCCTGATGGGGTCATGAATGGGAACTGTTTCACAGTTGCACGAGCGGGTCAGGCCGCTCGCACACCGCATTCAAAGCGATGAGGAAGCGCTGGAGATCGCGCGATCGCTGGCCGCCCGGTTCTCTCAGCAGGCAAGCGACCGCGACATCAACCGCGTATTGCCCTACGAAGAACTGGAGGCCCTGTCGCAATCCGGCCTGCTCGGCATCACCACTCCGTCCGAACATGACGGCCTCGATATCTCCAACTCAGTTCTTGCCGAAATCATCGCTATCCTGGCCGAAGCCGATCCTTCGATCGCACAAATTCCGCAAAACCATTTCTACATTCTGGAAGCGCTGCGCATCGACGGCAGCGAAGAGCAGAAGAACTTCTTCTTCTCCAGGGCGCTGGCCGGTGACCGTTTCGGCAATGCATTCTCCGAACTCGGCACGGCAACGGCCGGTCAATACAATACGCGCTTGACATCGGACGGACTTGGCTTTCGCGTCAACGGCCGCAAATTCTATTCCACCGGCGTGCTTTTTGCCGACTGGATCGCCATTTTTGCGCTGAATGCGCAGGACGACCTCACAATGTCACTCGTTCCGCGCGGCACCGAAGGCATCCAGATCATCGACGACTGGGACGGTTTCGGCCAGCGCACATCCGGCAGCGGCACGACCATCCTGCACAATGTCTATGTCAACGCGGACGCTGTCGTCCTGCATCACAAAGGCTTCGAGCGGGCAACGACCATCGGTTCGGTTGGCCAAATCATCCATGCCGGCATCGATCTCGGCATCGCCCGGGCCGCCTTCGCCGAGACCGTGGAGTTTGTGAAAACGCATGCCCGTCCCTGGACGGACAGCGGCGTCGAGCGAGCGGCCGACGATCCGCTGACCATCGCGAGAATAGGCCAGATCGCCATTCGCATCGAGGCGGCCGCCGCGATGCTGGAACGCGCCGGCAAGAAGATCGATATAGCCCAGATCAACCCAACCGAAGACGATGTGATCGAGGCAACGCTTGCCGTAGCCGCTGCGAAAACCCTGACGACGGAAATCGCCATCGAGGCCTCGAATACGCTGTTCGAGCTCGCTGGCACCTCCTCCACGCGCATCGGCCTCAATCTCGACCGCCACTGGCGCAATGCCCGGACCCATACGCTGCACGACCCGGTACGCTGGAAATATCACATCGTCGGCAACTACCATCTCAACGGCGTGATCCCGCCGAAGAACTGGACGCTCTGACGAATTTTGTAGCAGAAAAATGGGGGGAGCCCGTGACTGCAAATCGCCGTGCCAGTTTGGATGAGATACGAGCTTTCCACGCGAAAATGATGGTTGCCGCCAGCAATTCCCTGGATGAAAGGCTAGAGCGGATTTTTGAGCTTGTGCCGCGCGAAACCTTCCTGGGGCCGGGGCCCTGGCTGATAACGGTCAATCGGCGATATGTCGAAACGCCCAGCGCCGATCCCGCCTTTCTCTATCAAAATGCGCTCGTCGCTTTGGACAGAACAAAGGGCATCAACAATGGGGAACCCTTCCTGCACGCGGCCTGGATCGGCTTTGCCTCTCCGAAGTCCGGCGAGACAGTCATCCATATTGGCGCGGGAACGGGATACTACACCGCACTTCTGTCGATGCTGGTGCTGCCGAACGGTCATGTTCATGCATTCGAAATTGAAGAAGACCTAGCCAGTCGTGCGCGCGAAAATCTGAGGCCATTCGAGGGAATTTCCCTGATACAAGGCGACGCAACCACTCTGGCGCTGCCGGACGCCGATCTCATCTACATGAATGCCGGAGCAATCGCCCCACCGGCATCGTGGCTCAAAGCATTGCGGCCGGGCGGCCGCATCATCTTTCCCTGGCAGGCCAACAAGAAGGCTGGGATTGCTGTCCTGATCACGCGCACGGAGACTGGCTATACGGCACGGCCCTTGATGCCGTCATGGTTCATCCCCTGCGTCGGCGCCTCTGATCTTGCCGAATGCAGCAAGTCCCCAAGCGTTGACGACGCCTGGTCGATCAGGAGGGTTTGGTTGACCGAGGATCGCGCGCCTGATGAATCCGCCGTCGCGATCTACAAGGATCTGTGGTTCTCAAAAGCTGGAGACGACGAACAATCAGGGAATGGCTGAAAGGGTCAGCCGATATTCGAAGCGCGATAGTCTTCCTGCTCTTCGATCTCGATTCCCGGCCCGCCGCCGGCAACGAATTGTTCGAGCGTCATATTGTCGAGGATCGCCGCAATCGCATCACGGACTTCCGTCATCGAGCGGCGCACATGACAGCGCTCCGGATCGGCGCAATCGTCGCAGGCTTCATAGGCTGTACGGCTGGCACAGCGGATCGGCGCGAGCGGACCGTCGAGCGTGCGGATGACATGGCCGATGCGGATGTCGGAGGCAGGGCGCGACAGCGAATAGCCACCACCCGGTCCCTTCTTGGAGCGCAGCACGCCGGCATTGCGCAGTTCCAACAGGATAGTGTCGAGGAATTTCTTCGGGATATTGTTGCGGGATGCGATGTCGTTGATAAACGCAGTCTCGCCCGGCCCCAGACGTGCCAGGTCCACGAGAGCCTTCAACCCGTATTTTCCTTTTTTCGTGAGCATCGCTATCCGCTTTACTGCAAAATCGATTGTTGGAAGTCCGGCATGGTTCGATCGAGACTCAACCGGCTCTGTTCCGTCATTGACCACGGAAGTAACGCCGTCGCCTCCTCCGAACAAGACAATAACTCACAAATTGTATAGTTTATATGAGTAAATTTAGGCAAATGTATCGTCAAAGCAACGATTCTGCGTTTTTTATGCCTTTATGCAGCGCTGTTGTCGAGTTTTAGCTTGTTATGCTTGTGCTTGGTGTGGTCCGCAACTGCCGATACCACCTGCTCGGAGACGAAGACGGCATGCTCGATCACTTCAGGCAAGCCCATCAATTCGCCGAAAGTACCCCGGGCGAGAGGTCCTGAAATGAACAGCGATGGTGCCAACTTGCCGTCCACGCCGAGCGCTCGCGATGCCGTGTCGCAGGCAAGGCCGAGCCCTGCGGCATCGATAGCGAGATAGCCCGTATCCGCAAGCGCGCCGATCCAGCCTTGCGAGCCCAAAATGCCGCGATGGCCCGGCCCGGTCGTCACCACGACCGCGTCGAATTGGCGATTAAGGCTCTTATCCGATCGACCGAGCCGGAGCGTACATTCAATCACCTCGCCCCTCGCCTCTACGGATGCGACGGAGGCGGCGAACACCTCCAGCCTGCCGGCGCGAATCGCCTCTTCACTGACGGCCTCCACCTGCGGCGCAACACGGAAACGGTGCACATCCCAAAAGGGCCGCAAATGCCGCACGACGCGACGCCGCTCGTTGACCGGCAATGCCCGCCACAAATCCTGCCCCTGCGCGCGCACCTGATCGATGACCGCATGCCAACTCCACCCCTCGCCTTCCGCCGTGCGAATGGCGGCGCGCACCCGCCTCAGAAGATGAAGTGCCGTCCGCGACGGGTGACTGACGAAATCGCCGAACAGCTCCTGCTTGACCGGCGCATGCCCGCGCGACCGCAGCCCACGTCGCGAGATTGCGGTGATCGGTCCTTTGTGACCGCGCAGCTCGAGGGAGGCGATGACGTCAGCAGAAGTCAGGCCGTTACCGACCACCAGCACGCGGTCGGCGGCCCTGATAGCATCGAGTGCATCCGGCCGCGTTGGGTCCGCAACAAAACGCGGATGGCCGGCAAGCGCATTTTGCAACGACCGCGGCGGCAGCGGCGACGGATGGCTCGTGGCGATGACAAGGATATCCGCCTCCAAGCGCCGCCCCGCCTCGCCCGTAACCACCCAGCGGCCGTCTAGGCGCCGGACATCCGTAGCCTGCTCAGCAACATGAGTGATGGCGCCGCTATCGATAAAAGGCTGCACCATACTGCCGATATAACGACCAAAAAGCCCGCGCCGCGGAAACAGACCGCCATTCGCCGCGACAGCCGTCTCGTCGCCCTCCAGCGCATTGCTTTCCTGAAGCCAACGCTGGAAATGCTCGATGTCGTCGGGAAGCAGGCTCATCTTTGCCGCCGGCACATTGATGCGATGGGCAGGGTCGCGGGTATCATAGGCAAGCCCGGCCCCGAGTCTGGCGCGCGGTTCGAAAATGAAGAGCTGACCGGGCTGCAGCGCTTGCGATTGCAGTAAGTGAAAGGCAACCGCCGCCCCGGAAACGCCGCCGCCAATGATTGCGATGACAGGCCGATCACGCGACTGATCGTGAGAACAAGTGGTCATCGTCAAATCCTTCCAGATCGCTCGACTGCGCGGGACACCTCGCCGCCATCAACCGCGCATGTCCCAAGGCATAGGAATATACTCTATAAAATTTATTGACAATACGACGCCGACGGCAGCTCGATGGTTTTCCAATGGGCCGCTAGCATTCATCAAGCCGAGAAGAGCTGTGCAAACAAGCACTTGGTTGTGCCTCGCACAATAGCTCTATTGCACCGCAAGATGTGAAAATCTTGGCATACACGGAACAAAGGCACATACTGCCGATTGTTCTGGTACGTGTTCTCTGGGAGGAGAAACATCATGGAACTGCTCCACCTGCTGACCCCCTTCGACTATATGCTGGTTCTGGTTCTCGCAGCCATTTTGGTATTCAGCGTGATGGAAGGCGGCGGGCATAAAAGGCATTAATTAAGCCCCAAACCGAATGGCGGAATCCAGAGGCCAGCGATGGCGAATTGGTATAGCTGTGCGTCCGCCGCTCATCCCCGTTTCTCAACTCCAATTTCATAAGTCGGTCCTGCTCCGAAAGCGATCCGTCGATCGCACCGGTGGTACATACCAATGCGGGGAACTTCCTTTAACGCCGGCAGTTAGATTCAGAGATCTATGAGTTCGGCCATGGCCACGCACGAAAGCCACCTTGCGCTCATTCTTTATGCCGGAGCAGTCATCGCGATGGGATGCATCTTGATCGTCGCGACGCTAATTGCGCCGGACCCCGATTATTCGAACCGCCTCCCGGCATCGCCTTATGCAATAAATCATGTGCAATGAAGTTGCGGCGATGGCGCTGACCATGCTCAGAGCGTGCACAGCCACGGAAGACGTCTGCAACGAAATCTGATAGCATAACCGTCGTCTTCTGGATCGGCCATTTCACGATGGAGGGTCACATGGTCCGCACCCCTGCACTATCGTTCGCCTTCCTCATGCTCGCGCTGTCGACACTCAGTGCGGCAACCGTCGATCCAGCCACTGTGACCTGCAAAGAGTATAATTCGGATAGTCACCAAGGCATGCAGGACATAATCTCAGCAGTGTATGATGCCACCAGAGGCGACCCAAAGCTTGGCACGCTCAAGGAAAGCAAATTGGGCGAAACCATCGACAAAGCCTGCGCTGCGAATCCAGACGCGAAGGTGATCGACGCGCTGCACTGATCAGTGGTTCGTTGCTCAGGCAGAGCCATCCACCGGGCTATCCAGCTCCCGCATCGGCAGATATGAGTTCGTCTTCAGCCATTCCTTGAGGATGTAGCGGATCATGTCGTTTCGCGTCATACCGAGTTCGTCGGCGATGCTGGCAATCACGTCTTCTACATCGCCATCCAAGGCCACCGAGGCGGAATTTCTGAGCATCAACGCAGTTCGCCGCAATATGATCTGAAGTTCTGCACGCGACATATCCGCGACGCGGTTGGCGGCGTCTTCAAGCAAACCGGCATACTCGCGTGTCGTCATCCGGGCCCTCCTTTCGCAACGACGTATCGCGCCGTTAGCGAAACAGAACCCAGGCCCGCGAGGATTGTTCCCAACCGACGGCTCAGCGTCAACCGTGCTCAAGAGGCTTGCAGCCGGTGAATGGCTCAAATTCATCAACGGCGTCACGGAGAATGTGCGGCTCTAACCGCAGTCAACTGAGCGCGGAGCATCCTTCGGTGCACTTCTGCTTCGCAGCTCAGCCAATTCTTCTCATTTGGGGAAGGCTCTTAAGGGAAGGATATCGCCCTGGGCTCAATCAGACGGGACCAATCAGTCCACTTACTGAAGCATCTTCGCAATGTGCGGCGGCTGTGGCACTGGGCTCTCGTGGCGCACTGAAGTGACCCCGGTAATAACAGCAACTGCTGCAACCACTATATAAATAATGGTCCCTTTAGGCTTTCGGTCCGAGAGGCAATGCCTTGTCGACTCTAGCGAGCGCGAATGTTCAGACATCTTTTTCCTTTGGCGTTGACGGACATATACTTAGTCGATCAGTAGCGCCTAATGAATGGATAGAATCGCGTGCCTCCTTTGCAAGGGACGAATAGCAGTCGGTTCTGCCTGACTGCGGAGATGGAGGTGTTGGCAGATAGACTCACCGCAATAGTCGCTTGTCCGCTCTCCAAACGGAAGTATCGAATCGAGTCGCTTTGGCGATTAGGATCTTAGGCGGCTGGGGATCGCTATTGAGGAGAGTACCCAGCGCATGTGGGCGGCTGCGGCTCCCTGCATGAGCGCAAAATTCCCTTAGATCAATGTCAACATTTTGATCACGACGCAGGAGGCCGATGTTCGGGATTATTTCGGGACGTTGCGTTCTGCAGAAGGGATTTTGATGCTTCATGGCTCCCGCTCGAATGGCGGAAGCTAATAAGCATTTTCAGCGATGTTCCTGACAAATCAAGAAGATAAATGGTGGGTGATGTAGGGCTCGAACCTACGACCCGCTGATTAAGAGTCAGCTGCTCTACCAACTGAGCTAATCACCCGTAACCGCTCGCTCGCGGTGTGACCGGGCATATAAATAGGATCGGTTTGATTGTCCAGCGGCCAGATGAATTTTCTTTGGTTAATCGTCAAAAAAATTTCGAAGAGCCCCAAAAACCTTACAAAATCAAAGCTCAAGAATTCCGGTCGCGACGCGTATGGCCTGACCGCCGATGCGGGCGTTGGCGATTTCGCCGCCGTCGATGTCGATATGGAGATGGATGAAGGAAGGGCGGCCCATCTCGACTCCTTGTTCGACGATGACCGGATGGTGGCCATCCGGCAGGCGGTCGAAGTGGTTGATGGCGCCGGAGAGCGCGGCCACCGCCGAGCCTGTTGCCGGGTCCTCGAGAATGCCCATCCCGACCGGGAACATGCGGGCATGGAACTTGGCCGTGTGATTGAGCGCGCCGCGACAGTAGATGAAGGCCGAGGCGAGCGCACCGTCGACGAAGGGGACGGTCTTTTCCCAAAGCTGCGGATCGAACTCCATCCGCTCGGCCGAGCCGACATCGTGCACCGGCACCAGCAGGAACGGCACGCCGGCGCTCCAGATCGACGGCACATGATTCTCGAAACCGATCTCGGTGATCTTCAAGCTGAGTGCATTGGCGATATCGGCCCTGTCGAGAGGCAGCATGATCTGCTGTGACTTCCGCGGCAGGTCGAATTCGGCGAAACTCGCGCTCCTCTGCCGCAATCTCACAGCGCAGCGCACCGGCCCCACTCGCTCATCAAGAACCGAAACCAGATCGACGTCGCCGCCATGGCTGGCATGCGTCCGCTCGGCCAGCGCAATCGCCGTGCCAACGGTCGGGTGGCCGGCGAAAGGCAGCTCGCGGCCGGGCGTGAAGATGCGCAGGCTTGCCGTATGCGCCGGATTTTGCGGCGGTAGAACGAACACCGTCTCGGAGAGATTCATTTCCTTGGCGATCGCCTGCATCGCCTCGTCATCCAATCCCTCGGCGTCGAAGATGACTGCCAGCGGATTGCCCGCGAGTTTGCTGTCGGTGAATACATCATAGACACTGAAGCTGCGGGCCACCCCTGCCTCCATTACGTGACTCTAGACTGTAGAACCCTGCTCAACCATACATAACGGCAACGCATTTGAGCGCAAGCTAAAGCTATTCCTGACGACCGAAGAACCACGCAAGAATTGGCGGCATTGCCGCGCTGTAACGATGCGCCGCAGGATCGGCCGAACGAATGGCAACCGCGTCGTCGATTTCCTTTTCGTGGTCCACCAGCATATGCGCACGGATCCGCGTGAGCATCTCTTCCGCTGTCCAGGGAAACCGGAAGATGCGGAACAGCGTGACGGAAAGATTCTCATGCGTGGCGTAATAGCCCGGCTCTGCGACGGCATCGCCAAGATCGAGGCCGGTTTCCTCCATGACTTCGCGCCGCATGTTGCCCTCGATATCGCAGTGCCCGTCGACAATATCGTTTTCATCCATCGAACCCGCAGCGCAATAGACCTGGCCGGGATTGGCGGTATGCTCCGCCATACGGATGGCGATGATCGCGCCGTCGGAGGAGACGGCGACCGGAAAAGCAAAGACGTGGAAACCGCCGCTGCGCTCCGCTTGTTTGCGCCACCACATGAATGTGGAGAACGGCGTAACATAGGCCTCGCCCTTCACGGCCTGCTCGCTGACCGACAAACGATGCTGGAAGACCATCCGCCCATCGAAAAGTGCCGGATTGGCGGCGATCTCCTTCTCCCAGTTTTCCTGCGCCGCCTTGGCATTGCTGAGATGAAAGGGATGGTCGCCGGCAACAACGGCGAGATTAACGTGCGCGACCGGGAATACGGTCTTTTCCGGTGGCCAGGCGGCCACATCGTTTCGCAATTTGAAAGCGTGGGTCATAGTAGATCCAATGTCATGACTACGGGGCAATGATCGGAGGCCTTCGGCCTATCCCAACCGGTGCGTGGATAACGTTCTACCTCTTGTCCGGGCGGAAATATGGTACGGAAAGGCTGACCGGAGCGAACGACGTCGGGCAAGCGCGCCGCATTGGCACGCGCCAAGGCCGGAGACAGCCAGATATAGTCGAGCTGGCAAAGCCACTGCTCCTGCGGCCCGCGGGCGTGATACAGCGTCCAGCGATCCAAGGCATCGCGCCGACGCATGACGTTTTCAGCGAAACCGTCCTTACTGAAGACATCGAGCGCGCTGCTCTCTTCATCGCGATGCTTGAAGCGATAGCCGGTATGGCGTGTGCCGATGACGTCGACGCGCTCCTGATAGTCATTCATATCGCCGCAGATGGCGAAATTCTTCTTGGCCGTATGACCGGCGCCAAAACGGTTTTCGATGATGCGGCGTACGCCAAGCGTCTCGGCGCGGCGGACCGGCATGGTCGAATCGCGACCATCGACACCTTCCCGCCCTGGCCCCATCGATTTCAGATGCACGACATAGAGAGAAAGCGGAACGCCACCGATGGTCAAATCAAGCTCCAGGCAATCGCGCTTGAAGATCTTGTCGTCCACATGCAGGCCAAGTTCCGCCAGTTCATCGCTGAAAAGGCCGAAATCTCGATAAGTCACCATGGCGTGACTTTTGATATCCCTGAGCACGATCGGCTGCCCGTCACGCGTCTCCTCGCGCATCATCACGGCAACATCGATACCCCTGGCGTCATTGCCCTCGATCAGGAATTTCTGCCGGTAGCCATTGCCGACCATGCGGTAGAGATAGCCGTATTCGAAGGCCTGCAGCGCCGCCATGCTGTCGACTTCCTGCAGGCAAATGATGTCGGCATCCGCATCGGCTATCGCAAGCGCCGTCATCTGCCTCGTATCGTCGGTAGCGGCCACCACGCGCGCTGCTTCCAGTTGCTGGTAGATGATCTCGTTCTGCACATCGAACAGCTTCAACACACGGTCCTGGCGCAACTGATTGCGGAAACCGGTGTAATCGAAACGGGTCAGCAGGTTTTCGACATTGAAGGTGGCAAGGCGCAGGGACATCTGGCATTCCGGTTTGTGTAGATATGAGCCGGCTTAGCTCGCCCAAATCAATTGGGCTTGGCCGTGACGGTCGATTTGAACTTGCCCATGAGATAGGGGCCGGAGAGAACGGGGGCATATTTCGGCTCCTCGCCCGGCGGAAGGCACGACGGCAGACAGGCGATCTCGGCAAACCAGTTCGGCTGGTGAAAGAACGCCAGCGACTGCCGTCGTTGCATGCCGCCTTCTTCGGGTGGCGGATTGACGACGCGGTGCACCGTCGAAACCCAGCGATCATTGGTCCACAGCGCCATCAGGTCACCGATATTGATGACAAAAGAGCCGGGTACCGGAGGCACCGGCGTCCATTGACCGTCCGGCGCGATGATCTCCAGCCCCTTGGAGCCCGGCTGCGGCAGCAGGATCGTCAGGCTGCCGTAATCGGTATGAGCCCCGGCACGCAACTGGCCCGGCTGTGGCGGGACACGCTGCTCGGGATAATTCAGCGCCCTGAGCGCGCTAATCGGTGCGTCGACGTAGCCGTCGAAGAAGTGCTCGTCGAGACCGAGTGCGATGGCAAAGACGCGCATGATCCGCGCTGCCAAATCCTCCATCGAACGGTAATAGGCCTTCCACGCCTCTGCAAAGCCTTCCGGGCCGTCCGGCCAGATGGTGGCGGCATAGCAGAAGCCGAGCGCTTCCGGGTCGGTCATGCCGGCCGGCACGGCAGGCGGCCCGCCATTGAAACTCTCCTTGAGATCGGGCGGCGTGTCGATATTGCGCGATTTCGAGAGTGCTTCGGTGCCCGGTCCGAGATAGCCATAGGGGTAGCCGGGATACGGCGCTTTTGCCCGTTGCTTGACATCGGCGGGCCGATCAAAAAAAGCCCGCGTCTTTGCCCATATGGCTCCGATCACAGCCTCATCGACACCATGGTTGGCAATCGCCAGAAAGCCGGTCGAACGGCAGATCTCGTCGACCTCTGCACCAAGCCGCCTCTTCTCCCCTTCGCCGGCCGCCTCGAAGGCGCCGAGATCGAAGATCGGGAAGTTGTGATCGGACATGGCGCGACTCCCATTCGTGACATCGGGCAACTCAAGCACAGGTAAAAGCGGCGAACAACCGTATTGTCTTCTGCTCACGACACCGATCATAGCCGCCATGCCGACCGAACGGCGACCGCATAGATATCGCCCGGTTTCACCGCCTCGCGGCTATAGGCCCGGAGCACCTGACCATCCGGCAGCGACAGCCGCAATGCATAGCGCTCGCCTTCGTAAAGGACGGATTCCACCCTGCAAGAGATGCCCTCAGCATCGGCGACAACATCCTCGGGCCGAATAAGGATATTGGCATGCAAGGTCTTGTCCTCCTGCTCCCTCCAAATCATCTTCAGCGCCGGCCAATCGATAAGCCGCGGCTTACCATCCGGAATGGCGAGCGACAGAATCGCACCCTGCCCCACCAATCCGCCGACCAGCCGTCCCTCCGGCCGTGCATAGATTTCCGCCGGGGCTGCGACCTGCAGCAGCCGTCCCTCGGACATGACGGCGACATCCGTCGCCAGTGCCATCGCCTCGCTCTGGTCGTGGGTGACATAGACCATGGTGGCGCCGGAGCGCTGATGGAATTCGCGGAAGGTCTCCTCCATCTCCTTCTTGAGATGACGATCGAGATTGGCAAGCGGCTCATCCAGCAGCACGACATCCGGCGATGTCACCAGGCAGCGCGCCAGCGCCACGCGCTGACGCTGGCCGCCGGAAAGATCCGCAGGCCGCCGTTCGGCGTAGTCGTCCAGGCGTACGGTCGACAAAGCCTCGCGCACCTTCTGACGGTAGCGCTCGCCGGAAATGCCGCGCACTTTCAGCGGATAGCCGACATTGGCGGCAACGTTCATATGCGGCCAAAGGGCGTAGGATTGGAACACCATCGCCATGTTGCGCCGCTCCGGCGGCAACATGTTCGCGGCATCGGCCAGCAGACGTTCGCCGAGATGGATCGAACCATCCGTCGGCTGCTCGAAGCCTGCGATCATTCTCAGTACCGTCGTTTTGCCGCAGCCGGACGGCCCGAGCAGCGCCAGGAAACCACCTTCTCGGACCTCCAGCGACAGCGCCTTGACCGCCGGGCGGCCACCCGTGCCGAAATCCTTGCTGACGTGATTGAGAATCAGCTTCGCCACGGCACCACTCCCTTCGGCAGGCGCTTGGCCAGAATTTCCAGCACCAGCATCATGGTGACCACCATGGCGATGACGATGACCGACATGGCGGAGGCGAGATCGGCGCTGCCGCCGTCATCGAGATTGTAGATGACGACGCCGAGCGTCTGCGTGCCTGCCGACCAGAGCAAAGCGGAAACGGTCAGCTCGTTGCAGGCGATGAGAAAGACCAGGATGACCGAAGCGCCCGCCGCCGGCGCGATCAGCGGTACGATGATATCGGCCAGGCGGCGGAAGAAACCGGCGCCCGAGAGACGTGCTGCCTCCTCCAGCGCCGGATCGAGCTGCAGAAAAGCGCTCATCACCGGCTTGAGGCTGACGGCGAAATAGGCCGAGAAATAGGCGAGCAGAATGATCCAGATCGTGCCGTAAAGCGTGATGTTGAGAACCGGCAGCGGCGCTGCGAAAACCAGGATGAAGCAAACGGCGACGATAATTCCTGGCAGCGAATAGGGAATTTCGATCAGCGCGCCGACGATCCGGCTCAGCATATCCTTGCGCCGCGTCAGGGAGTAAGCCGCCAGCACAGTCACCGCGAGGAGACCAAGCGCCGTCATGCTGGAAAGGAACAAGGAATTGGAGAAAGCAACGCGCGTCACCGCCTGCCGAAACAGGATTTCGGTGAAGGCATGCAGCGAGGCCGTCTTGACGGTCAGAGGCACGCCATAGGCCGGTACCAGCGCGCCGGCGACCAGCGCGAAGAACGGCGCGACCAGCATGATGAACAGGATCGCCCAAAGCAGCGGCACGGCCGCAAGACGCCAACGGCCGAGCGCGAAGGCGGCGGAGGCACCGGAAAGGCCGATGACGCGGTAATCCCGCCCCTTCAACGCCCTGCCCTGTACAGCAAGCCCGGCAACCGAAATCACCGCGATCATCGTCGACAGCACGGCGATATCACCGAATGTGCGCGGGCCAAAACTGGAGAATTTGGTGAAGATCAGCGTCGACAAGGTGAAGATCGAAGCTGGAATGCCGAGGATCGCCGGGATACCGAAATTGCCGACAGAAGAGACAAAGGCGATGGCGGCGCCGGCAATGACACCGGGCAGTGACAACGGCAGAATGATGTCGCGGAACACGCGAAATCCGGAAGCACCCGAAAGCCTGGCCGCCTCGACACCATCGCGCGGCAGCGCCATCAGGCCGGCCCGGAGCGCGAGATAGACCAGCGGCGCGTGCTGTACACCATAAAGCAGTGCAATGCCGCCGACGGAATAAAGCGGCCGCGGCGAGCCGAGCGGCGGTGCAATGTGCAGCGCCTTCAACAAGGGGCTGGATGGGCCGGACATCTGCACCCAGGCAAGTGCCGTCACCTGCGGCGGGATCATCATCGGCAGGACGAAAAGAAAGCCGAGCGGCCCCCTACCCGGAATGTCGGTCAATGTCAGCAGGAAGGCAAAGAGGCAGCCGAGCATCACAGAAATGACCGTACCGAACACGGCGGTCTCGACCGTATACCAAGTCGAACGCCAAAGAGCGGGATCGGTGATCAGTTCATGGGCCCCGCCGCGCAGCAGCGCCCCGATGCCAACCTCCGCCAGCCGCGCCAGGGGCAGCACGCTCAAGAGCATCACGATGACAACGACAAAAGGAAACAGCCAGGTCGGCTGGCTGTTTCCCCTACGCACATATCCGTACATCGACCGTCCGATTGGATCACTTCGATCCGTAGTAGGAAGAGAAGGTCTTCAGATCCTGGTCGGTGTTCTTCAGAGCTTCGGCCGCATTCAACGGCAAAACTTTGATGCTGTCACGCGCCGGGAAACCGGCGGGCAGCGACATGCCGTTGCGGGCGGGAATATAGCCGAGCTTCAGGAAGCCTTGCTGGCCTTTTTCCGACAGAGCGTAATCGACGAACTTCTTGGCGGCGTCTACATGCTTGGCGCTGGCGAGGATGCCGACCGGCTCGGTCACGGCCGAAACGCCTTCGGTCGGGAAAACGAACTCCAGGGGCGCACCCTTGGCCTTTTCGCGGATCGGCATGTAGTCGACGACCATGCCGTAAGCCTTCTCGCCGGAAGCAACGGCCTTGAGCACCGCGCCATTGCCGCCGGAAGCGATTGCGCCATTGGCAGCAAGGTTCTTGTAATAATCCCAGCCGAGGCTACCGACGCCGGTAAGCGTCTGCGCGTGAATGAGAGCCGCACCCGAAGCGAGCGGGCTAGGCATGGCAACAAGGCCCTTGGCCCCCGGCTTGGTCAGATCCTGCCAGCTCGTCGGCTTCATCGAGGCGGCCGTGTTGTAGACGATGCCGGTCGTGATCAGCTTGGTGGAATAATAATAGCCGTCGGCATCGTAGAGCGACGGATCGTAATTTGCGGCTTCGGGCGACTTATAGGCCAGCAGCTTTCCGGCTTCCTTCAAACGCTCCAGCGTCACCGTATCGGCGATCAGAAGAACGTCGGCGACCGGAGCACCAGCCTGGATTTCCGCCTGCAGCTTGGCAATGATCTGCGGGGTACCGTCGCGAACCCAATCGACCTTGATGCCGGGATTGGCAGCCATGAAGCCATCGACGGTTGCCTGTGCATCTTCGTTCGGCTGGCTGGTGTAGAGCACGAGGTCGGCGGCCGCAGCCGAGCCGGAGAAAAGGGCGACGGCCAACAGGCCGGCGAGAGCGGAAACAAACGTCTTCATGAAGCGTCCTCGGCTGAGTGATGAGAAGGGTTCCTTAGCGAGGCCGGTTAACATGATTGTGACAATCCGCAATCGCGAGCCGAACCGTTCATACTATCATTCGACCTTGACCATAAGCGCCCTGCACTATCTCCTAGCGCGCGAGTTTCAGCTTCGGTTTTTGGAGGATAATCTATGGAATACCGTCTGCTTGGCCGCTCCGGCCTCAAAGTTTCGACCATTACCATGGGCACGATGACCTTCGGCGGTGTCGGCTGGGCAAAGACTGTCGGCGATCTCGGCGTCAGCGAGGCTAAGCGGCTTGTCGACATGTGCCTCGATGCCGGCGTTAACCTGATCGACACGGCCGATGTCTACTCGCAAGGGGCTTCTGAAGAAATCCTCGGCGAGATCATCGGCGGCCCGCGCAAGAACGGCGTATTGATCGCCACCAAGGCCCGCTTCCCGATGGGTCCCGGCGTCAACGATGCCGGCTCCTCGCGCCAGCACCTGATCCAGGCCTGCGAAGCCAGCCTGAAGCGGATGAAGACCGACGTCATCGATCTCTACCAGTTGCATGAATGGGACGGCCAGACGCCGCTCGAAGAAACGATGGAGGCGCTTGATACACTCATCCGCCAAGGCAAGGTGCGTTACATCGGCTGCTCGAATTTTTCCGGCTGGCACATCATGAAGGCGCTCGGCGTCAGCGAGCGCGACAAGCGCGAACGCTTCGTCAGCCAGCAGATCCACTACACGCTCGAAGCGCGTGACGCGGAATATGAGCTGCTGCCGGTCAGCATCGATCAAGGGCTCGGCGTCCTCGTCTGGAGCCCGATCGCCGGCGGTCTTCTCTCCGGCAAGCATCGCCGCAACCAGGCGACGCCGGAGGGTACGCGCCAGTTCGCCGGCTGGACCGAACCGCCAATCCGCGACGAGAACCGCCTGTGGAACATCGTCGATACGCTGGTGGAGATTGCCGACGGTCGTGGCGTCTCGGCGGCGCAGGTGGCGCTGGCCTGGCTGATCGGCCGCAAGGGTGTCACATCCGTCATCATCGGCGGCCGCACGGACGCGCAATTCAAGGACAATCTCGCCAGCGCCGAACTGAAGCTGACGCAAGAAGAACGCAAGCGCCTCGACGACGTCAGCCTGCCGCGGTTGCTCTATCCCTACTGGCACCAGCGCAATACCGCCAGCGACCGGCTCAGCGAAGCCGACCTATCGCTGATTGCGCCACATTTGGCGAAGTAAGCAAAACACAACACCTTCTCTCTCGCGGAGAGAAGGTGGGCTCGAGCGATAGAGTGAAACGAAATCGCGAGAGGCCGGATGAGGGGGACACCTCGCATCGCGAGGTGAGTCTTGAGCGGCAAGCGAAAGACATCCCTTACGGTGCAACGCCCCCTCAACCTGAGCTTCGCTCGACCTTCTCCCCGCTGGGGAGAAGGTAAAAATTGAAGTAAAGACTAAGCCGCCATTGCTCCAATCTCGTCGGCAATCAATTTGCCGAGCCGCGATATTCCCTCATCGATCATCTGCTCGTTGGCGCAGGAGAAGCTGACGCGGAAAGTGTTCGGGCCGGAGCCATCGGCAAAGAAGGCCTGACCCGGCACGAAGGCGACCTTTGCCGTCTCCAGCGATTTTGCAAGCAGCTTGGCGCCGTCCATGCCCTTCGGCAGAGTGATCCAGACGAACATACCGCCCTCGGGCTTCGTCCAGCTCGTACCCTCAGGCATGTATTTCGCAAGCGCCGCCAGCATGCAGTCGCGGCGGTGGCTGTAGGTCTTGCGGACCTTGGCAACCTGCGCATCGAAGCCGCGTTCGGCGACCTGATGGATGGCGATCTGGTTGATGGTCGAGGAATGCAGATCGGCCGCCTGCTTCATCAGCACCAATTTGCGAATGACTGGCGCGTTCGCAACGACGAAACCAACACGAAGACCCGGGGCCAAGGTCTTGGAAAAACTGCCACAATAGATCGTCCGCGTATCGTTGATATTGCCTTTGCGGGCAATTTCCAGCGCCAGGATCGGCGGGATCGCTTCGCCGTCATAACGCAGCGACTGATAGGCCGCATCTTCGATGATGGCGATATCCATCTCGTCGGCGAGATCGATCAGCTTTTCGCGGGAGTCCAGATCGACGGTTTCGCCAGTCGGATTGGCAAAATCGGCGGAGAGATAGGCGAACTTCACCTTGCCGCCCGCCTGCTCGGCAGCCGCGCGGTAGGAGGCCGGCGTGCGGTTACCGTTCGGGGTGAGCTGATCATAGGTCGGCTCATAGGCATTGAAGGCCTGCAGCGCACCGAGATAGGTCGGTGCGGTGACGAGTGCCGTGTCCTTCGGCGACAGGAAGAGCTTACCGAGATAATCGAGACCTTGTTGCGAACCGGAAACGATGAAGACGTTTTCGAGCTCGCAGGGAACGCCAAGCGCCACCATCTGGCTGACCAGCCATTCGCGCAGCGGCTTGTAGCCTTCGCTGACCGAATATTGCAGGGCGGCGTTGACAGCCGGACCGGAAAAGATGTCGGCATAAGCCTGCTTGAATTCCTGATCCGGAAACAGCGCCGGATCGGGAATGCCGCCGGCGAACGAGATGATGTCTGGACGCTCCAGCAGCTTCAACAGTTCGCGGATTTCGGAGGCGCGCATACGGCTCGAACGCGTCGCAAAGATATTTTCCCAATTCAACATGGGGTTTCCTCGTAATTTTTGGTCTTTGCACCACAAGACCACGCAACAAACGATAAGTCAATAATGCTGACCTATTTTGTGCGCTCTCAAGAAGATTTATAGTCGAAAGGGTTGAGAACAGTGACGGGAAAGCTCGAGAAATCGACGATATCCCGTGAAACGATAGTGAGATTATGAACCGATGCGGTCGCCGCGATCATTGCATCGGCAATCAGCGTCGGCGATTTGCGATGCATGAATTGCGCCCATCGGATCATGCATTCCGCATCTAAGGAAATGACCCGAATTCCAAGCTTTAGACTATCCAGCCAACGCGTGAGTTCGCTCGCTTTCTGCGGATCGGTTTCCCTAGTCAGTTCAATGCCGCGCTGGATCTCACCGATAGTAACGGCTGAAATTGCAAGATCGCTATCCCCAACGGTGCCGATCCAAGCAAGTACCGCACCATGGGGTTTCATCCTGCGTAGTTCGGAGACCACGTTCGTATCGAGCAGGTACAAGTATCAACCCTCGCTCAGACTGATATCTCGCCATACCCATTCCTTGCGAGACGGAACATCGAGTTCGAATCTCGGTTCGGGCGCTAGGAGGACTTCTTTAGCAGACGGCTTAGCGCGCCTGTTCAATGCCTCCCATTCAGAAACGGAAATAAGCACTGCTTTGGGCTCGCCTCTTTTTGACACGAGCTGCGGTCCCTCCTCCAAAGAGGCATCAAGCATCTCGCTAAATTTCGCTTTCGCGTCTTGAACTGGCCACTGCCGCATAACACGCTCCTTCTGACTAGTTTTAAGACTAGTTACTTTTATAGCCCGTTCAAGCTCTAATTTCACCTGCAATCCCGCTATTCTGACAATTGGGCCTTGATGTGAGCGCAAAGGGCAGCAGTATTCGAGATAGAAATTACTGCGATTAGTATGCCCCCAACCGAGCAGAAATCCTTATGACGAACGACGACCGCACATCCTCTTTTTACGACGAGAACGCCGCCACCTATGCAGTGCGCGACCGCAGCCTGCCACAGCGTCGGCTCGATGCCTTTCTGAATGCCCTTCCCGCCGGCGCGTCGATTCTCGAGCTTGGTTGCGGCGGCGGTCAGGACGCGGCCTATATGATCGCGCAGGGTTTTAACGTCACCGCCATGGATGGTTCGGCGGAAATGGCCAGGCAGGCTGAAAAGTTGCTCGGAAAGCCGGTGATCGTTCGCAAGTTCGAAGAACTGGAGGACGATCAAGCCTATGACGGCATTTGGGCCGAAGCATCCCTGCTGCATGTGCAACGATCGGATCTTCCAGGGATATTCAACCGCGTCCACAAAGCCCTGAAAAACGGCGGCATATTTCACGCTAGTTTCAAAGCGGGAGACACCGAGGGTTACGACAGCTTCGGCCGATATTACAACTATCTCTCGGCCGACTGGCTGAACGACCTGCTGATCTCGACCGGCTGGAAAGAGATTTCACTCAACGAAACCGACGGTAGCGGCTACGATGGTAAGCCGACGAAATGGCTGCGGATGAGAGCCAGCAAAAGCATTCCATCGGCTACTTGAGCCGTAAACATCTTGAAACGTTCAGGGCCGGGGAAGTCTCCCTCCCCGGCCTTTCTCATTGCGGTATAGACCCGAAGAAGCTTAGTTGACGCTCTTGTCGACCAGCTTGTTCTTGCCGATCCAGGGCATCATGCCGCGCAGCTTGGCGCCGACTTCTTCGATCTGGTGGCTGTCGTTGTTGCGGCGGATACCCTTGAAGCGGGCAGCGCCCGAACGGTATTCCTGCATCCACTCGGAGGTGAACTTGCCGGTCTGGATGTCCTTCAGGACGCGCTTCATCTCCGCCTTGGTTTCTTCGGTGATGATGCGCGGACCGGTGACGTATTCGCCCCACTCGGCCGTGTTCGAGATCGAGTAGTTCATGTTGGCGATGCCGCCTTCATAGATCAGGTCGACGATCAGCTTTACTTCGTGCAGGCACTCGAAATAGGCCATTTCCGGCGCGTAGCCAGCTTCGACCAGCGTTTCGAAGCCGGCGCGGATGAGCTCGACGAGACCGCCGCAGAGAACGACCTGTTCGCCGAAGAGGTCGGTTTCGCACTCTTCGCGGAAGTTGGTTTCGATGATGCCCGAACGGCCGCCGCCGACGCCGCAGGCGTAGGAGAGAGCGAGTTCAAGGGCATTGCCGGAAGCGTTCTGGTGAACTGCAACGAGGCAAGGAACGCCGCCGCCCTTCTGGTATTCGCCGCGAACCGTATGGCCCGGGCCCTTCGGAGCGATCATGACGACGTCGACCGAACCCTTCGGCTCGATGAGGCCGAAGTGAACGTTCAGGCCGTGTGCGAAAGCGATCGCAGCACCGTCGCGGATGTTCGGAGCGATTTCAGACTTGTAGATGTCGGCCTGCAGTTCGTCCGGGGTCGCCATCATCATCAGGTCAGCCCAGGCAGCAGCTTCGGCAACGGTCATGACCTTGAAGCCATCGGCTTCAGCCTTCTTGACGGTCGGCGAACCGGCCTTCAGCGCGATCACAAGGTTCTGTGCGCCGCTGTCCTTCAGGTTCAGCGCATGAGCGCGGCCCTGGGAGCCGTAGCCGATGACGGCGACCTTCTTCGACTTGATGAGGTTGAGATCGGCATCACGATCGTAATAGACGCGCATTGTTTGTCCTTCCCTTTGCTTGTCTGGGTGCAGATTTCGAATTGTCAGACGGTCGCTGCTGCTTCCGCCAAAACTTTTTCCGTACCGTAAAGCCTGAGAAAGGCGCTGACCGCCTTCTCCGCTTGACGGCTGGTATCCTTCAAACCGGGCTCGCCGAGCAGCATGCGCACATGCAGATCGGAAACGATGAGCCCGTAGAATGTGTGATATGCCTCGTCGGCATCGGTAAAGCGCAGCAGTCCTGCCCGCTTCCCGGCATCGATCAGCCCGCTGGCACGCCGATCGATCTGGCGGCGGCCACGCTCGAGCAGAAGCTTGCCGAGTTTGGAGCCGTCGCGGTTGGATTGACCGATCGCCAGACGGTTCAATGCGAGCGAAACATCGCCCGCCAGAACCTCCAGCAGATCGCGGGCGAAAATGACGAGATGGTCATGCAGGCTTGCCACGGTCAGCCGTTCGCCGTTGCGCTCGAAGGTGCGCACCTTGTTCGCCTGATAGGCAATCATCGCCGATAGCAGACCATCGCGATCGCCGAACCATTTATAGAGACTTTCCTTGGAGCAATTGGCCGCGCGCGCGACACCAGAGGTCGTCAGCGCCTTTTCGCCGCCATCGACGAGCAAACGCAGCGCCTGTTCCAGAACGGCGTTCTGGCGCGGCGAAAACTCGCTCGTCTGTCCTGCTTCGCTGAGCACGATGGCCACTCCCAAATGCGTACCGTACGGTACGGTTCGCGGTCGTTATGACTGAGGGCGAGGCAAGCGTCAAGCGCAAATCGTTGCTGCACTGCGCCAAAAGAGAGCGCTTGTCAGGGTGGGTTCGCGGCGGCTAGAGCTTGCCAGATATCCGCTTCTCCGCTGGAACCTCCTGATGACAAACAAGTATCCGCTTCCTTCCGAGACATCGGCCAGCTTCACGTACAAAAGCAAACTGCGCGCACTTGTCCGCTTTGCAGGAATTTGCCTTACAGTCGGGATGCTTCCCTTGCCCGTCTCTGCTCACTCAACGGCAAAGCCAGTCTCCAGTCTGGCCGGGCACTATTGCGGGAAGCTTCTGTCCAGCGGCAGGTTGGTGGATGTCGAGACCTCCCTGCAGATCGACAAGCAAGGTCACATCTCGGGGACTTACCGCTTCGATGACGACGGAACCACGACGACCGGATCATTGTCAGAGGTCGGGACAACGACCAGCAGAGAGCGGACGCTGCGCTGGTTCGACAAATATGGAATGGGATTACTGACGATCCGCTTCGATCGAAGCCATCACCATTTCGAAGGATTGTGGGCGCCACAAGATACCACCCCCAACTACACCTGGAGCGGCGGCGACTGCGCCGCTCCTATCAGTTGATCGCAGCCCGGCAATAGAACGGAGCCTATTCCGCTGCCACTGCACTGCGCATGGCCTCGACATCCTTCAAGGGCGGCAGGCCATAGAGGCGGCTATATTCGCGGCTGAACTGCGAAGGGCTCTGATAGCCGACGCGATGGCCGGCCGATCCGACGTCGAGCTGCTCGACAATCATCAGCCGACGCGCTTCATGAAGGCGAAGCTGCTTCTGATATTGCATCGGCGACATCGCGGTCACTGCCTTGAAATGATGATGCAGCGACGAAACGCTCATGCCGACGCGCTCGGCCAGATCTTCGATGCGTAACGGATAGGCGAAATTACCCCGTATCCAGGCAACGGCACGCGCCACCCTGTTGCTCTGGCTCTCGGCCATGGCGACCTGCAGCAGCCGAGGGCCGTTCGGACCGGTCAGCAGGCGATAAAGGATCTCCTGCTCGATCAATGGCGCCATGGCCGGAATATCCTCAGGCCGGTCTAGCAGTCTGAGCAACCGCAGTGAGGCATCGAGCAATTCCGGCGATGCCGCATTGACCGCGAGCCCGCGCATAGGTTCCGCCGTCAACGCCTGGCGCGGAATATTGACGCGCGATAACAGCTCCTTCAGGCGCTCACTGTCGAGCGCCATGCCAAAACAAAGATAAGGCGTATCACTGCGGACATTGGTCACCTGCGTCGATACAGGCAGATCGAGGGCGGTCAAAATATACTCGCCGACGCCGTAGTGGTACGTATCGGTACCGACCGTCAGGCTCTTGCGTCCCTGGACCACAACGGCATAGCAGGGCCGATAGGCCCCATGTTGCCACACGGTGACCGCCGACTGGCGATATAGGTTGAGCCCCTCAATCGGCGTGCGGTGTTCTCCGTCCCCCGTGGCGAAACGTGCAACGATGGAGGCGAGCTCCTGATTGGGATTGAAAGCGAGTGTCATGCGCAACCGATTGTTTTGAGAGCGTGTCTACGCTTATCTAGGTGACCCTCTCTCCCTGAAAAAGAGCCGCTGCCAATTTAGATTCGCAGGATCGTACATAAAGCTTGCAGGATCGCTCTAACGCTGTCGCCCGGTCCCGATGCATAGTCCAGCGTCCCAATTCCACCCCCAACCCATCACAAAGATAAGGAATCTCCCATGCCTATCGCAAAGGGTTACGCAGCGACCGACGCGTCCAAGCCGCTCACGCCGTTCACCTTCGAACGCCGTGATCCGAACGAGGACGATATCGTCATCGCGATCAAATTCTCCGGCATCTGCCATTCCGACATTCATCAGGCTCGCAACGAATGGGGCAACGCTAAATATCCGATGGTACCGGGTCACGAGATCGCCGGCATCGTCACGGCCGTTGGTTCAAAGGTAACGAAGTTCAAGGTCGGCGACCGTGTCGGTGTCGGCTGCTTCGTCAATTCCTGCACGACTTGTGCCACCCGCGATCTCGATCTTGAACATTACATGCCGGGCATCGTTCAGACCTACAACGACGTCGAAGCCGACGGCGAAACGCCGACTTATGGCGGCTATTCGGATTCGATCGTCGTCAAGGAAGGCTATGTCCTTTCCATCCCCGACAATCTTCCGCTCGACGCGGCAGCCCCGCTGCTGTGCGCCGGCATCACGCTTTATTCGCCGCTGCACCACTGGAAGGCCGGCCCCGGCAAGAAGGTTGCGATCGTCGGCATGGGCGGCCTCGGCCATATGGGCGTCAAGATCGCCCATGCGATGGGCGCTGACGTCACCGTTCTCAGCCAGACGCTGTCGAAGAAAGAAGACGGTCTCCGCCTCGGCGCTGATCACTACTACGCGACGAGCGACGCCGAGACATTCAAGACGCTTGCCGGCACGTTCGACCTCCTCATCATGACGGTTGGTATCGCTGTCGACTGGAACGCCTATCTCAGCCTGCTGAAGGTTGATGGCAATATGGTCGTCGTCGGTGCGCCCGAACATGCCGTTCCGGTGCATGCCTTCTCGCTCATCCCCGGCCGCCGCAGCCTTTCCGGCTCGATGATCGGCTCGATCAAGGAAACCCAGGAAATGCTCGATTTCTGCGGAGAGCACAACATTGCCTCGGAGATCGAGGTGATCAATATCGATCAGGTCAACGAAGCCTATGAGCGCGTTCTGAAGAGCGACGTCCGCTACCGCTTCGTCATCGACATCGCCTCGCTGGCCTAAAGCTCGTCGCGATCTTTCAGATTCGCTCCCACGCTTTAGCTCCTTGCTTTGCATGTCGTTTTCGCAAAACCGCCGCATACTTTTGCGCGACATGCATTAAGCGCTATGGCACAAGACTTACAGAAAAGGGCAGCCACCGTGGCTGCCCTTTTTTCATTCCTCGCGCATGGTTTCCCTCTGGGTAATCAGCCGGGCGCTGTGCTGTCGGCTGATGTAGATCCACAGCCAGCTCCAGGCGACTGCAATACGCCAGCGCACGCCGATCAGGAAGTAGATGTGGGCGAGTCCCCAGACCCACCAGGCGAGCCATCCCCTGAGCTTGATCCAACCGAAATCGATGATCGCCGCACTCTTGCCGATCGTGGCGAGACTGCCCTGGTGACGATAGTGAAATGGGCCCGGCGCCGGCTGGCCCGATAGCTTTGCCCATATCACCTTGGCGACATAGGCACCCTGCTGCTTGGCGGCCGGCGCGATCCCCGGCACGGGGCTGCCGTCATCGCGCATGACTGCCGCCGTATCGCCGATGACGAAGACATCCGCCTTGCCAGGTGCTCTCAACTCCTTGTCGACCACGACACGGCCGGCGCGGTCGGAAGGAGCGCCTAGCCATGCCGCCGCAGGTGAAGCCTGCACGCCGGCGGCCCAGACGATCGTCCGGCTCGGCACGAAGGTTTCCCCGATCGTCACCCCCTCCGCGGTGCAGGATGTCACTGGTTTTCCAGTGCGGACTTCGATGCCCAATTTTTCCAACGCCTTGTGGGCATAGGAAGACAGCACTTGGTCAAAGCTTGCGAGAACGCGCGGGCCCGCTTCGACAAGAATGATCCTGGCCTTGGTGGTGTCGATGTTGCGAAACTCCTTCGGGAGAGTCGTTCTCGCCAGCTCGGCAATAATACCGGCAAGCTCGACACCGGTCGGCCCGGCACCGACGATGGTGAAGGTCAGCAGAGCATCCCGGATAGCGGGATCGCTCTCCAGTTCCGCCTGTTCGAAGGCCAGCAAAACGCGGCGGCGGATCGTTGTTGCATCCTCCAGCGTCTTCAGCCCCGGCGCCACCGGTTCCCATTCGTCATGCCCGAAATAGGCGTGAGTCGCCCCCGTAGCCAGCACGAGCGTATCATATGCGATCGTGGTGCCACCTTTCAGCATCACCACATGTGCCTGGCTGTCGACGCCGACGACTTCTGCCAGCAGTGTCGTCACCTCCGGCCGATCGCGAAAAAAGCTTCGGATCGGCCAAGCAATCTCGGAGGTGGCAAGCAAGGTGGTGGCGACTTGATAGAGCAGCGGCTGGAACAGGTGATGGTTACGCCGGTCGATCAGCGTGATGCGGACCGGAGCTCCCTTGAGATCGTTGACGAGCTGCAAGCCGCCAAACCCACCCCCAACGACGACAACGTGATGATCTTGCACGACGACACCCCGCATCTATTTATCCTCGCAACCGTAGGGTTGAGGACGATAGCCGGCAACCATCTTTTATGCATGGCACCTGTGCGGGGACGCGAACCGAATGACCGGAATTTGGTAGCAGATGCCACCAGCGGCAGCTTTCGGCCCTTTGCTGCCGTTCGAGGTCGATCCGAGGAACGTGCGGTATGTGCTAGAATGCGGCCGAAGGCGGAATGAGACTGCGAGGGGCGGTGTGATCGAACCGGAATGCGCGCGACCGAGTGCCAACGTTGTACTCTTGGAAGGGGAGACGAGGAAGATGCCGACACCAGAGCAACCCAGTCTAATAGTTCGACAGAAATCCCCACAGAACATCGAGTTTCCGTTTGCGTCGCTCTCGGATTGGCTAATCCCAACCGAGCTGTTCTTCGTGCGAAACCATTTCCCGTCGCCGGACCTCGATGCGCGAGACTGGAGATTGCGCGTTGGCGGGGCGGTGGAGCGGCCGATCGAACTTGACCTCGACAGCATCAAGGCGATGCGGAGCACGACTTTCACCGCCGTCGTGGAGTGCGCAGGGAACGGGCGGGTCTACTACGAGCCGCCGAAAGAGGGGTTGCAGTGGCAGAACGGAGCCGTCGGCAATGCCGCGTGGACAGGTGTTCTTCTGCGCGAGATTTTGGAAATGGCGGGCGTTAAGCGAACCGCATGTGAGGTTCTGCTCGTAGGCGCCGACAGCGGCGTCGTCGACACGAACAAGAAAACGGCTTCTCCCGGCCCCATCGCTTTTGCGCGCAGTTTACCGCTTGAGAAGGCTATCGCTCACAGCACGATCCTTGCCTATTCGATGAACGAGGAGCCTTTGACGCGCGATCACGGCTACCCGCTACGCGCGGTCGTGGATGGCTGGTTCGGCATGGCTTGGGTCAAGTGGATCACGCATATCACGGTTGTGGAGCAACCGTTCCTTGGCTACTGGCAGGCGCGTGACTATTTCCGTTGGGAGCACAGCCTCGGGGAACCCAGGCTGGTCCCCCTTGCGGAGATGGAGGTCAAAGCGCAGATCGCGCGTCCCGTGCAGGGGGCGCATCTCATCGCCGGCCAACCGTATCGGATTTTCGGAGCCGCCTGGAGCGGAGAGGCTGTTATCCGGCAGCTGCAGGTCTGCACCGGAGATGGCAGGGGCTGGCGCGAGGGAAGGCTCCTCGAAACAGAACGTCCCTATGCATGGCGCTTGTGGGAGTACATGTGGACCCCTGAAGAAGTGGGGCGATATAAACTGCGATGTCGCGCGATCGATGGGGCGGGGCGCGTGCAGCCCGACCTCCCACGTTCCGACTGCGAGAGCTACGCGGCCAATTGGATCGTTCCGGTGGAGGTTACGGTCGTTCCCAAGCCACAGACGTACGAGGAGGAATTCGTAATCTAATCACCCGCATGGGGCGGAATGGCGGCTTCTGGCGCCAAGTTGCCGTCAATGATACTTCGGAAAACTTAGTAGCACTCGCTACATCGTTCTTCCGCAACGAGATCGCTTCACTCGGCATAACTAACCGGGATCGTCACGCCGCTTTTCAACACTTCCATTGAGATCGACGCCGAAACGTCGAAGAGTTCTACTCGACGCACGATCTTCTTGTAGATGACATCATAGTGTTCGACCCGTGGCAGCACGATTTTCAGGATATAGTCGTGATTGCCGGTCAGCCGGTGCGCCTCGACAATCTCGGGAATGTCGCTGATCGCCTTGCGAAAGGTTTCGATCCATTCGTCGGCGTGATGCGCTGTCTTGATCAGCGCGTAGAGCGTCGTCGGCACCCCCATCTTCTCTCGATTGAGCACGACGATGCGTCTGGCGATATGGCCGCTTTCCTCCAGCCGCTGGATGCGCCGGGAGCAGGCTGAGACCGACAGCGCCACGCGGTCGGCAAGATCGGTCACCGAAATGCCGGCATCGGTCTGCAAAAGATCGAGAATCTTTCGGTCGCGTTCGTCAAGCATGTGCAGCCATCTCCGTAATGACGCGGTATTTTTGCGCATAATACGATATAAGCGCAAAACTTTGCAGATAAAATCGGAGGCACGACAAAGATTGCAAACACGCGGCGCGTGAAATGCCTCAATATTCTGCTATTCATAATCAAGAACGGAGAGCAGCAGTATGCGCACCATCGGCCTTATCGGCGGCATGAGTTTCGAGAGTTCCGCGGTTTATTATCGTCTTATCAATGAGATGGTGCGCGACAGACTGGGCGGCCTCGCCTCGGCCGAGGTGCTGCTGTATTCCGTCAATTTCGAAGAAATCGTCGCCTTGCAGAAGGCCGGTCGTTGGGACGATGCCGCTGCTCGTCTTGGCGATGCCGCGCAGCGTCTGCAGACCGCCGGCGCCGAATGCGTGTTGATCTGCACCAACACCATGCACCTGATCGCCCCGGAAGTTGCCGCACGAGTCTCCATTCCGCTGATCCACATCATCGACGAGACGGCGGCTGCGTTGAAGGACGCCGGCCGCGTCAAGCCGCTACTGCTGGCCACGCGCTACACGATGGAACACGGCTTCTACACCGATCGCATGGCTCGCAACGGTGTCTCCATAATGGTGCCGGATGCTGAAGACCGTACGGTTACCCACGATATCATCTTCAACGAACTCTGTGCCGGCATCGTCAAGGACGAGTCGCGCCGGAAACTGATGGCAATCATCGAACGCGCCAAGGCCAAAGGTGCGGACAGCGTCATTCTCGGCTGCACGGAGATCTGCCTGATTCTCGATCCGAATGCGCTTATTTTGCCGGGCTTCGACACCACGACAATCCACGCAGAGAAGGCAGTCGATTTCGCTCTCGACGGGGAAAAGACGAGCGCCAGCAAGGCCGCATGATCAAGCCAAATTTACTTGACTGAGTCCAATAAATGATGGACATCGTCTTCTATATTTTAGGGAGACGATGTCCATGCTTGTTACGACGGAACTCGCGACCATCGATGCAGTCCGCGACTTTAATCGCTTTTATACAAATTTCCTCGGCGTTCTGAACAAAGCCTATCTCGACAGCCCTTATGCCCTGACGGATGTCCGCGTTCTCTTCGAAATCGGCTCGCGCGGCGGCGTCGCCGCCTCGACACTGACGCGTGACCTGCATCTCGATCCCGCCTATCTCAGCCGCATTCTGAAGCGCTTTCGCGAAGACGGCTTGATCGAGACCAAACCCGATCCGGACGATCTGCGCAGCCAGATCATCACGGTCACCGATAAGGGACAGCAGCAATTCCATGAATTCGTGCGCCGCTCCCGCGCCGAGATCGCCGGGCATTTCGACGCGCTGGCGATCGGCGAGCCCGAACGCGTCGTCGACGCGATGCGAACGATCCGAACCGTACTCAACTCCACCGCTAATGCCATGCCTCCGGCCATTATCCGCGCCCACCGCGCCGGCGATATCGGCTGGATCGTCCAGAGCCAGGCACGCTTCTACTGCGAGGAATTCGGTTGGGATCTGCGTTTCGAAGGCCTGGTCGCCGAGGTTGCCGGGAAATTCCTCTCCAATTTCAATCCGCAAAAGGACCAATGCTGGATCGTCGAGCGGGGCGGACTGAATGTGGGTTCCGTCATGGTCGCCGATGGCGGCGACGGCATCGCGAAGCTTCGGCTGCTCTATGTCGACAAAACAGCACGAGGCCTCGGCCTCGGCAAACTGCTGGTCGGTGAATGCATCCGTTTTGCCCGCAGTGCCGGCTACCGTCAGCTTTCGCTCTGGACCAACGATATCCTCGATGCCGCTCGGGGCATCTATATCCAGTCTGGCTTCCGGCTCGTCTCGGAAGAAAAACATCGCATGTTCGGCCCGGAGTTGAACGGCCAGACCTGGGTGCTGGATCTCTGAGCTGAGGCGTGCATAGACACGCTGTGGCTTCACCTCTATCCTCGGTACACGCCAGATTTGCATCGAGTTACCTGCCATGACCTCACGCAGCGAAATCCGGATAGAACCTATCGCCGTCAAACACATCGAAGGTTTTCACAAGGCGCTCGATACTGTTGCGCGCGAGCGAGAATATCTGACGATGCTTCAAGCCTTTCCACTGGGGCAGACGCGCGTCTTCGTGCTCGGCATGATAGAGAAAGGTAATCCACAATTCGTCGCCCTAGCGGACGGAGAGGTGGTCGGCTGGTGCGATATCAGCCGCCATACTTTTCCCTCCCACGCCCACGCCGGCTCGCTCGGCATGGGCATCATCCCAGCCTATCGCGGCCAGGGCCTGGGGCATCGTTCGATAGATGCGGCTCTGCGGGCCGCGCGTGACGTGGGAATAGAACGTGTCGAACTCAGCGTGCATGCCGACAATGGCAGAGCCATAGCGCTCTATGAGAAGGTCGGCTTTGTCCGTGAAGGCCTGGCGCGCAAATCCGTTCTCATAGATGGACGCTACAAGGACGCGATCCACATGGCGCTACTTTACGAGTAGCGGAACTGAAATCAACGATTTCGGTGGCAATTATGTTGCGTCGCAAAATTCTGCTTGATTTGGAAACGATCATTTCCTAAACAAGCAACATGACGACAGACACACTGGATATTTCCCCGAAGCCTCGCGGTCGCCCGCGAGAATTCGATTTGGACGCAGCGCTCGATGAGGCGTTGCGGGTATTTTCCGAGCGCGGCTACTATGCCGCTTCGATCAGTGAGCTGACCGAGGCCATGGGCCTGACCGCGGGCAGCGTCTATAAGGCGTTCAAAGATAAGCGCGGCGTGTTCGTAGCCGCTTTCGATCGCTATCGTCGCGTGCGTCTCCAACTGATCGACGAGTGTCTTGCCAAGGCGCCCAATGGTTATGAAAAGCTGCACTCCTTGGTGGCATTCTTCGCCGAGGCTTCATGCGGCGAGATCGGCCGCAGAGGCTGCCTCGTAGTTGGTAGCGCGACCGAGCTTGCGCTTTTCGATGAGGAAGTCGCCAGCCGTGTCGGCGTGGCTTTCGATTTCGACGAGCGACGCATTCGGGACCTCATCCTTCTAGGTCAGACGGATGGGTCCGTGGCAAGGCATATCGATCCGGACAGCACCGCCTGCGCCTTACTTGCCCTTACGAAAGGCATGCGCGTGATTGGAAAGACCGGCCGCAAAACCGAACAAATGCTCGCCGTCGCCGAGACGGCCATGAAACTGCTGAACTGATTTTTCACACGAATATTCGGGGAAGCGTTCCCCCGCCCGCATCAAGGATCAAGATATGTCTGCAACCGCCGCAGCGAGACGCGAGAGCGCTCCGCTCCCCGAGAAGACCATTTCGCCATTGATGACTTTCATGTTCGCTGCCGCCTGCGGGCTGGTGGCCGCCAATCTCTATTACGGCCAGCCGCTGGCTGGCCCGATCAGCCAGGCGCTCGGCTTCACGCCGGCAGCGACCGGTCTGATCGTGACGCTGACGCAGATCGGCTATGGCCTCGGCCTGCTGCTGATCGTACCGCTCGGTGACCTCTTGGAAAACCGAAGGCTAGTGCTGACCTTGATCGGCCTTTCGGCCGTGGCGCTCGTCGGCGCCGCCTTCGCTTGGTCGCCATCGCTATTCCTGCTTGCCTCCCTTTGCATCGGCCTCGCCTCGGTGGCCGTACAGGTGCTGGTGCCTTTCGCTGCCCACATGGCGCCGGATGCCAGCCGCGGCGCAGTTGTCGGCAATGTCATGAGCGGCCTGCTTTGCGGCATCATGCTGGCCCGGCCAGCGGCGAGCTTCCTGTCGGAACTCTCCTCCTGGCATACGGTCTACATCCTCTCAGCCTGCGTCATGATCGGGCTTGCCATCATTCTTCGCATCGCCCTGCCGACCCGCGTTCCGCACACCAAGCTGCACTACGGCCAACTGCTCTCTTCAATGGGCCATCTCGCGCTGCATACGCCGGTGCTGCAACGCCGCGCGCTCTATCAGGCCTGCATGTTCGGTGCCTTCAGCCTGTTCTGGACAACGACGCCGCTGCTGCTGGCAAGCCCTGCCTTCGGCCTGACGCAGAACGGTATTGCCCTCTTCGCACTGGCTGGCGCCGCAGGCGCGGTCGCTTCGCCGATTGCCGGTCGTATCGCCGATCGCGGCTGGACGAAGCTTGCCACCACCTTCGCCCTGGTGCTCGCCATCATCGCTTTCCTCATTGGCCACGCTTCCGGTAGCGGCTCGCTGCTGGCGCTCGTCACATTGACACTCTCCGGCATCCTGCTCGATTTCGGCGTGCAGACCAATCTCGTGCTCGGCCAGCGCGCCATCTTTGCGCTGAGCGCCGAACATCGCAGCCGCCTGAATGGTCTTTACATGGCGACATTCTTTGCCGGCGGCGCGTTCGGCTCGGCAATCGGCGGCTGGGCCTATGCCACCGGCGGCTGGAATCTCGCCTCATGGATTGGCGTCTGCTTCCCGGTGGTGGCGCTGCTCATCTTCCTGACCGAACGGCAGAAATGATCAGGATGGCTGCGGAACGACACTCCGCAGCCAATCGCATTCGCTGAGGCCGGCCGAAGCAAAGGGATCGATCAAAGTGCCGGAGACAATCGAGGCCAAGATCTGCGGCCCCGGCGGCACCTTGGCGATGGTGGCAACCAGTCGATCCCGGACCCAGGCCAGTGCTGTCGAATCCGACTGGTAGAACGGCGTAAACACCAGCGATAGCAACTGAAACAGCCGCACATGCATCCGCCGCGCGTTGGTATAGTCGGCAAGCGCTGCACCGATATCCTCGTTGCCCGCCAACGCATGTGCAAGCGCCGCCACATCCAGCAGCGCCATATTGGCGCCCTGCCCGAGTTGCGGGCTCGTCGAATGTGCGGAGTCGCCGACGAAGACTGTACGGCCGCAATAGGGCATGGCCACGGTTCGATGGGTGTAGCGCGCCAGCGTCAACTGATCCCAATCGATAATCTGATCGAGCAGCGGCTGGCATTCCGGCCAATAGCCGCGGACCGCCGACTTCCAGCGATCGAGCCCCTGCCTGCGCACCTCATCGGCATCCGCGATCTTCAAACTCCAGAACAACGCCGCCTGCTTCGGCAGGTCCGGCCTCCGCTGTCCAATCGGCAACACGCCGATCATCACTTGCGCCTGGTCGTAGCGCTGCGTCAGCGCCTTCTCATCCACCAACCCATCCGGACAATCCAGCGTCGCCCAGAAGGCGCCATAGGCGAGATTGCGCGTCCGTGGTGCGACCGGCGACGCAGCGATCAATTCAGAACGCGCACCGCTCGCGTCGATGACAAGATCATACGGCCCCACCCGCTCTCCACCCTCGATAATGAGATAGGTCTGACTGCCCTCTTCCAACGTGCCAGTCACCCGCCGTCCGGTAAAGACAAGGTGTCGCCGTGCGGAGACTTCGTCGTAGAGCGTATCGAACAGCGCGGCGCGATGAACAGCCAGCCCATACCGCCCGCCGGCCAGCCTGTCATAACGCACGTCAAGAACGATGCAGCCACGCTTCGTCTCGGTGCCGAACAGCCGGTCGATGCGATTGCCGGCGGCGTGGATGGCGGGGCCGAGGCCGAGCGATTCCAGCACGGTCAGGCCGGTCGGCTGCAGCATCAGGGCGGATCCGACCGGCGCAGGATTGTCGAACCGCTCGACAATCTCCGTCGTATGGCCGGCGCGGGAAAGAAGCAAGGCGGCAGCAAGGCCCGCAGGTCCGGCGCCCACGATCGCAATTTTCAGGGATTTCACCGGATGCGCTCAGTCTTGCGATTGATCGAAATGAGCTCTTGCGACGCGCACGGCCTCTTGATTGGCCTCAGCCCAGTTCAGAAGCTGCGCCAAAGGCTCGTAGAGCGAATAGCCAAGATCGGTCATGCGGTATTCAACGCTCGGCGGCTTGGTCGGGAAAACCTCACGACCAATATAGCCATCGCGCTGGAGTTCGCGCAGCGTCTGCGTCAGCATCCGCTGGGAAATATCGGGCACCATGCGGCGCAGCTCGCCAAAGCGATAGGGTCGCTGCGCCAGGGCCTCCAGCAACAGCACCGACCATTTGCCGCCGATCTGCGAGATCAAATCCCGCACCGGGCAATCCGTAAACGTGACCTTGCTGATATCGACGGCACGCAACGGTGCCTTCGTGCTACGCAGATTGACGACAGTGCTGGCGCTCAAGACAGTTCCCTTTTGGTAACGTAGAGCCAAAAAACTGCCTCCTTTACAGATCGAAGTCAAACGCCAATGTAGAGCTAGTCTCTTTTTGAGAGCGACAAACCTCTGCAAGTCCGCGGCGGTCAAACAAGGAAAACCATATGAGCAGCACTCTTCTCGTCACCGGCGCCGCGGGTCAGCTTGGCCAGCGCGTCATCCATCACCTGCTGGAGACATACAAGGTCGCCCCCGGCCGCATCATTGCCGCGACCCGCAGCCCTGAGAAGCTTGCCGACCTCGCCGCCAAGGGCGTCGTCACCCGCAAGGCCGATTTCGATGATGCCGCCAGCTTGTCCGCTGCCTTCGCCGGCGTCGATCGCCTGCTGATCATCAGCACCGACGCGCTCGCCGTCCCCGGCCAGCGCCTCAAGCAGCACACGGCTGCCGTGGAGGCCGCGAAAGCCGCTGGCGTCAAGCACATCCTCTATACCTCGATGCCAGCCCCGGAAAACTCCCTCGTCATCTTCGCGCCCGATCACCTCGGCACGGAAAATGCCATCAAGGCAAGCGGCATCGGCTACACGATCCTGCGCGACGCCTGGTACTTCGACAACCACCTGCACGGCCTGCCCCACAGCCTCGAAGTCGGCAAGTGGTACACCTCGAGCGCCGGTGGCCGCGTCAGCAATATCAGCCGCGAAGACTGCGCACTGGCCATCGCCGCCGCTTTGGCTTCCGACACGACGGAAAATGCCACCTACACGCTGACGGGCTCGACCGCCGTCACCATCGAGGACATCGCAAGCGTCGTTAGCAAGATCACCGGCCGGCCGCTGGAAGTCGTGCAGGTCAACGACGAACAGTTCGCCGCTGGCCTTACCGGCGCCGGCCTGCCGAAATTCGTCGTCGACATGCTCGTCTCCGCCGACGCCAACATCCGCGCTGGCAATTTCAATATCCTCACGAACGACTTCAATAAGCTGACCGGCAAGGAGCCGCAGACGCTGCGCAGCTTCGTCGAGGAACATAAGGCCGCGTTGCTCGGCTAAGTCTATGGGATGGTCAGGCGAGGCCGTCTTTGCCGCACCTTCACGCATGGCCCCTCACCCCAGCCCTCTCCCCGCAACGCGGGGCGAGGGAGTTTTCATGCCTCAAGCATGAACTCTAACCGAGTGATGTAATCAATGGCTTGCGCTGTCGTCCCTTCTCCCCGCAATGCGGGGAGAAGGCTAGGATGAGGGGCCAGGCAAAAGGGCGCGGCAAAAGACGAGCGCGCCTGATCAGCCGCAGATCCCGCCGATCAAACCGCCTGCCCGCATGCCCGACAAAACCGCCGCACCGTCTCCGCCATGCCATATTCCAGCGCATCGGCGGTCAGCCCATGCCCGATGGAAGCTTCTGCGAGCCCAGGGATGCGCTTGAGGAGTGCCGGCAGGTTGGCAACCGTCAGGTCGTGGCCGGCATTGACAGCAAGGCCGTTGGCAAATGCCGCGTCCGCAGTCTTGCCGAGACCATCGAGAATGACGGCAGCCCGCTCCGGTGCGTCATAGCAGCCGCCATAGGGACCGGTGTAAAGCTCGATGCGGTCAGCACCAACCTCCTTGGCAATCTTTACGGCCTCGGCATCGCCGTCCCCATCCGCAAACAAGGAAACGCGGCAGCCGATCTTCTTGTATTTGGCAACGACCTCGGCCAACAGATCGCGATTTTTACGGAAATCCCAGCCGTGGTCGGACGTCGCCTGTGAGGGATCGTCGGGCACCAGCGTCACCTGCTCCGGCTCCACGGATGCGCAGAGATCGAAGAACTCGTCGGTCGGATAGCCTTCGATATTGAACTCCGCCTCCGGAAATTCGTCGTCGATCAATGCCCGGATATCGGGCAGGTCGGAGAAGCGGATGTGCCGCTGATCGGGCCGCGGATGCACCGTCAGGCCGCTGGCACCGGCGGCAAGAGCGATCCGTCCCAAGCCGGTGACACTCGGCCAGGGAAGGTCGCGCCGGTTACGCAACATGGCAATAGCATTGAGGTTCACGGAGAGCTTGGCGGGCATGATCGAAATCCATGATTTATAAAGAGGATAATACATCCGTTTTATGCGATTGCACGCCGCAAGACCAACGAGATTCGAATATCGATTCATGCAAAAGATTGATGGTCCTCCCCTCTTTTGCCGTCTCACCCGTCCGACGATACCCCCTTCGGGCAACTTATAATTTCCCCGAAACCCGATAGCGTCATTGTATCGGGCGCCTGATTTGATTCGTCCGGGAATGAGGGGGCCAAAAGTTCGCCCACGGTAAATTTGTCCTTATGAAACCTAAGAATTTTCATCGGCGACATCTGCGTTTGTTGGTCGCGTCATTGTGAAAGCGAGTTGGGCGTAGCTTCGGCCTCCTCCGTCAGACAAAAAAATAGGCACTCAATCGTGGCGTGGGGCGCCGCGATCAAAAGGGGATGGAAATATGGAGGGACTCATGTCTGACGGTTCCAAACGTCCGTTTGCTGCCGCCAATCTTGTTTCTCGGGCGCGCGCCAAGTACCGGTTCCTGCCTGAGACGGCAATTCCGTCTGACCTGCCGGAGGGGTCGGTTGCCATTGCGGATATGGCCAGCGCTTTCGGCGTGACGCACAGGACGCTGCACTTCTACGAGGAAAAGCGGCTGATCTCGGCCGATCGCCACGGGCTGATGCGCATCTACGGCATCGACGATGTGCTGCGCATGGCCGTCATCACGGTTTGCCGCGAAGCCGGCATGTCGATCGCCGTCATTCAGGAGATCATGGAAAAGCTTGACGAGGCGGAAACATCTGATGGTGCCGAGGCTATCTTCCGCACGGCCCTCAACCACCGCAAACGCGAACTGATCGTTGAGATGTCCCAATTGAACCGGCAGATGCAGAAAGTCACCGATCTCCTTGACTATGACAGCACCCCAGAACTCCGCTATTCTCATGGCGAAGACATCTGACCTCTAGCGTCTGGCGCAGAGGTTACCCCACCTAATCACGAAGTGAGCAAGTAAGCTTCACCGGACAATCGTCAGCGTCTCGGCGGCGCGCGTGATCGCCGTATAGAGCCAGCGCTCGCGCGTATCGCGAAACGCCCAGCTTTCGTCGAACAACACGACGTTATTCCACTGCGAACCCTGCGCCTTATGCACGGTAAGCGCATAGCCGTAATCGAATTCATCATAGCGCTTGCGGGTCGACCAGGGGATTTCGCCTTCGACATCCTCGAAGGCTTGCTTCAGCAGCTTGATCTTCGCCGCACCCCGATCCATGTCGTCATCTTCCGGCCGCACCAGCAGATTGATGCCCGGCTTCGTGGTTTCCCTGGACGACGTCATCACCTGCCAGAGCGAACCATTGAGCAGGCCCTTGGCGGGGTCGTTGCGCAGGCAGACCAGCTTGTCGCCGGATTGCGGATATTCGGCCGTAAAACCCTTGAGCTCGCGCAGTCGCTGATTGTAACGTCGGCGGGTACGGTTGGTGCCGACCAACACCTGATCCGCCTCGAGTACCAGTGGCTGCGTCACCTCATTCTTCGAAATCACCTTCGCCGTGCCGTAGTCGCCGTGCATGATCTCCTTGCCCTCACGCACATGCATGGCGAGTTGGATGATCGGATTGTCACGGGCCTGGCGGTGAATGTCCGTCAGCAGATAGTCCGGCTCTTCGTTGGTGAAGAAACCACCGCCTGAGACCGGCGGCAACTGACCGGGATCGCCAAGCACGAGAATCGGCGTGCCGAAACTCATCAGGTCCTTGCCGAGCGCTTCGTCCACCATCGAACATTCGTCGACGATGATCAGCGCTGCCTTGGCGACAGGGCTCTGCCGGTTGATGGTGAACATTGGAGCGATCGACGTCTTGCCGGTCTCTTCGTCCTCGACAGCCTCTTCGCCGCGCGGGCGATAGATCAGCGAATGGATGGTCTTGGCGTTGCTGGCGCCGCGCGAGCGCAGCACCTGCGCCGCCTTGCCGGTGAAGGCAGCAAACAGCACCTCGCCATCGACATGCTCGGCAAAATGCCGCGCAAGCGTCGTCTTACCCGTACCGGCATAGCCGAACAGGCGAAACAGCGGCGAGCGCCGTTCCTTCAGCCATTTGGCAACGGCCTTGAGCGCTTCGTCTTGTTGTGGCGCGAATTGCATGGGCCGACTTGGCAGGATTCGGCCGGCAGAAGCAAGCAGTAAAAAACCCAGAATTGTTGGGAATAAAATCGTGGCAATTCGCGTCTCATGTTCGGCAACGCAAAACGTGGGGCCTAGACCATAGGTCTACCATTCCGAGGAGAAACATCATGAAAGCCGCGAAATTCTTGCCGATCCTGGTCATGGCATCGGCCGTAGCGACGTCGGCCTTTGCCGCAGCCCCGGTAAAAACCGGCGAGAGCGCCAAGGGCAAGGTTCTCACAGGCGAAAACGGCATGACGCTCTACACCTTCAAGAATGACAAGAAGGGTGTCTCCAATTGCAACGACGACTGCGCCAAGGCATGGCCGCCGCTGATGGCCGATAGCAAAGCCAAGGCAGAAGGCGCATATTCGATCATCACCCGCAAAGACGGGAAGAAGCAATGGGCGAAGGACGGCATGCCGCTCTATTTCTTTATGAAGGATACCAAGGCCGGTGAAGTTGCCGGCGATGGCTTCAAGGGTGTGTGGGATGCCGCACGGCCCTGATCGGACCGACAGGGATGCGGGGGGAGCTCTCCCCGCGCCCGACAGCTTCGAGGCGGAGGTGCTGGCGCTCCTCCCCTCGTTAAGGCGCTATTCGCGCAGCCTCACCCGATCCGACGCCGATGGCGAAGACCTTCTTCAGGACTGCGTGGAAAAGGTGCTGGCGCGGCGCAGCCAGTGGCGCGGGCTGAACCTGCGCGGCTGGGTGCTCACCATCATGACCAATCTCTACCGCAACGGCCTGCGCCAGCAAGGTCGTCGCAATTTCGTCGATCTTGACGACAGCACCGATCTGCCGGCCGCCGAGACCAGCAGCGATCCTTTGGAGCGCTCGCGATTGGAAGCGGCGCTGAACAGCCTCGGGGAGGATTATCGCGCCGTACTGATGCTGGTCGTCGTCGAAGGCTACAGCTATCAGGACGTCGCCACCACACTGGATATTCCGATCGGCACCGTGATGTCGCGCCTGTCTCGAGCGCGCCGGAAAATGAGCAGTCTGATGAATGCCGAGAATGTCATTACGCTTCGGAGACCGAAATGAGCGAACGTAACCCGACCGTGACCGAAGCGGATCTCCACGCCTTTGCCGACGGATTGCTGCCGGCGGACGATCACGCCCGGCTGGAAGCCTGGCTTACCGAAAATCCGGAGGAAGCGGACCTGATTTCCGCCTGGCAGGCGCAGAATGCCGACATCAAGGCATTGTTTGCGCCATATGCAATCTCGAAGGAAGGCGACCGCGAGCTGGTATCACCGCCCATCACGGCGTCTGTGCCTGCAACATCACCACGGCTTCGCTGGCTGCCGATGGCTGCGGCCTCTCTGGCGATCTTCCTGGTTGGCGCTGCCGCCGGCCATTTCGGCCCGCCGCTTCTGACACAGCCGGACCTTCGCGTGACGGCTATCGAAGCCCTGCCACGACAGGCGCAATCGGCCTTCGTCGTCTACGCAAGCGATGTCCGCCATCCGGTCGAGGTCGGCGCGGATCAGGAAGCGCATCTCGCCACCTGGCTCGGTAAGCGCATGAATATCGCCGGTCTCAAGGTGCCGAGCCTGCAGACGCTCGGTTTCCAGCTTGTCGGCGGCCGGCTGCTGCCTATCAACGGCACGCCCGGTGCACTCTTCATGTATGAGAACGCCACCGGCCAGCGCCTGACCGTGCTCATCGGCAGCAACAAGGAAAACACCACAACCAGTTTCCGCTTTACCAGCGTCGGCACGGTCGAGACCTTCTATTGGATAGACGGCAAGCTCGGCTATGCCGTCACCGGCGAAATTTCGCGCGACATGCTGAGGCAGGTGGCGGACGAATGCTACAAGCAGTTTTCGTCTTAGTGCATGTCGCGCAAAAGTGTGCGGCGGTTTTGCGAAAACGACATGCACAAACAAAGAGCTAAAGCGTGGGAGCGTATCTGAAAGATCGCGACGAGCTTTAGGCCCCTCAGCGTTCCGGATCGTTCTCAAGCAAGATCGGCTTGCCGTGCGGCGTCGCTTCCGCCGCGCGCTGCCAGCTTCTTTGCAGGTCGAGGATCGCGCCGGCGTCGGCGATGCCGCGGCTGACCAGCAGGCCGGACAATGCCGCCACCCAGCAGTCGAAATAGTCGCTGCCGTCTTCGGCCCTGCCCGGCCTGTGCAATTCGGCGGAAAGCTGCTCCGCCCATTCGCCCCAACTGAACAAGCCCTTCTCATACAGATGCACGGTCATGGCGAAGGCCTCCGCCGCCCAGGGTTCGGGGAAGACCGGCTCACCATCGGTGGATTTTGGCAGTTGCGGCGATTGCGCCAGGGGCGAGGCGATTTCACACGCACTCAAGGTAACTCTCCCAGGCATCGATGGAGACGGTAAGCGTTGGATCGGCGCCCTCGCCCCAAATTTCCGGGGCGTCGAAAACGACCGTGTAGATCCATTGCGGATTTTCGCCCTTGCCGTGGGCGTTGTCGTCGGGGAAGACGAACGAGCCCTGCACGGCCTCGACTACGCCCGATTTGGCGCGCGCATAGCGTGGCAAACGCGTATGTCCTGTCGGATTGATATTCTTCGTCCGCACGCGATCGCCGACCGCAAAAAGCGGCGCTGCATCGACCGGCCGATCGCAAGGGCCGCCCTTGGCGAGCGCACCGGCAACCATATCGGCCTTCAGGATGCGTTTCGGAACAACTCCCTGCCCCGACGAATGGCCGGTTCGCAGCTCCTCCTGCGTTACAAAACCATGCCGTTTCAGCAGCGTCTCGAGCCCGCGCGTCCAGATCTCATAATAGCTGGCGGCAAGATATTCGGCCGGAGGGATGTTTTCGCGCGCATGCCGGCTTTCATCGATGCTCCAGGCGCCGAAGGCACCGCAGGAGAGCGTGACGCCAAGCGCCCGCTTTTCCCATTCCGTGTGGAAGACCGGTTCGTTCGGTTCCGGCGCGACCGGCCCGAAACCCATCTGCCCGCCGAGATCGTGCGGCCCGTTCATAGCGTCACCTCCGGAGCCTTGGCGATCGCGGTACCGATCATCGCGTCACGGCTAACGAGGTCGGCAAGATCAGCCTCATTCATGCCCTCGGTGCCATCAGGACGTTCCGGGATGACGAGATAGCGCAGCTCCGCCGTCGAATCCCAGACGCGAATCGTCTTCCCCTCAGGCAGCGTCAGACCGAATTCGGCCAACACACCGCGTGGATCGATGACGGCGCGGGAGCGATACGCCGGCGCCTTGTACCAGACCAGCGGCAGCCCGAGCACCGACCAGGGATAGCAGGAGCAGAGCGTGCAAACGATGAGATTATGCGTTTCAGGCGTATTGAACACCGCCCGCATATGCTCGCCCTGCCGCCCTGTGAAACCCAGGCTGGCAATCGCCGCCGTCGCGTCACGCTTCAACCATTCGGCAAATTCCGGATCGCTCCAGGCTTTCGCCACCACCTGCGCCCCATTGCGCGGCCCCACCTTGGTCTCATAGGTCTCGACGATGACATCGATCGCTGCCGGATCGATCAGCCCCTTTTCCGTGAGCAGCGTCTCCAGCGCCTTCACGCGCGCCTGCATGTCGGAATAGTGGTTGTCATGATCATGGTGATGGTGGTCGTCATGATCGTGCATGATGTATCTCCCCGTCGAATAGGCCAGAAATCTAAGCCTTTGCTATCGAGGCGCCAAGCGCCTTCTCCACGGTTGCAACCGCGATCAGATGCCGCAACCCTCTCGCATTGTTAGCGCGTTTAGCTAGTCTGCCCAGCATGAAGATTTTGATTCTTGGCGCAACTGGTTTCATCGGCTCTGTGATCGCGGCGCGATTGCGCAAAGACGGGCATATGGTCACAGGTCTTGCTCGCAATCCTGACCGGGCGCGCATAAAACACCCTTCGATTGACTGGATCAAAGCCGATCTGGCTGAAATGACCGATCCATCGGACTGGCGTGCAGCGCTAAGCAGCCACCGGATCGTCATCAACTGCGCCGGAGCCCTTCAAGACGGGCTTTCCGACGATCTCGCCGCCACGCAGGAAAAAGCGATGCTGGCGCTCTATGCCGCAGCCGCACAGTCGGCAATCGAGCTCGTCGTGCAGATTTCCGCGCGCACGGAAGGCGGTGGTCGGGACCAACCATTCCTGGCGACAAAGCGCAATGCTGACAAGGCGCTGGCGGCAAACGGTCTCAACCATATTATCCTGCGGCCGGCGCTCGTCCTCGGCCGCAATGCGCATGGCGGCACGGCATTGCTACGCGCGCTTGCCGCCATACCCTATCTCCTGCCTCTCATTCATGCACAAAGCCCTGTCGAAACCGTCTCGGTCGACGATGTCGCAGCGATCGTTTCGGCTGCAATTGCCGGCGAACTCCAATCCGGCACCGACATCGATCTTGCCGCCAGTGAAGCACTGACACTCCGCCAACTCGTCATCCTTCATCGAAACTGGCTCGGCCTGCCGCCAGCGCAGGTCGTGCCGATACCGGCCAGCTTCGCAAAGCCGGTGACGTGGATGGCCGACATCGCCGGCAAGCTCGGATGGCGCTCGCCGCTCCGATCGACTGCGATGGCCGTGATGTCAGAAGGCGTTCTCAGTCGAAGAGATGGGCAACACCTCCCAAGCCGACGCCTGGCGACAGCAGCCGAAACGCTGGAGGCCAATCCTTCCGGCGTTCAGGATTTGTGGTTTGCCCGCCTCTATTTGTTAAAGCCGCTGATGATCTCTGGCCTGGCGCTCTTCTGGATGCTGTCGGGCATCATCCCGATACTGGCCCCGACAGGCGCAAGCCGGCACCTCCTGCCCTTTATGCCGGATGGCTTGGCAATGGCGTTGACCCTGATCACCTGTTTTCTCGATATAGCCCTCGGCGCATTTGTTCTCGTGCGGCCTTTCGCGCGGTCGGCATTGTTCGGAATGCTTGCCGTTACGCTCGGCTATCTTGCCGGCGGCACCTTGCTCGAACCATCGCTTTGGCTCGATCCTCTCGGGCCACTCGTCAAAGCGCTGCCGTCGATCCTGCTGACATTTGCCACGCTTGCGGTGTTGGAGGAGCGCTGATGCTGGGAGAGGAGCTTCTTCGCCTCGTGCATGTCATCGGCGCTACCGTGCTTTTCGGCACCGGCGCCGGCATCGCATTCTTCATGGTGATGGCGCATCGCACGGGCGACCCCAAGGTGATCGCACATGTTGCCGGCACAGTCGTCATCGCCGACACGATCTTTACGGCAACGGCCGTCATCCTACAGCCGGTCACCGGCTATCTGCTTGCACAATCGATCGGCTGGTCACTCGAAGAAGGATGGATCGCTCTGTCCCTGCTGCTCTATGTGCTGACCGGAGTTTTCTGGCTGCCGGTCGTCTGGATACAGCTCCGCCTGCGCGATCTCGCCCGGACGGCATCCGCGACCGAAACGCCGCTGCCGGCAGCCTACCACCGCCTCTATCACATCTGGTTTGCTTGCGGCTTCCCCGCCTTTTTCGCTGTCATCGGCATCCTCTGGCTGATGCTCAACAAGCCATCCATATCGCTATTTTAACATCGGCCAGAGGCTGAGCACCAGCAGGACAGCCATGGTGATGTTGAACCACTTGAGGCGAACGGGGTCGGAAAGCCAGTCGCGCAGGGCCGAGCCGAAACCTGCCCAGGTCGAAACGCTGGGAATGTTGACCGCCGCAAAGGCAAAGCCGACAAGCAGCACGCTGATCAGGTAGAGCTGCGGATTGGTGTAGGTCGCCATGGCCGTGACCGCCATCACCCAGGCCTTGGCATTGACCCATTGAAAGGCGGCGGCACTCAGGAAGCTCATCGGCTCGACACCGCTTTCCTTCTCGCTGAGGCTGCGCGACGTCGCGATCTTCCAGGCGATCCAGACGAGATAGGCTCCGCCGGCGAATTTCAGGCCGGTATAGAGCACCGGAACGGTATGCAGCACTGCCCCGAGCCCCAGCCCGACGCCCAGCAGCAGCGACAGAAAACCGACGCCGATGCCGAGCATATGCGGGATCGTGCGGCGGAAACCGAAGTTCACGCCCGATGCGAACAGCATCATATTGTTCGGCCCAGGCGTGATCGACGTCGTGAAAGCAAACAACAGAAGAGCCAGGAATGTATTCAGCGGCATGAAGTCCCTCCGAACGCCGCTCTTTGGTCAGCAGGAAGCGTCCATCTCGCGATGCGCATCACTCATAGCGGCGCCTATGCTGCGCGACCCTAATTCGCCCTGGAATCGAATGCCATGACAGGATTGTCACGGTGACATGAATGGCCTGATTGAATTCCCGATGAATGCCCTTATCCTTCGCCTCTCAAGCAGCGAGGACAGGCCATGCGCGACCCCATTCCTACCGTCACTCTCCCCTCCGGCATCACGGTTCCCGCACTCGGCCAAGGCACATGGAACATGGGCGAAAAAGCCGCCCGGACCAGTGACGAGATCGCCAGCCTGAAGGCCGGGCTCGATCTTGGCATGACGCTGATCGACACCGCCGAAATGTATGGCGAAGGCGGCGCGGAGGAAATCGTCGGCGAGGCGATCGCGGGACGGCGCGACGAGGTGTTCGTCGTCAGCAAGGTCTATCCTCACAACGCAAGTAGCAAGGGGACTATTCAAGCCTGCGACCGCAGCCTGAAGCGAATGAAAATCGACCGCATCGACCTTTATCTGCTGCATTGGCGCGGAGAGTATCCGCTGGCCGAAACGGTGGCTGCCTTCGAAGCCCTGAAAGCCGCAGGCAAGATCGGCGCCTGGGGCGTATCGAATTTCGACGTCGACGACATGGAGGAACTGCTCGCGGTTCCCGATGGCGGCAATGTCGCCGCCAATCAGGTGCTCTACAATCTCGGCCGACGCGGCGTCGAATACGATCTGCTACCGTGGTGCCAGGAGCGCAACATCCCGATTATGGCCTATTCACCGATCGAACAGGGCCGGCTGGCGCATCATCCGAATCTGATCCACATCGCCAAGACCTATCAGGCAACGCCGGCGCAGGTTGCGCTCGCCTTTCTGCTGGAGCGCGACGGCGTGATCGCCATTCCCAAAACCTCCAATCCGCAACGCGTTGCAGAAAACCGCGACGCCGTCTCGCTCGACATCACCGATGAGGATTGGGCCACCCTCGACGCCGCCTTCCCGCCACCGGCGCGAAAGAAGCCGCTGGAGATGCTTTAACTACCGACCTCTGCGCGCTGCTGCGCGACGATCAGCTCGATCGCCTGGAAAACATCGATCACCCGCCAGTCCGCGGGATTGCGATAGGTCGGATAAAGCGAAAAGGCGGCAGCGGCGATTTGATCGACGGTCCGCCGCCTGGTTCGTCTGTCGGCGAGAACGGCTTTCGTGTAGACGCCGAATTGATCTTCCGTCACACCCCATCCGGCATAAAACGGCGCCGCATAGCAGCGAACCGGGATGCCGCGCAGAAGCGCATCGAAACCGAACTGGCTGGAGACGGTCCAGACCTCGTCCACGACATCAAGAATCGATGCGACCGATACAGCATCATCAAGAAATACCGCACCACCTTTGCCGGCGGCTTCCGTGGTCAGATATCCCTTGCGGTGGCCGGCCATGACATCCGGATGCGTCCGGATCAGACATTGCGCATCGCTTGCCAAAGCGTCGGCAAGCATCCGCTCGAACGAGGCGCGCGAGCCGAGCGCCTTGCCGACCGAGATATCGCCGACGACCTGATCGACAAGCAGGATGCGACGCTTCGTCGTCCGCTCGATCGCGGGCGACCTGTGCGGCAGATGATTGTATTTGGAGAGCCGATTGCGGACGATCTGTTCGCGGATGGCCCTGCCCAGTTCTCCGGCATCTTCCGCGCCGGCGATCAGGCGTTCAAGGCGCGAGGGCCGGCTTGCGTCTACGGGGAGACCGAGATCGTCGACCACGATCGAAAGAGGGATTGCACCGGCCTTGCCGAGGCCTACCGAGCGCAGAAAACCGTCTTCGAGATTCCAGTGTGGCAATCCCCGCAACCGCGAGATCGCTGCCGCCGTCTTTGCGGGTGCGCGGCCGCCCCAGGAAAGCACGCCGCCGATGCCGGGCGATAGCGTAGACGCGATCTTCTGCGACCCGAAATATTGGCCAAGCCAAGGAAAAGCATTGCGGACATAAAAGGTGGCGCCGAGACTCATCCCTGCCGGAGGATGCCAGCTCTTCTCGCCGATATCAGGCGGACTCTCCGCGGCAGAAAACGTCACCGACATGACCTCATTGATGACGCAACCTATCCGCCCCGAGCGCCGCGCAAGCTACGCGACGCTGATAGACCGGTGAACGGCAGGCTTCCTTACATTCCCTGGGAGCCGCGGTTCATGGCGGCAATGCCGGTGCGGCAAACTTCGATCAGGCCGAGCGGCTTGATAATGGCGATGAACTGATCGATCTTCGATGACTTGCCGGTGATCTCGAGAATGAAATGCTCGACCGTCGCATCCACCACTTTGGCATGGAAGGCATCGGCCAGCCGCAGCGTTTCGGCGCGGGTCTCGCCGCTTCCGACAACCTTCAGCAGCGCCACTTCGCGCTCGATCGGCCGCTCCTGGCCGAGTTCGCGGGCGCGCACCGTCAGGTCGACGACGCGATGAACCGGCACGATGCGTTCAAGCTGCGCCTTGATCTGTTCCAGCACCTGCGGCGTGCCGCGCGTGACGATGGTAATGCGCGACAGATGGGCCTGATGCTCGGTCTCCGAAACGGTCAGGCTTTCGATGTTATAGCCGCGACCGGAGAAGAGGCCGATGACGCGGGCGAGAACGCCGGGCTCGTTGTCGACCAGCACCGAAAGCGTATGGCTCTCGGCCGCCGCGGTTTCCGGCGAAATGAAATAGGCGGAGCCCGTGGGTTGAAGGTGTGCGGTCATTGTCCTTGTTCCGTTTCCTCGGTTCTTATGGTCAGGATGCCAGCGCGATCCTGACTGAATGGTGATTGGTCCAGCGGCCGGGGGACACGGCAAACCTACCGTGTCCCGGCTTTCCGATCAAACGAGCTGCCGACCCTTGGCGTCGATGGCGTTGGCGACGACTTCGTCGGTCGCTTCATCCGGCAGCAGCATCTCGTTATGTGCCTTGCCCGACGGAATCATCGGGAAGCAGTTGGCGAGATTGGCAACGCGGCAATCGAAAATGACCGGCTTCTTGACGTCGATCATTTCCTGGATCGCCGCGTCGAGATCGCCGGGCTTTTCACAGCGCAGGCCGACGGCACCATAGGCTTCAGCGAGCTTCACGAAATCGGGCATGGCCTCGGTGTAGGAGTGCGACAGGCGGTTGCCGTGCAGCAACTGCTGCCATTGGCGCACCATGCCCATATATTGGTTGTTCAAGATAAAGATCTTGATCGGCGCATTGTGCTGGATCGCCGCCGACATTTCCTGAATGCACATCTGGATCGAGGCATCGCCGGCAATGTCGATGACGAGGCTTTCCGGATGGGCGATCTGTACGCCGAGAGCGGCCGGCAGGCCGTAACCCATGGTGCCGAGGCCGCCCGATGTCATCCAGCGGTTCGGTTGCTCGAAGCCGTAAAACTGCGCCGCCCACATCTGATGCTGACCGACTTCCGTGGTGATGTAGGTATCGCGGTCCTTGGTCAGCGCGTAGAGACGCTGGATCGCATATTGCGGCATGATGACATCGTCATGCGGCTTGTAGGCGAAGGAATTGCGCGCACGCCAATGTGTGATATTCGTCCACCAATCGTTAAGACGATCCGCCGCCGGCTTGTGAGGCAGCGCCCGCCACAGGCGAACCATATCTTCCAGAACATTGCCGACATCGCCGAGGATGCCGATATCGACGTGAACGTTCTTGTTGATCGAGGACGGATCGATGTCGATGTGGATTTTCTTCGAATTCGGCGAAAAGGCATTCAGGCGGCCGGTAATGCGGTCGTCGAAGCGCGCGCCGATGCAGACCATCACGTCGCAATCATGCATCGCCATATTGGCTTCGTAAGAACCATGCATGCCGAGCATGCCGAGCCAGCTTTTACCGGATGCCGGATAGGCGCCGAGGCCCATCAGCGTCGAGGTGATCGGGAAGCCCGTCAGCTCGACCAGCTCACGCAGCAGTTTCGAAGCCTCCGGACCGGAGTTTACGACGCCGCCACCGGAATAGATGATCGGCCGCTTCGCATTTGCCATCAGTTCGATAGCCTGCTTGATCCGGTTGAGATCGCCCTGAACCTTCGGCTGATAGCTCTTCTGGACATCATGCGCTTCCGGCGGCGTATAGGTGCCGGTGGCGAACTGAACATCCTTCGGAATGTCGACGACGACGGGACCCGGACGGCCGGACTGGGCAATGCGGAACGCTTCGTGGATGACCGCAGCGAGCTTGTTGACATCCTTGACCAGCCAATTGTGCTTGGTGCAGGGCCGCGTGATGCCGACCGTATCGCATTCCTGGAAGGCGTCAGAACCGATCAGGGACGTGGGAACCTGGCCGCTCAGGCAAACCAGCGGGATCGAATCCATCAGTGCGTCCTGCAGCGGCGTGACGGCATTCGTCGCGCCCGGACCCGAAGTGACCAGCATGACGCCGACCTTACCGGTCGAGCGGGCATAGCCTTCCGCTGCGTGGCCTGCGCCCTGCTCGTGGCGCACGAGGATGTGCTGGATATCGTCCTGCTGAAAAATTTCGTCGTAGATCGGCAGAACAGCGCCGCCCGGATAACCGAATACGTGCTTGACGCCGTTGTCCCTGAGCGCCTGCAGCACGATCTCCGCGCCTGTCATCTGATTGCTGCTCGCCTGATTATCTGTGCCGGTCATACGTTTGTTCCGCTATCTGCTGAGGTTTGGAAAAATGAAAACTCGATTTCGGGCATAAAAAAAGGCTCCTTCGGGAGCCTGCTGTCTAGCGCATGGGTGGCTATCGCCGGATGGTTACACCATCCTGCCCATGCGCTGTCCCACCACGATAAGAACCGTCAAGTTTTTCATGGGCGGAAGTGATAGACAGAAAATTTCTAAGCGTCAACGCATTCCGCAATAAAAAATCGCGGCCTTTCCCAATCCTCTTAAAATCTGGGGGAGCGCGAAAGGGTTTTGTTAAGCCACCCTCCCTATGCTTCACGGCTTAACGCTGGGAGTAACCGTTTGCTCAACAATGATTTGCAGACGTCCGGCAAGGCTGGGGACCTTGATCGTCGCGATAGTATGAAGCCAGGGAATCGCTTCCTCGGCCGTGTTGTCGCGTGCAGTGGTTCCAGGGCGACCATCGCTGCGATCGCCGAAGATGGCGGCACCGATCTGACCGAGCTTTGGTCCGTCGGCAAACTGATCTCGATCAGCGTAGGTGCCAATCGTGTCGCTGCCCTCGTCTACGCCATGAACACCGGCAATACAGGCTGGGGCGAAGGACAAGACAATCTTTTCCGCATCGAAGTGGAATTGCTGGGCGAAGTCCGCGTCGGGCCAAGCGGCCGCGAGGAATTTTCCAGTGGCATCTCCGCCTATCCCTATCTCGGCGCTGTTGCTCACCGCATCCGCGCCAGCGATCTCATGCGCATTTTCGATGCCGGTAAGGACAGCAGTTGTGTCATCGGCAAGCTGACGCAGGATGAGAGCATCGACGCCGCCATCCATATTCCTTCGATGCTGGCCAAGCATTTCGCCGTGGTCGGCTCCACTGGTGTCGGCAAATCGACCGCCGTCTCGTTGCTGCTGCATAAGGCGATCACTTCCGATCCCAAACTGCGCGTGCTGATCCTTGATCCGCATAATGAATTCGCCGCCGCCTTTCCCAAGCATTCCGTCGTCGTCGATACCGATACGCTCGACCTGCCCTTCTGGCTGATGCGGCTCGATGAATTCGCCGAGGTCGTTTTCCGCGGCCGGCCGCCGATCCCCGACGAACTCGACATGCTGCGCGATATTATTCCGGAGGCAAAGCGCGCCTTTCGCGGCAGCGACTCGCCGCTGATGCGCCGTCAGACGGAAAAGAGCTCGGTGACGGCAGATACGCCGGTTCCCTACCGCATGGCCGATCTGTTGGCCTTGATCGATGAGCGCATCGGCCGGCTCGAAGGCCGGCAAGAAAAGCCGCATCTGCGCTCTCTGAAGATGCGCGTCATCTCGGCGATCAACGATCCGCGTTATCATTTCATGTTCTCCAACAACACGATCAGCGACACGATCATGGAGACGATCGCGCAGATCTTTCGTATTCCTGGCGACGACAGGCCGATCTGCACCTTCCAGCTCGCAGGGATTCCATCCGAAGTCGTCAACTCCGTCGCCTCCGTCCTTTGCCGCATGGCCTTCGAGCTCGCGCTTTGGAGCGAGGGCGCGATCCATATGTTGGTCGTCTGCGAAGAGGCGCATCGCTATATCCCCGCCGACCCGAATCTCGGCTTCTTTCCGACGCGGCAGGCAATTGCCCGCATCGCCAAGGAGGGCCGCAAATACGGCGTGTCGCTCGGCATCATCACGCAGCGTCCGGGCGAACTCGACCAGACGATCCTGTCGCAGTGCTCGACGCTGTTCGCCATGCGCCTTGCAAACGACCGCGACCAGGACATCATACGTTCGGCAATCCCCAACTCTTCGATTTCGACGACGAGCTTCCTGTCTTCGATCGGCAACGGCGAAGCCATCGCCTTCGGCGAAGCCATCGCGGTCCCCATGCGCATGCGCTTTTCCCGCGTCGAAGAAAGCTTGCTGCCGAAGGCCAGTGGCAGCATCGCAAGAACGAGCGAGGAATCACCCGATACGGTCGACCTGCGCACCATCATCAGCCGCATGCGATCGATCTCCGGTCCCGATATCTCCGCCTTTCAGCAGAGCTACACAACCCTGAGCGATGCGGCGAAAGATTTCGACGAGGATATTGGCGATGACGATGCTGATCAGCCTACCCCAGCATCCGAGCCGCAGCCGGTGCGAATTGCGGCGCCGTCGATAGAGCCTTATCGGCCCGACATGCTGCCGCGCACGCCGGCGGCTTCAACTTTTGGCTCGGCTCCTCAGACATCGATCGATAGCAGACTTGCCGAGCTGCGCCGCGAGTTCCGAGGCGGCGACAATGCAAGCGGTCAGCCCGCATCGGCGAACGAGCCCCCGCAGCCTGCGCGGCGCGAAGGCGGCCTGTCCCTGCGCGACAGTATTCTGAGAAAGCCACTGAGCAGCCTCTACAACAAGGACTGATGCGGACTACGGACTAATGCGCTCCCAGCTTTCGTCCATCTGATTGCGAAACCAGGTCATCTGCCGTTTTGCATATTGCCGCGTCGCGGCGGCACCGGTCTCAAGAACCTCCTCGCGCGTCATCTCGCCTCGCAGCATCGCAGCGATCTGCGACACGCCGATCGCCTTCATGATGGGCATCTCTTCCGGCAGCTTCAACGCCAACAGAGCCCGCACTTCATCTTCGGCGCCCATGGCGAGCATCTTCTCGAAACGGCCGTTGATGCGCTGATGCAATACCGCGCGATCCGGCAGCACGACGATCTTTCGCGCACGATCGGCATCGACGATGACAGGACCGCTCTTGCCCTGAAACGTTGTGATGGATTGTCCCGTCGCCTCCATGACTTCCAGAGCGCGAACAATACGCTGGCCATCCTGGGGATTGAAGCTTGCCGCTACGGCTGGATCGCGAACAACGAGCGCCTCATGCAGCGCCTCAGGTCCCTGCGTCAACAGCCGTTCCCGTAGGCGGCTGCGAATATCGGCGGGGATATCGGGCATATTGGAAAGCCCGCCGGTCAGAGCCTTGAAATAGAGCCCGGTGCCACCGACAAAAACGGGCATCCGTTTCTCATCGCGTAATTGCGCCACCAGGGCTGTAGCCTCGCGCAGCCAGGCGCCCGTGGAATAGGCTTGCCCCGCCGGTACATGGCCATAGAGATGGTGAGGAATGCCCTGCATATCCTCCTCAGATGGCCGGGCCGTCAGCACGCGCAATGTGTCATAGACCTGCATGCTGTCGGCATTAACGACCACACCATCGTGCTCGCGGGCCAATTCCACCGCAAGCGCGGACTTGCCGCTGGCGGTCGGCCCGGTTATCAGGATCGCGTCGATATCGCTTATAAGGTTTCTGATCATGGCCTTCGTTGCCACGCTTATTGCCAATCCGTCAAACCCCGTTCTCGTCCCGGCAATCGCCGAGCAGGCGGCGGACGCCGTCCAGGCAGCGGGACTCTATTGGCTGGCCGACGGTATCGCCTGCGACATTGCGCTGCGCGACGGCACCGATCTGCAGGCGGCGGAAGCCAATATTCTCGCAGTCATCGCCGGCGCGCCGATCGATCTGGTCATCCAGGAAGCCGAGACGCGCCGAAAGAAGTTGCTGATCGCCGACATGGATTCCACCATGATCGGCCAGGAATGCATCGACGAACTGGCCGCTGAAGTCGGATTGAAGGAGAAGGTCGCAGACATCACCGCCCGCGCGATGAACGGCGAGATCGCCTTCGAGCCGGCCCTGCGAGAGCGGGTGGCCCTGCTGAAAGGTCTGCCGATCTCTGTCGTTGACGACGTCATCGCCAAACACATCACCCTCACCCCCGGCGGCGCGGAGCTGATCGCCACCATGAAAGCCAAGGGCTACTACGCCGCCCTCGTCTCCGGTGGCTTCACCCTCTTTACGAGCCGCATCGCGGCCACCCTGGATTTCGATGAGAACCACGCCAACGTCCTGCTGGAAAACAACGGCGTGCTGACCGGCCTTGTCGCCGAACCCATTCTCGGCATGCAAGCCAAGGTCGACGCGCTCAACACCATTGCCAAAAAGCTTGGTATCTCCACCGCCGACGCCATTGCCGTCGGCGATGGCGCCAATGATCTCGGCATGCTGCAACTCGCTGGCTCCGGCGTCGCCCTGCACGCTAAGCCAACGGTGGCTGCCCAGGCCAAGATGCGCATCGACCACGGCGACCTGACCGCCCTGCTCTACATTCAGGGCTACCGGAAAACTGATTTCGTCAAGGCGTAGCATCAAAACGCTGACGATTGGAGGCGATCCATGATCATTGCCGAAACTGAGCGTCTTATCATCCGCAACTGGCGCGACGGCGATCGCGATCTTGCCTTCGAGATCAACTCCGATGAGACGGTCATGGAGTTCTTTCCGTTTCGCCGCAATCGGGCGGAAGCGGATGCATTTTTGGAGCGGGTCCAATCCATGATCGCCGACACAGGGTTTGGCTTCTATGCCCTGGAACTCAAGGCAAGCGGCGAGGCGATCGGCTTTTGTGGACTGGCACAAACGAACCATCTGGAGCCGTTCGTGCCGGCGGGTACCGTCGAGATCGGCTGGCGGCTGGCTGCGCGGTATTGGGGCAAGGGGCTGGTCAGCGAAGCGGCGCGGGCACTGCTCGCCTACGGTTTCGAAACCCACGGCCTCGATCAGATCGTTTCCTTCGCAGTTCATAACAATATCCGCTCGACATCGGTCATGGAGAGGATCGGCATGCATCGGGTCGAAGGCGGGGATTTCGAGCACCCTGGCGTTTCTGATGCCTACCCTCACCTGCAGCGTCATGTGCTCTATCGCTTAACCGCAGCCGAGTGGCGCGCCCGGCAATGACGATCATCGAGACGCCGCGGCTCATCCTGCGCCCATGCCAGGAGAGTGATCGCGACCTCTTTTATGAACTGAGTTCCGATCCCGATGTCCTCGAATTCTTTCCCTTCCGCCGCAGCCGGGAAGACGCCGATGCCGTCTTCGACATCATCGGCACACTGATACCGGAAGCCGGTTTCGATCTTCTCGTACTGACATTGAAACAGAGCGGCGAGCCGATCGGCTTCTCCGGATTGTCGAAGCCAAAGCTTGAACCATTCTTACCTGAAAATGCCGTCGAGATCGGCTGGCGACTTTCAGCCCAGCACTGGCGTCAGGGCTATGCCAGCGAGGCCGGAACCGCCTTGTTGCGCTACGGTTTCGAGACGCTCAAACTCGACGAAATCGTGTCCATTGCCGTGCACAACAATCATCGCGCGTTGGCGGTGATGCAACGGATCGGCATGCATCGCGATCCGGCCGGAGATTTCGATCATCCGGATATTCCCGCCACTCATCCGCAGCTAAAGCAGCATGTGCTCTATCGCTTGAGCGCTATGGAATGGCGCCGCCAACAGGAGCAGGCCGCCCCGAATTGATGCGGCCTACTCCAGCGCCACAGCAATGAAGCGCAGATCGCCATTCGGAGAGGCGATCATCATCTGCGCATTGCGGCGACCTTCCCGCTTCAGCGATGCAACCTTTTCCGAAGCAGCGGTCGGCGTCTGCACGAATTCCTGAGCCACTTCGACGACAACTTCTCCCGGCTTCAGCCCCTTCTCCGCTGCGGCCGAACCCGGTGCAACCTCCGTGATCACCACGCCGTCGACACTGTCGGCAATGCCAAAGCTCTTGCGGTTTTCGGCGTTCAGCGTCGCGAGTTTCATGCCGAGCACCTCCTGGGTAGCCTGCGGCTGCGGCGCTTGCTGCTGCTGACCGTTGTCCTGGTCCTGCCCATCCGCTCCGTCGTCATCGCCTTCATCTCCCTCGTCGGGATTGATGACGCCGTCGTTGCCGCCGCCCTTGTCGTTGGGCGCAAGCCGGGGCGCCTTGTCGCCGCCGCCCTTATCGCCCTGATTGCTGTCGCCGCTGCTAGCTGCGGCCGCCTGGTCGCTGTCTTCGAGCCGGCCGAGCGTGACCTTCACAGTCTGCTGTTTGCCGTCGCGCATGATGACAACGTCGACTTCCTTGCCGACGGGGCTTTCAGCGACCACACGCGGCAGATCGCGCATCTCGTCAACGTCCTTGCCATCGAATTTCAGGATGACATCGCCGGCCTTGATCGAACCGTTATCGACCGGCCCGCCCTTGATGACGCCTGCCACCAGCGCGCCCTTGGCGCTTTCGAGGCCGAGGCTGTTGGCAACATCGTCGGTGACCGGCTGGATGCGCACGCCGAGCCAGCCGCGACGGGTCTCGCCGAAATCCATGAGCTGCTTGACGACACCCTCGGCCAGTTCGGAGGGCACGGCGAAGCCAATACCGATGGAGCCGCCGCTCGGCGAGATGATCGCCGTGTTGATGCCGATCACTTCGCCCTTCATGTTGAAGAGCGGGCCGCCGGAATTGCCCTTGTTGATCGCCGCATCCGTCTGGATGAAATTGTCATAGGGACCGGCATTGATATTGCGGCCACGGGCAGAGACGATACCCACAGTCACAGAGCCGCCCAGACCGAAAGGATTGCCGATCGCCATCACCCAGTCGCCGATCCGCATCTTGCCGGAATCGCCGAATTTGACCGCGATCAGCGGATGCTTCGGTTCCACCTTGAGCACGGAAAGATCGGTCTTCGTGTCGGTGCCGATCAGCCGCGCCTTCAGCTTGGTGCCGTTCGGGAAGATCGCCTCGATATCGTCGGCACCTTCGATGACGTGATTGTTGGTGACGATGTAGCCGGATGGATCGATGACGAAACCGGAACCGAGCGAGCTGACCTTGCGGTTGCTGTTTTCGTTGTTCCGGTTCTTGAAGAAGTCGTTGAAGAACTCCTGGAACGGCGAATTGTCCGGCACCTTGGGGGTCGCCGGGCCATCGCCCTCATCCTTGACCTTTTGGGAGGTCGAAATGTTGACCACCGCATCCAGCAGACCGGATGCCAGATCGGCAACCGAGGCGGGGCCGGCATTCATTGCCGGATTGCCCGTGACCGGCAACGTCGCGCTGTTAGGCGTCACGGTCGGGTTCTCGGTCGTCGTTACAGTCGAGCCGCTCAAGGGAGCCTGCGCCGGGTTGGTCGCCGTAGCCGGGGTCTGACTATTGGAGGTCGCGGGCGCCTGCGTGCCCGACGCGGTGTTGCCGGTGGTTGCGCCGGCGGAGCCCGTGGCGGGAGCCTGGCCCGTTTCTCCGGTGGGTGCCGGTGCGGTTGTCGCGGAATTGCCCGGAGCCAGTGCGCCTGCAGCAGCGCCGCTATTGGGCGTCATCGTATCGGTTGAAGGCGTCTGCGTCGTCTGCGCATACGCCCGCTCGACGCCTGCTAGGGTGGGACCGGCAATCAGCGCCACACTGGCCAAGAGCGCGAACGAACGTCTGAAAGGCAGGCGATTGGTCGAGGCCATCAGGCATCCTCATCGAGAAAGGGAAGTCTTGTATAAGCATCAACATAAGGCGGAATGATGAAGCGTGAAATCACCTTTTTGCGATATCCCCGCGCGTCCATCCGGCCTTGCGATTCATGGTAAAATTGATGCCATCCGACATAAGACAAGGGGCCGCCAGAAGGCAGCCCCTCGGATTTCAGCGAGTTGTCGCGCACTATTTCGCGGGTGACGGCGCAGCCAGCGCCGGCGCACCTGCCGCAGGAGCAGAACCGACCGAGCTGTCGAAATACTTGAAGAATTCCGACTGGTTCGGCGGCAGGACCAGCGTCTTGCCGCCCGAAGCGAGCGCCGTGCGATAGGCAGCCAACGAGCGATAGAATTCGTAGAAGCTCGGATCGCGCGAGGAGGCATCAGCGAAGATGCCGTTACGCTCGGCCTCGCCCTGACCGCGTAGGACTTCAGAATCCTTCTGTGCATCCGCCACGATCTCGACGACCTGACGATCGGCGATGGCTCGACGGCGCTGACCTTCTTCATTACCCCGGGCACGGATCAGCTCGGCTTCCGCCAGACGTTCAGCCTTCATGCGGTCGTAGGTCTGCTGCGACACTTCCTGGGTCAGGTCGGTGCGGCGGATACGAACATCTTCGATGTTCAGGCCGAGGGACTCGGCATCGCGGTGCAGGTCGTCACGCACTTCCGTCATCATCGAAGCACGCTCGTTGGACAGAGCAGCTTCGAAACCACGCAGACCGTAGACACGACGCAGCGACGCGTCGAGGCGGGTCCTGAGACGCGATTCCGCTGCATCGCGATCGCCCGACACCGTCTCGCGGAATTTTCGCGCATCGGTGATCCGGTAGACGACAAAAGCATCGACCTCATAGAACTTGCCGCCCGAAACCTGGACACGGATATTGTCCAGATCGAAACGCAGCTCCTGATCCTGGATATATTGCACCCGATCGGCATCCATGAAGGCAAAGGGCAGCTTGAAATAGAGACCCGGCTCTGTCTTCACGGCACGGATCTGGCCGAAGCGCAGAACGATCGCCTGTTCGCGGGCATTGACCACGAAAATGGAGGAATAAACGATCAGCAGCACCACCGCGAGCGCGATGAGAATGGTTGGCAAACGGCTGGACGTCATTATTTGGCCTCCGGCTGAGGTGCGGCCGCGGGCTTGGCCGACTGGGTCGTGGACTGCTTGCCGAGGTCGTTCAGCGGCAGGTAGGGCACGACGCCCTGCTTGTCGTCGATGATAATGCTGTTCGAATTGCCGATAACGGACTCCATGGTTTCGAGGAACAGCCGCTTGCGGGTCACTTCCGGCGCCTTGACGTATTCGTCGTAGATGGAGATGAAGCGCTGCGCCTCACCCTGAGCTTCTTTGACGACACGGCTCTTATAGGCAGCCGCCTCTTCACGAATCTGGGCCGCACGGCCGCGCGCCGCGCCAAGCTGCTGGTTGGCGTATTGATTGGCCTCTTGCACCTGCTGGTCTTCGTTCTGCTCGGCGCGCTGCACCTCGTCGAACGCGTCGGCCACTTCACGCGGCGGCGATGCATCTTCGATCGGCACGGCATTGATGGAAATACCCGAGCCGTAACGGTCCATCGTGTCTTGAATGATGTTTCTCACCTCGATCGCGATTTCCTGGCGGTTGTCGCGATAGATATCCTGGGCCGGACGGCGGCCGACAACCTCACGCATGGCGCTTTCCGCAACTTGCTGCAGCGTCTCGTCAGGAGTTTCGAGGTTGAAGAGATAGGCTTGCGGATTGGTGACGGTGTAGAGCACCGAGAACTGCACGTTAACGATATTCTGATCGCCCGTCAGCATCAGGCCGGCGTTCGAACCCGAGCTCGAACGGCCACCGATATTGCGCTGCTGTTCGGTAACCTTGACGATCTCAACGCGATCCATCGGCCAGAAATGGAAATGCAGGCCCGGCATGGATACTTCGGCGCGCGGCTGGCCGAAGCGCAGCTCGACGCCGCGCTCATCCGGCTGAACCGTATAGACGCACTGGATGAGCCAGAAAATGACGATGATCGCCGCGACGATGACAAAGGCGCCGCCATTGAAGCCGCCGGGAACAAGCCCCTTCAAGCGATCCTGACCACGGCGAATGATGTCTTCAAGATCGGGCGGTCCACCGCTGCCGCTTCCCCGCGGCCGGTTCGGTCCCTGCCCCCAAGGCCCCTGATTATTTCCACCGCCGCCACCGCCGCCCCACGGGCCGCCGCCGCCATTCTGATTGCTCCAGGGCATCAAAACCTCTTTGTTTATGGACTCCCAGTATCGCGCAGACTTTGAAATTCGCAGGCAGCGGCGATTGTCTCCCGTTATAGGTATCGGCGCATCTGCTTTCAACGCAACTTCAGGAAGTTCGTCGGATTTATTGGAAAATAGTTGATTTTTGTGGACAGCTTTTATGCTTTGCGCCTGAAATAGCTGACAAAGCGCGTCGGATAATTGTCCTTCTCGCCGGCCGGTACGGCAAGCTCGCTTTCAACCTGCCAGAGAGCCGGATCGACCGCCGGAAAGGATGTGTCGCCGTCCACCTCGGCCTCCACATGGGTGATCAGCAGGCGGTCGGCCAAACCAATCGCCTGTCGATAGATTTCACCACCGCCAAGGATGCAGATCTCACCGACACCCATCTCCGCAGCGAGGCGGCTCGCGACATCGATGGCCTCGCCAAGCGAATGCACCACCGTCACATCCTCCACAGCAAAGCCGGGATCGCGGCTGATCACCACGTTCGGCCGGCCGGGCAGCGGCTTGCCGATCGACTGGAACGTCTTGCGCCCCATGATGACCGGTTTACCAAGCGTCATCGCCTTGAACCGCTTAAGATCGGACGACAGCCGCCACGGCATGTCCCCGTCACGGCCGATGATGCCGTTGCGTGATACGGCAACAAGAATGGTTTTTACCGGTTCAGCCATCCTTCCCTCCCCAGTCAGACGGCAATCGGCGCCTTGATATTGGCGTCGGCCTCATAGCCTTCCAACGTGAAATCCTCGAAATTGAAATCGAAGATATTCTTCACCGCCGGATTAAGGCGCATGGTCGGCAGTTTTTTCGGGGTGCGGGTCAGTTGCAGCCTGGCTTGCTCGAAATGGTCGGAATAGATGTGCGTATCACCGAGCGTATGCACGAAGTCGCCAGGCTTCAGCCCCGTCACCTGCGCCACCATCAACGTCAGCAGCGCATAGGAGGCGATGTTGAAAGGCACGCCGAGGAAGGTGTCGCCCGAGCGCTGGTAAAGCTGGCAGGACAGCTTGCCGTCGGCGACGTAGAACTGGAAGAGGCAATGGCACGGCGGCAGCGCCATTTCGTCCACCTCGGCCGGGTTCCAGGCCGAAACAATATGGCGGCGGGAGTTCGGGTTGGTCTTCAGCCCTTCGATCAGGTTGGCGATCTGGTCGATGTGGCCTCCGTCTGGAGCCGGCCAGGAACGCCATTGATGGCCATAAACCGGTCCGAGATCGCCGTTTTCGTCGGCCCACTCATCCCAGATCGAAACGCCGTTCTCCTTGAGATAACGGATATTCGTCTCGCCCTTCAGGAACCACAGCAGCTCATAGATGATCGAGCGCAGATGCAGCTTCTTGGTGGTGAGCACCGGAAAACCCTCGGAAAGGTCAAAGCGCATCTGGTAGCCGAAGACCGAGCGCGTGCCCTTGCCGGTGCGGTCGCCACGGTCGATGCCGGTGTCTATCACATGCTTCAAGAGATCGAGATATTGCTTCATCGCACCCGCCGCCGATTCCATTTCTCTTGAATTTAATGGCAAGTCGGCGCGAAACCAACTGCGGGCCGACTTAATCCCTGCATTTCTCGTGTCTGGCGGACGTTTATCGCGGCAAACCTGTGTTTCGGCGACGCATTTATGACAAATCCCCTTCCCTTCGCCCAAGGAAAACACTATATCAGCCGTGCCGGTCTTCGGGCCGGCTATGGCGATAAATGAGCGGTGTAATAAACCTATTGGACCCGGGGGCGGTACCCGGCGCCTCCACCAAAAACCGGCCAGGCCAAATTGGCTTCAGACCGGCTTTTGATGGGGGCGAAACAGGATCGACAAGGGTGTAAAGATCGACTTTTCGCTCGGCATTGTACCACCGTTATCGGGCTAAAATTGTAGTTGCAAACGACAACTATGCGGAAGCTCGTCTCGCTGCTTAATCGCGGTGTGACACTTCAAATAAAGTCCTAAGGGGTCGCACTCTTAGGCGGGGTTCGAAGGCACCTGGCAACAGAAGCCTTCACCTTCTCCCTCTCTTCGATATTATGTATGATCAGGCTGATGACTCGCGCACGGGGGTTTCCCGTCAGCGCTGGGCGTGGCATAAGCCTTAGAAAAAACATGGCCAACGAAAGACAGGAAAGTATGGGGCAGGATCATATCCGCTACGACATTTTGGCACAGGACGCCCTGCGTGGAGTCATCCGCAAGGTGTTGACCGAGGTCGGCACCACCGGCCGTCTGCCCGGTGACCATCATTTCTTTATCACCTTTCTGACCGGCGCGGCCGGCGTGCGCATTTCGCAGCACCTGAAGTCGAAATATCCGGAGCAGATGACCATCGTCATCCAGCACCAGTTCTGGGACCTGAAGGTTACCGAGAGCCAGTTCGAGATCGGCCTCTCCTTCTCCGACGTTCCGGAAAAGCTGGTCATCCCGTTCAACGCGATCCGGGGCTTCTACGATCCATCCGTGAATTTCGAGCTGGAATTCGACGTGCCGCTCGCCGAAGACGAGGAAGTGACTTCCGGCGAGATCACCGCCTATCCGGTACCGGCCGAGGGCAGCGAGGAGCCTGCGGCCGCCAAGGACGGCGAGGAGAAGAAGCCAGGATCGGTCGTCTCCCTCGACGCGTTCCGCAAGAAGCAATAGCATCCGGGGAAGCAGGCGCTTCCCCTTTTTGCATCGACCGTGGGGGACATCGATGAGTGCCGAAATCGTCAATCTACGTCAGTTCCGCAAGAAGCAGACACGCTTCGAGAAAGAAAAGCAGGCGGAGCAAAATCGCGTTACCTTCGGCCGCACCAAGGCGGAGAAGAACCTGACCAAGGCTCTCAACGACAAAGCGGCAAAAGCGCATGAGGCCGGCCATATCGAGCCGTCCAAGACAGATGATTGAAGTGCCGAGCTGAAAGTCGAATTCCTTCCGAAATCATTCGCTTACCCCAGCATTTTGAATCATTTTTAGAATTACCTCTTCCGTTTCCGAACTTTTTGATCGATCCGCCGATGATCCGCAAACATTCCGCCACCCTGCATGGCCATCGCACCAGCTTTTCCCTTGAAGACGCCTTCTGGACCGAGCTGAAGGCGATCGCCAATGCGCGCGAAACGTCTCTTGCAGCGCTGATCTCCGAAATCGACGATGGGCGCGATCCCGAGAGCAACCTTTCTTCGGCGCTTCGGCTCTATGTTTTGAAATGGCTGAAGGATCGCCGCTGAAGCGCGTGCGTTAAACGAGGCGCTTAATCACCTCATTCTCCACTCGACAGCCTCCCCGCTCCCTACGACGAAGGCAAGCGGATTTCGTATGGTCGATGGCGACGGATGCTACCGGGCGATGCCGGGAAGATTGTTGAAGTTCAGCGGCCCACCAGTCTGCGGCACCTGTCCATTGAGAACGGGCACTTGCTGCGCTTCCGCCTTCGCGCGGGCTTCCGCATTGGCCTTCGCCTTGGCTGCATCTTCAGCCTGCTTTTCCGCGGCCGCCTGACGCGCCAGCCCCCTCAAACGCTGCTCTTCGGCGCGACGCTGCTGATCGATTGCCGCATCGCGCTGACGCTGGGCTTCGCGCGCAGTGGCAGTATATTTGTAAAGCGCCACCTCACGCCGCAACCGCTGCTTTTCCAACACGCTTGCCTGAAGCCGCTCGACACGCTGACGCTCGCGCTCGAATGCGCGCAGCGACAAGAAGCTGGTGATATCCGTCACATCCATCGTCCGCCCCGGCGTCGCCAACGGACCGGCGAAATTGAGACGCAGTGCCGGTTCGGCGCCGCTCAGCGCCTCGTTGCCGGCATTGAAATCAATGCCGAGCGAGCCGCGGATGCGTTCGTCCGCCAGGCTGATCTCGGCATTACCCGAAAGCTTCGCCAGCTCATTGCCGGTGCTGATATTGGCAGCGCGAATGACACCAGTCGAAATATTGAACGGTATGCTCATGGCCGGCAGCGCCGCCTCGCCATTGTTGAGCAATGTCTGCACGATCGGCAGCACTTTGTCGGCCGTGATATCACCCTGGATCTGGTCCGTCGCCGACAACAACGGCGGTAAGACGGAGAGATTGAGCCCGCGGACATGCGTATCGCCAAGCTTGATCTCACCCGAGCCGCTGGCGTTGGCGGCCAGTTCCCCCAGGCTCTTGCCGCTGGCTTCCATGCTCAGCCCCAAGCCAAAGCGGCCATTGGCAAGCGGCGCGCCATCGCGTTGCCAGGCGACGGCGGCAAGGTCGGCGTTGGTCAGGTTGAGCTTCGTCTGCATCAGCCCCGTACCGTCGGAATTCGCAAACATCAAATTGCCGCCAAGCGTGCCGCCGTTCCAGGCACCGGCAATGTCGTTCAGCCGCAGCTCCTCGCCCTTATAGGCGGCATTCGTGCTGAAACCCGAGATCGGGCCGAAGATACCCGGCCACAACTGCTTGGCCGAAAGCTTGACGTTGAGATCAAGCCCGCTGAACATCGGCAGCCCAAGCTTGGCTTTGGTGAGGTTGCCTGTCGTCGCATCCGTGATCGGCCCATAGATCGCCTCGCCGAGCCAGCCAAGATCGGCCTTGTCGAGCGTCAGCTCGCCGGTCGCCTTGATATTCGGTGCCTTGCGGTCGAAGGTGAGCGCGCCCGAAACATTGTTGTCGGCAAGCTGGCCCTTCATATCGGAAAAAACGACCTTGTCGGCATCGAGCGCAGCGTTTGCCTGGAATTTGACCGGCAAGCCCGTGCCCATTTGCGGTATGCCGATGCCGTTCATGACGAAATAGGGATCGATATCCGCACTCTCGAGCGATAGCGCGATCTTGCCGTTAAGGAAGGTGGCTGGACGCACGTCGACCTTGCCATTCGCGGTAAACGACGTCTTGTCGGTGGCAAAGGTCAGCGCCGCATCCGCCGGATCGGCGCCGTTTGCCGTCACCTTCAGCGTCAGGCGGCCATTGGCATCGGCTTCGACGGGCAACGGATCGAGGCCCGCCTGTCCGAACAGAATCGAGGTCACGGAATTCTCGAGCGTCGCCTCCAGCGTCGTCGTCCCTTTTCCGGTCAGCGCCAACAGGTCGGACATGCGGTAGTCGAGATTGACGCGGCTGCCGTTGGAGACGCCGGCAAGCGTTACCGCCAGTCCATCGGCCTGGTCCCCGCCAAGCGTCAGCGCGCCGCGAAGGGCCGTATTCCCATACCAGGCAGCGTTTCGCACAAGCCGGTCCATCGCCGGATGATGCGGCAGATGCTGGCTCAGCATATCGAAGAAGGGACCGGGATCGGCCGCCTTGAAGGTGATTTCGCCAGAACCCTTGTAGTCCAGTAGCGAACCGTTGGCACGGCCGGTTGCGGTAATCTCGGCCCCGGCGACATTGCGCACGGCAAGCTTGTCGAGCGTCAGCGCGCCATCGGCGATCGAAAACGACGTCTCGACATTATCGGCCTGCACGCCGAAAGCCGCAAATTGATCCGCTTTCAGATGCGCCGTAATCCGGTGATCGAGCAATGTTTCGCCGGCATCCTGGCCGGTAAACAGGCTTGTGAGTGCCCTTAGCGCATCGAGATCAAGCGCATCGCCACTAAGATCGACGGCGAGCCTCGGCGCTTGATTATCGGTCGGCGCCTGCCGGTCGAGCTGGCCCTTAAGCGTTGCAGAGCCGACGGCGATTTCAAGATTTTCGAAACGCTGCTCCTCGTGGCGCAGGCTGACATCGGCGGAAAAACCGGCCTGACGCAACTGCCGGATCGCCGGATCGACCGAACCCACCAGCCAGGATGCCAGGCCGGATGGCTGGTTGGAAGCGACGACGATATTGCCGCTGAAATTTGGATCGCCCTGCAGCATCAAATTGCCCCTGGCCTCGACCTGGGTGCGACCCGGCAGCATGCCGATCGCATGATCGATCTTCCAGCCGGTTCCGGCCGGCTCCAGGTCAAGCTGCACGTCGCGGATGGTCGTGTCGCCGGCAACAATTGCCGGCAGGCGGAAAGTCGCCTTGCCAGGCACCTGCGGCACAGGGATTTCGGCGGCAATGGCAATCAGGCTGTTCAATCGCTGGCGCGCCGAAATGGTGGGATTGCGGTTGGTCTTGCCGTTGGTGCCTTGAGTATTGCCGAGGCGGTTGACATCGATCTGCTGGCCGTCGGCCGTCAGCAGGAACTCCGGCTTGGTGCCGGTGTCCAGCGTCGCCTCCCCGGTCACCACATAGGGATCGTCCGCCGCCCCCACCTCGAGGCGATATTCCGGAATCCGTATGCGCTCATTGGTAAGCTCGAAGCGACCCTTGACGCGAGGCTGAACCTGCTCGTCGGCGGGCTTATGTGTCTGCTTGTCCTCAATCCCCGCCGTGAACATGCCGATATAGTCCGGCTTGCTGCGGACCAGCTTCAACTCGCCGTCGAGATCGACGTTGATGGGATGGCGGTCCGGCAGCAATCTGGTGCGGACGCGCAAGACGCCGTAATCGTCAGGCTGGCTGCTGGAGATGCTGAAATTGCCATGCTCGCCGTCGAGCGCCGCATCGCCATCGATTCGCCAGGGGCCTGCTAGCGACCGGGCGGACATTTGCGCGTTGAGGCCGGTAATGTGCCGGGTGCGGCCGGATTGCTCATCGATGAACTGGATATCGCCACCATCGACATGCACGCCTTCGAGCACCACCGACTTGGCGGGGATTTCCGGCTGGCTGCCACGCATCCAGTCGAGCGTCCCATCCTTCAGCAGTCGCAGACGCACTTTCGGCTCGGAAATGCGCATATCGAAAATCAGAGCTTCGCCGGAGAGAAATGGCGCCAGCTCGGCATCCATGGAGAATTGGGCGATCTGCACCAGCGGTGTTCCGTCGGCTTCCTGGCCGACGCGGACATCATGCAATGTCACGGAAGGAAAAGGCAGAAGGCGAGCGTCGACGGTGCCATGAACGGTCACCTTCTTGCCGATGATCCGACTCGCCTGATCCTCGAAATTCTTGCGAAAATCGGTCCAGTCTATGAAGAGCGGAGCAAGCAGCGCCACGAACAGCACTACTACGAGCACTCCCCCCAGAAAAACCAGGACCCTACCTAACAATGCACACCGTCTCCATTCAGCATTCCAATTACGATATCAAGGCGCCACATAGCGAGGCGGACACGCAAAAGACATTCCAGATCTTCAGCCTAAGCCTGCTTCCTTATCCGAAAACTGCTTCGCAATTTTTGGACCATGCTGCAAATCTAGGGCATCTTCACCGCTTTCCATGACGCCATATGAAAACGGGATGGTCTAGCCTAACGCCATTCACGCCGGGGGCAAGCCAAGATCTTGGCAATATTCCATTTTTCAATGAACATGGAATATCTTGCCGGGGTTGAAAATCGCGTCGGGATCGAGCGCCTGTTTGACCTGGCGCATCAGATCGACGGCGCCGCCAAGCTCCTGCTCGAGAAACGACATCTTGCCCTGCCCGACCCCATGCTCGCCGGTGCAGGTGCCCTCCATCGCAAGCGCCCGTGCGTTCAGGCGCGCAACGAAGGCCTCGACGACAGCGATACCTTCCGGCGTCTTGTCATCGAAGAGCACCAGGACGTGGAAATTGCCATCGCCGGCATGACCGACGATCGGCGCCAGCAACCCATGCTCCTCGATATCAGCCTGAGTTGCCGCCACGCATTCGGCAAGTTTCGAGATCGGCACGCAGACATCCGTCGACAATGCCGCCAGTTCCGGCGCCAGAGCCCGCGACGCCCAATAGGCGTCATGACGCGCTTTCCATAGCTTGTTGCGCTCTTCGAGATTGCTGGTCCAGGCGAATTCACCGCCACCGCATTCGGCTGCGATCTCGGCGAATTGCGCTGACTGCAGCGCGACCGTCTCGTCCGTACCGTGAAACTCCAGGAACAAGGTCGGCTGCTCGTCATAGGTCAAGCCGGAATAACGATTGCAGGCCCGCATCTGGACAGCGTCCAGGAGTTCGATGCGAGCGACAGGAACGCCCATCTGGATGGTCATGATGACCGCATCGCATGCTGCCTTCACGCTCGGAAAGGCGCAGGCACCGCCGGCGATCTTCTGCGGAATGCCTTGCAGGCGCAACGTCACCGAGGTCAGGACCCCCAGCGTTCCCTCGGCACCGACGAAGAGTCTGGTCAGGTCATAGCCGGCGGAGGATTTTCTGGCGCGGCGGGCGGTGCGGATCTCCTCGCCATTGGCGGTGACCGCGGTTACGGCAAGCACATTGTCCTTCATTGTCCCGTAGCGCACCGCATTCGTGCCCGAGGCACGCGTCGAGGCCATGCCGCCGATCGAGGCATTGGCGCCGGGATCGATCGGGAAAAACAGGCCGGTATCGCGCAGATAATTGTTGAGCTGCTCGCGGGTCACGCCAGGCTCGACCGTGCAATCGAGATCTTCGGCATTCACTTCAAGCACACGATTCATCCGGCTGAAATCGATCGAAATTCCGCCCTGCGGCGCGTTCACCTGCCCCTCCAGCGAAGACCCCGTGCCGAAGGCGATCACCGGCACCTTGTGTGCGGCGCAAGCCTTGACGACCGCTTGCACATCCTCACTCGTCTCAGCGAAAACCACGGCGTCGGGTAGCTGGGCCGGGATATAGGTGGTCGTGTGGGCATGCTGGGCTCGAAAGCTCTCGCCGGTCTGGAAACGCTCGCCGAAGGCCTGCTTCAGGATGCCGAGCACGGCAGCAATGCCCGCCTCGTTGCGTATCCCCGCCTTCGCATCAGCCAGAGCCATCTTTCCGATCTCCCTTCGCAAGTCCTAAAGGGATGTTAACCCTTTTCGCGGTTCTATGGGACATCAGGGCGGCGCTGTCCAGTCACGAAAACAACCCGCGTTTCCGCAAAGCGGCTATATCAGCGACGTCAAATCGATCCGCTTCAATTGCTCCCAGCGAGCGGCCGCATCTGTAGATCGAAACTCGACTTCACCACATTGTTGGAAACGATCGCGAGCGTGCTTTTTCCCTGCTGGCAGAGGTCGCTCGCAAGACGATATTCGTAGCCGTTGTTGAGAAACGAAAACTGTCCGGCCATCACGCCGGCCTTGCAGAGATCGGCACCTCCCGCCGGCGCTGCAGCCAAGGGCGCATAGTGGCCGCCGATCTGGATGGCGTTCGATGTCTTCTTGTCGACGCCGATATAGTTCAGGTCGCAAGAAGTCGTGATGCCCGCAACACTGCTCGCGCCGTCTGCATTGCAGGCGCTGTAGATATAGACGTAGTTTTTGTCCGATTCGAACGCGACGCCATTGTTGAACTTCACGTCGCTGGCCTTGCCGTTGAGCTGCGACGGAGTGCCGTCCTGGGATATGCTGAGATTGCCGCCATTGTATTTGAACGCATAGCCGGAAACATGGCTCGGCGAACCGTCCGCCTCATGGCCGTTGACCTCATTGCCGCTATAGATATCCGCCTTGTCGTGCTTATCGTTGAGCACCACCAGCTTCACATCCTTGCAGTCATAATCGCCCCCACAGCGGTCGACGATAAAGGCTTCATGTCCTTCGACTTGCAGGGAAAAGGCGGGACTGCTTGCAAGAAGAGCGGCTGACGATGCAGCGACGGCGAGCGCATGGCGCGGCCTAAAACCAGCACGAAAATTCGCCAGTGCGATACCGGCCTCGCGACCCCTGCCCGCCATCATGCCCATCAAAGCCATCGCATCGATCTCCCTCGCCTGCATGGGTTGTATGGGGCAACAGCCGGCCTGTCCAGCGAGGGATATCGAAGGAAACGAAATACGGCCAGGCGTTGTCATCGATAGGCGATGGCAGATTAGGCGAAGTGTAAGATCTGCAATTTTTTTGAGCATAATTCGATTTACGCAGCACAAAGCGCCCGCAAAAACTGCGCGCTTGACGAGAAATTATGCTCTCCCGCGACTGGCACATGACTTGCGTTTTGCCCGGCAGCTTTGACATAGCCACGATTGGAAGGACATTCGATGAAGCGCAGACAATTGCTCATGGCACTCGGTATGGCGATGCTGACGATGGGGTCACTTTCGAGCCCGCACGCAGCCCGGGCAGACGCCTTGAGCGACATTACTTCGCGGGGCACGCTCCGTGTCGCCGTTCCTCAGGATTTTCCTCCTTTCGGCAGCGTCGGGGCGGATATGGCGCCCATGGGCTACGATATCGACATGGCAAACCTGATCGGCGAAAAGCTCGGCGTGAAAATCGAACTTGTGCCGGTCACCAGCGCCAATCGCATCCCCTACCTTCAGACGAACAAGGTCGACCTCGTCATTTCGAGCCTCGGCAAGAATGCCGAGCGCCAGGCCGTGATCGACTTCACCGATGCCTACGCACCCTTCTTCAACGGCGTCTTCGGTCCCGCCGACGTGACGGCTGCCAAGCCGGAAGATCTTTCCGGCAAGACGATCGGAGTTACTCGTGGCGCCATCGAGGATCTGGCGCTGACGAAAGTCGCGCCGCAGGACGCGACGATCAAGCGCTACGAAGACAACAACGGCACCATCTCCGCCTTCCTCTCGGGCCAGGTTGACCTGATCGCTACCGGCAATGTTGTCGCCGCGGCCATTCTCGCCAAGAACCCGCCAAAGAAGCCGGAGATGAAATTCCTCATCACGAACTCGCCCTGCTTCATCGGCTTGAACAAAAACGAGCCCGCCCTGCAGAAAAAGGTCAACGACATTATCGCCGCCGCCAAGGCCGATGGAACATTGACCAAGATATCGCAGAAGTGGCTGGGCGCCGACCTCCCCGCCGGCTTCTGATCCACGAAGTACCGGCCTTGCCATCTCCATATGGCAAGGCCGGCCGAGCGAGGCACTCTCTTATGCGCTATCACTTCGATTTCGGCTGGCTTGCCGAATACTATCCCGTTCTGATCAAGGGAATTCTCATCACCATAGAGCTGACTATCGTCGGTGCGGTCGTTGGTATCGCCGTTGGCATCGCTTGTGCCTGGGCGCGTGCGCTGGGTCCGCGCTGGCTCAAGCCCTTCGTCGCGGCCTATGTCGAGCTGATCCGCAATACGCCGTTCCTGATCCAGCTTTTTTTCATCTTCTTCGGCCTGCCCGCCGCCGGCATTCACATGAACGAGATCGCCGCCGCCAACCTCGCGATGGTCGTCAATCTCGGCGCCTATAGTTGCGAGATCATTCGTGCCGGCATTCAGGCGACGCCACGCGGTCAGTTCGAGGCGGGAGCCAGCCTCGCTATGACGCCATTCGAGACCTTCCGTCACGTTATCCTCGTCCCCTCGCTCCAGCGCATCTGGCCGGCGCTGTCGTCACAGGTCGTCATCGTCATGCTCGGCTCCTCCGTCGTCTCGCAGATTGCCGCCGAAGACCTGACGTTTGCCGCAAATTTCATCCAGTCGCGCTCCTTCCGCGCCTTCGAAGCCTATTTCGTTTCCACGGCAATCTATCTGGTTCTCGCAGTCATCCTACGGCAGTTGCTTGCTGCCGCCGGCAGGCTGATCTTCCCGCGCAGGGTTCGCCAATGATCCAATTCACCACCTGGGACGTTCTGCGCGGCCTGCTTCTCGCCACACGCTGGACCATTCTGCTCTCGCTCGTTTCCTTCATCGGCGGCGGTGCCGTCGGCGCAATCCTGCTATTCCTGCGCATCGGCAAAAACCGAGCAGCGCGTATCGCGGTCAAGTATTTCGTCGAACTCTTTCAAGGCACGCCCCTGCTGATGCAGCTCTTTCTGGCCTTCTTCGGCCTCGGCCTCTTCGGCATCGATGTGCCGGCGTGGCTGGCCGCCGGCGTTGCCCTGATCCTCTGGTCTGCAGCCTTTCTCACCGAGATATGGCGTGGCTGCGTCGAGGCCGTGGCGAAAGGCCAATGGGAAGCCTCCGCCAGCCTCGGCATGGGCTACATCCAGCAGATGCGCTACGTCATCCTGCCGCAAGCGCTTCGCATTGCCGTGCCGCCGACGGTCGGTTTCTCCGTGCAGGTGGTCAAAGGCACCGCTCTGACCTCGATCATCGGCTTCGTCGAACTTTCGAAGGCCGGCACGGTCATCACCAACGCGACGTTCCAGCCGTTTACCGTCTACGGCTTCGTCGCCCTCATCTATTTCGCCCTATGCTGGCCGCTGTCGAAGAGCAGCCAAATCCTGGAAAGGAAACTCAATGTCGCTCATCGAGGTCACTGAAGTCCGCAAGAGCTTTGGGGCGAACGAGGTACTGAAAGGCATCAACCTCGATGTCGAGCCCGGCGAAGTGATCGCCATCATCGGCAAAAGCGGCTCGGGCAAATCGACGCTGCTGCGCTGCATCAATGGGCTGGAAACGATCGACGACGGCGCAATCTCGGTGGCCGGCGCGCAGCTCCTGCCCGATGATGTGCATCTGAAGGCATTGCGGCTGAAGGTCGGCATGATCTTCCAACAGTTCAATCTCTTTCCGCATCTGAGTGCCGGTCGCAACGTCATGCTGTCGCAAATGGTCGTGAAGAAGGCCACCAAGAACGATGCCGAGGCGATGGCCCGGCGCATGCTCGATCGTGTCGGACTCGGACACAAGTTCGACGCCTATCCCGACGAACTCTCGGGCGGTCAGCAGCAACGCGTCGCCATTGCCAGGGCGCTCGCCATGCAGCCGATCGCGCTCCTTTGCGATGAGATCACCTCGGCGCTCGATCCCGAACTGGTGGCTGAAGTTCTCGCGGTTGTCCGCGAACTTGCCGGTGAAGGGATGACGCTGTTGATGGTGACACACGAAATGAAGTTCGCTCGCGACGTCTGCTCGCGCGTCGTCTTCATGCACCAGGGCCGCGTCCATGAAATCGGCCCGCCGGGCGATGTCTTCGCCAATCCGCAAACACCGGAGCTCAAACAATTCCTCGGCATGCATTGAGAATTGCCGGAGGGTTCCGGCTAGCCTCGCGGCGGCACCCCTGCGGTCTCCAGCATGCCAACCCAAGCGCCCGGCGCCATGCCGAATGCCTTCTTGAAATGCCGGGTCAGATGGCTTTGGTCCGCGAACCCGGTGGCGGCTGCGACTTCGGCGATCGGTTCGCCATCGGCGATCATCGCCTTGGCCCGCTGCAGCCGCCGCATCAGCAGGAAGCGATGCGGGCTGGTGGCGAAAGCAGCACGGAAATGACGTGAGAGCGCAAAGCGGTCGAGGCCGGTGATGCGCTCCAGTTCCTCCGAGCGGACGCCACGCATGGCATGCGCTTCCAGATAATCGCGCGCTGTCTTCACTTGGCTCCAGGCAACGCTTCCCAACGGCTTTTGCGGCAGGCGCGCATGTGAGGCGAGCCCTGCAGCAACCCGTGAGACGAAATCATCGACGAAGAGTTCATCCAGCTCGCGGTCGAGTTCGCCAAGTGCTGCCAGCAGCAGGCCGGCGAGACGATCATCCTCGACCACGGGATCATCGACAAAGGGCAGGCCGATGCGCGCCGCTTCGAGACATTGCATCAGCATCGACGGTTCGAGATAGAGCATGCGGTAGAGCAATCCGTCGTCGGTCGCGGCACCGCCATCATGCAGCTCGTCCGGATGCAGGACGATCACCCGGCCCGGCAGGCTGTAGCGCCGCTCGCCGCGATAGCTGAAGGCCTGCACGCCGCGGATGGTGACGCCGAGCGCATAGGTATCGTGCCGGTGCGGCTCGAACGCGTCGCCACGAAATTGCGCCTGAATGCGCTCGATACCGGGATAAGCGGGTGCGGATACGATGCGGTTTGCTTCCGGCATCGTGCACGAACGTTCAAGACCTTCGAAGATATGGCCGGCAACATCCTCGCGCAAAAGCTCATTCCCAGACTGCATAAGAGAGATCACCAATGTTCAATACCAAAATCGCGATCATTCTGCGAAGCAATCTTGCATCCTGGCAAAAACTGAACGTGACCGCCTTCCTATCGAGCGGCATTGTCGGTCAGTTTCCTGACGTCATCGGCGAGCCCTATCGAGACCGCGCCGGCAACCTCTACAACGCGCTATCGATCCAGCCGATGATCGTCCTATCCGCCGACGAAGAGATGATGAGCACGATTCATCGCCGGTCGCTGGAGCGAAATGTCACCTCCTCGATCTTCATCGAGGAAATGTTTTCGACCGGTCATGATGTCGCCAATCGCGCCGTCTTCTCCGAATTTGCGCCCGAGGACGCCAAAGTGGTCGGCATAGCATTGCGCGCGGACAAGAAGATCGTCGACAAGATCACCAAGGGCGCGACGATGCATTCGTGAATGGGTTGCAGTGAAAACAAAACGGCCGGGTCGCAAAACCCGGCCGTTTTGTTGGAATAGCCAATGTCAGATCAGCCGTTCTGGGTGATCGGCGCGATCTGGATTTCGACGCGGCGGTTCTGCGAACGACCGGCCTCGCTGGCGTTGGTGGCGACCGGCTGGCTCGGGCCGAAGCCGACGGCGGACATGCGGCGCTGGTCGATGCCCTGGCTGCCGAGGTAGCTCGCAACCGAATCGGCGCGGCGTTCGGACAGATCCTGGTTATGCTGCAGGCTGCCGGTCGAATCCGTATGGCCGTTGACGTCGATCAGCGTCCGGTTGAACTTGCGAAGCACGATCGCGACCGAATTCAGCGTCGAGAAGAATTCCGGCTTGATCGCATCCTGGTCGATGTCGAAGGTAATGGCCGACGGCATGTTGAGGATGATGCGGTCGCCGACGCGCGTCACCGAGACGCCCGTGCCCTGCAACTGCGCACGCAGCTCAGATTCCTGCTGGTCCATATAGTTGCCGATGCCGGCACCTGCGAGCGCGCCTACGCCGGCGCCGATCAGCGCCGCATTGCGGCGCGATGCCGGCGAGTGGCCGATGAGGAGGCCGGCAACCGCACCGACGCCAGCGCCGATCGCGGCACCGCCCGCCGTGTTGGATACTTTCTGCTCGCCCGTATAGGGGTCAGTTGTCGTACATGCATTGAGAAAGGCTGCCGAGACGGCAAGGATGGCAAATTTCTTGATCATAGAATCGTCGCTCTCCGGTTCGATGGTCCGCAGGAGATATGAAGCATTGCGGCAATATGATGAAGCGGAATCTTCGCCTACCCACTGCCGATCTGCCGGCACCTTGTTCCGGAGCGTTTTCTCCCCAATTTATGGCTTGCAGGGAACAGGATTCGCTTCGCCGATCCCTCTCTATTCCCGTTGAAATCCAAAGCGTTACGTGATTAGAGGTTCTGGAAGAGCTGTCTCAACGTATCGAAGCTCGCATTGGCAATCGACAACGATTGCAGCCCCAATTGCTGCTGCGTCTGCAGCGCCAATACCCTGCTTGATTGCTTCTCCATATCGGCATCGACCAGCTTGCCGACGCCGCTGGTGAGCGAATCACTGAGATTGCTGGCAAATTGGCTTTGCAGACTGACACGCGATTCCAACGAGCCGAAAGCCGATCCAATAGTGTTCAGTTGATTCAGCATGGCGGTGACCGTGTTGACCATGTCGGTCAAAGCGCCCTGCGTCGTATTGGCGTCGAGCGAGATTTGCACCTGCCCGCTAGTGTCGCCGTTTTGGCTGCTGATCAGCACATAGTTTTGGGCCGCTCCCGCTTCCGTCGCAAAAGCGGTGGAGGTAAGCACGCCATAGCCGCCGGTGCCACTTGACTGATCGTCGATCAAGTATCGTGCATCCGCCGATACGATGGTGCCGCTGGTGGAGCTGACACCCTCATAATTCAGCATGCCGATCGAAACCGTGCCATCGGTATGATGGATGAGGGAGCCCGGGATCTCATGCGGCTCGGTCGGATCCTCACCGTCCTGGAGCACGACCCAGTTGACTCCGTTGAAGCTCGTGGACTGGCCGACGCTGCGAAGCTGGTCCTTGAGTTCGCTGATCTCGTCGTTGAGTTTGGTCTTATCGACGCTGCCCTCGTAGGCCGTCACCAATTTCGACCTGATCTGAGTGACGATGTCGATGGCGCTGTTGACGCCCGTGGAAGCGGTACTGACAGTGGCCGTGGCAAGCCCAAGTGCGTCCTGCACGGCTGAGACGGCGCCGATATCTGTGCGCGTCAGTGTCGAGATCGTCCAATAGGTGGCGTTGTCCTTAGCAGTCTGCACACGCAGACCGGACGACATCTGGCGCTGTGCGACATTCAGATTCGCCTGTGTGTTTCGAAGGACTTCAAGGGCTGTATTGACAGGGGAACTCACCCTTATGAAGGTCGAAAAAATACTCACGACACATGAACTCCGGACGCAACGATACGCAACAAGTACAAGGAGACATTGGAACCATGCCGCGGGCGCTCATGCGCGCGGGCCGACCAAGGTCGGCGAAGGTTGAGCCCGGCAAAAAACAGCGCCTGAAACTCGAGCGGTTACAGGTGCCTATGATTAGCAATCACGCTTAATAAAGCGATAATTGAAACAGACAATTTACCATAAATCGCCCCTCGACCCGAAAATGGTTATCTCGTTCAGGTTGCGATCATTCCACCGCCCTGAGCTTGGCCGCCCTTCGCGCGCAATGCGGAGGCCAACATCTCTTCGCGCAACCGCCGCCCCTCCTGCGACGGCGATTTCGGGCTGCCAAACGGTTATTGAACGGCCGGAACACTCAGAAATGTGCACTTTTTGTTCTATTTACCGGCCGTTTCTTTTGCCTTTCAGGGCAGAATCATTACATTGAGCCGCATGACTATCGGACATGACGACATTCCCTTCTTTGACGAGGAGCCGGAGCACCTGGCCCCGCGTCGGCCTGCCCCTGCCCCCAGCGCCGGTGGCGGTATTGCGGCCCGCGCCATGGCTGCGCGCGATAGCGGCCGCCGGCCCGACTATCTCGCTGGCCTCAACCCGGAGCAGGCGGAAGCGGTCGAGACGCTGGATGGGCCTGTGCTGGTGCTCGCGGGCGCCGGCACTGGCAAAACGCGGGTGCTGACGACCCGCATCGCTCATATCCTGTCCACCAACCGCGCCTTCCCCTCGCAGATCCTCGCCGTCACCTTCACCAACAAGGCCGCCCGCGAGATGAAGGAGCGTATCGCCCTGCTCGTCGGCGGCGCTGTCGAGGGCATGCCGTGGCTCGGCACGTTCCATTCGATCGGCGTCAAGCTGCTGCGCCGTCACTCCGAGCTGGTCGGCCTCTCCTCGAGCTTCACCATTCTCGACACCGACGATGTCGTGCGTTTGCTCAAGCAATTGATCCAAGCCGAGGGCCTAGACGACAAACGTTGGCCGGCTAAGCAATTTGCGGGGATGATCGACACTTGGAAGAACAAGGGCCTCAGCCCGGCCGACATTCCGGAAGGCGATGCACGCGCCTTTGCCAACGGCAAGGGCCGCGAACTCTATGCCGCCTATCAGGCCCGCCTGAAGACGCTGAACGCCTGCGACTTCGGCGACCTTTTGCTGCATCCGATCAACATGTTCCGGCAGAATCCTGATATATTGAAGGATTATCACCAGCGCTTCCGCTACATCCTCGTCGACGAATATCAGGACACCAACACGGCGCAATATATGTGGCTGCGTCTGCTGGCGCAGCGGCCGAAGGGCGAACTGCAAAACGTCTGCTGCGTCGGCGACGACGACCAGTCGATCTACGGCTGGCGCGGCGCTGAGGTGGACAATATCCTGCGCTTCGAAAAGGATTTTCCCGGCGCCAAGGTGATCAAGCTTGAGCGCAACTATCGCTCCACCGAACATATTCTCGGGGCTGCCGCGCATCTCATCGCCCATAACGAGGGTCGCCTCGGCAAGACGCTGTTCACCGACCGCTCCGACCCCGACGATATCAAAGTGCAAGTGCACGCCTCCTGGGATTCGGAGGAAGAAGCGCGTGCGATCGGTGAAGAGATCGAGCAGCTTCAGCGCAACAAGCATAATCTCAATGATATGGCGATCCTCGTGCGCGCCTCTTTCCAGATGCGCGAATTCGAAGATCGTTTCGTCACGCTGGGCCTGAACTATCGTGTCGTCGGCGGCCCTCGCTTCTACGAGCGCCTCGAAATCCGCGACGCCATGGCCTATTTCCGCCTCGTCTGCCAGCCGGCCGACGATCTTGCCTTCGAGCGCATCATCAATACGCCCAAGCGCGGCCTCGGCGACACCACCGTTCGTGCTTTGCACGATTATGCCCGTGAGCGCGACATTCCGATGCTGGCGGCAGCGGCCGATATCATCGAGACGGACGAGATGAAGCCGAAGGCGCGCAAGGCGCTGTTCGACGTCGTGCAGTCCTTCCGTCGCTGGCAGGGCCTGCTTGAAAACACACCGCATACGGAGCTTGCCGAGCAGATTCTCGAAGAATCCGGCTACACCGACATGTGGAAGAACGACAAATCGGCGGAAGCACCCGGACGGTTGGAAAACCTGAAGGAACTCATCCGCTCGATGGATAGTTTCGAATCCATGCGCGGCTTCCTCGAACACGTCGCCCTCGTCATGGACACTGAACAGAACGAGAATCTAGACGCAGTCTCGATCATGACGCTGCACTCCGCCAAGGGTCTGGAATTCGACACCGTTTTCCTGCCCGGCTGGGAGGAAGGCCTTTTCCCGCACCAGCGCTCGCTTGACGAAAGCGGCCGCGCCGGTCTGGAGGAAGAACGCCGCCTCGCCTATGTCGGCCTCACCCGCGCCAAGCGCCGCTGCCACATATGGTTCGTCTCCAACCGCCGCATCCACGGCCTCTGGCAATCGACCATCCCTTCGCGCTTTCTCGACGAACTGCCGGAAACCCATGTCGAAGTCGCGGAAGTGGAGCAATCCTATGGCGGTTACGGCCGCGGCGGCTACGGCCAGTCCCGTTTCGACAAGGCCGATCCCTTCGCCAACTCCTATTCTACCCCCGGCTGGAAACGCGCCCAGGCCAACAAGACCGACGCCACCCGCGACAACTGGGGCTCCCGCTCCGGCCACGCCGTCGAACGCATCGGCTACGGCGAAAGCGGCCCCAAAACCCGCACCATCGACGGCGAACTCGTCGCCAAATCCACCTCCGCCGAACCCTCCCGTTTTTCCATCGGCGACCGCGTCTTCCACATCAAGTTCGGCAACGGCAATGTCTCGGAGATCGAAGGCAACAAGCTGACGATCGATTTCGATCGCGCCGGGCAGAAACGAGTGTTGGATGGTTTTGTGGAGCGGGTTTGAGGGTTGTTGCAGGCATCTGCCGCATCAATCATCTGCTTCGTCAACGCAATACACTTTGCCCCGCCGACCTAGGGTACATGCTCCATCATGATTTGCGTGTGCAACATCGGCGCTTCGCTTCCAAAGTAAGTCTTCAGTAGCGGCAGAAAATCGTCTGATAGATAAAAATCCGTGAGCGCACGGTCGACCACTAGGCGGAAGTCGGCATCGTCGCGCCTCAGAGCGATTGCATATGGTTCGTGCGTGAACAGGCGATCGCCGACTTCGAGCAAGGACGGATCGTGCGCGCGCTGGGCCAAGCTCATCAACAGCACCCGATCGGCAAAATAGGCGTCGATCTTATGTTCCTCCAGCGCCTTAAGTCCGTCTTCGTGCGTGTCGAAATCGGCGATCCGAGTTTTCGACGTCTCGATGCTGCGCGCCTCGCGCAATATTGCATCCGTCGTGGTGTTTGCGCGCACACCAATGACGCTGGTGGATGCGGCACGCTGGCTGACGGAACGAACGGCGGGCGTGTCGAGAAATAGCGCGTGCAGATAGTCGGGCGAGTCCTTGCGCAACAGGGCGCTCGCCCCGGTCAGGAAGATTGGCTGTGAGAAATCAACGAGTTTCCGCCTCTCCAGATTGACGGTGATAGCCCCACAAAGCAGGTCGATCTGACCGTTCTTGACAGCGTCGAAACCATTGGCCAGCGTCATTTCTACATATTCGCGCTTTAACTGCGGAACCGCATGCTCGATTTCGTCGGCGACCTTGCCGCAGAGGTCGATGGCATATCCCGTCGGCTTTTCATTCGGCTTGCTGGAGGAAAACGGTGCCTCGTCGGCGATGTAGCCGATGCGCAGGGTTGTATGCTGGTGAAGCGTGTCGAGCGTCCCGGCGCTGGCTCCGCAGACCGAAAAGAAAACGGCAAGGCCCGTCAGCAGCAACCTTCTCATGCGCTTGGCCAGACCTGTATGCGGGGGCAACGGCACCAGCATTATCCTCGTCTCCGAAAAACGGATGATCGCAAGAGCTGAAAAAGCAGATTATGGCTTCGCGTTCATTTGTCAATCGCGGACACCTCAGCGACGTTGGTGGGAAAAACACCTCTGTTTCCCGAGATTCACCAGATGTCTTCGATGTCCGGCATGTCGCCGCGGACCGTCAGCAGCCTCGACATCTGGCGCGTCGCCACATACCGCCCCGATTGTCCGGCGCACTTCAAGCATTCCCGGGGACCGCCCAAGCCACAAGCCCGCATAGCCCCTCGAAAACCATCGCGCCCCACCTTATATTCAGTGTGAGCATAAAAAGCTTGATCCCCAGCGCAACGCTTGGCATCGTTGCAATGCAACAAAGATGGAAAGACTGGCCATGAAAGCACTGCTGCTGATCGACATCCAGAACGGTTTCTGCCCCGGCGGCAATCTGCCGGTGCCCGATGGGAATCGGGTGGTGCCCGTCGCCAACAGGCTGATCGACAGCGACAAATACGATATGGTCCTCGCTTCGCAAGACTGGCATCCCGCCGGCCACGGCAGCTTTGCCTCCGCCCATCCCGGCAAGAAGCCCTTCGAAATGGGCATACTCTCCGGCAAGCGGCAAATGATGTGGCCGGATCATTGCGTCCAAAATACCGAAGACGCCATGCTTCATCCCGAACTGAATGCCGACGGAATCGACTTCATCCAACAGAAGGGTCAGAATCCTGCTGTCGATAGCTATTCCGCCTTCCGCGACAATGATCACACGGCTTTCACCGGTCTTGCCACGCATCTGCTCGCCGAGGGCGTTACCCAGCTCGACCTCTGCGGGCTCGCGACCGATTACTGCGTGAAATTCTCGGCTCTGGACGCCGTTGAAATGCTGCCGGGTGTAAAGGTCCGCTTCATCGAGGATGCTAGCCGTGGCATCGATCCTGCCGGCGTTGAGGCTGCGATCGACGAAATGCGGACACGCGGCGTTGCCATCATCGACAGCAAAGAAGCGCTTGCCTAAAATTCCTCCTATCGAGCTAAACCTTCCCTAAAGAAAATAGCGCAAACTATTCCCGGTATTGAAGATATTGGGACATTTCGCGTGCAGTCGATCACCATCAACGGTCGTTTCCTCAGCCAGCCTTTGTCGGGCGTGCAACGTTTCGCCCGCGAGCTGACACTGGCGCTGGATCGCAAGATCGCCTCCGGCGCCGTTCCGGCGGCGCTGAAGGGCATCAACTGGCGGCTCGCCGTGCCGCGCGATACGCCCGTCGATATCGGGCTCTCGGCCATCTCGGTCGACGCCTTCAGCTCCGGTCCCGGCCATGTCTGGGAGCAGACGGCGCTGCTCGCCCGTTCCCGCGGCGGCCGGCTGATCGGCTTCGGCGGCAGCGGCCCGCTGTTGCATCGCCGCCAGGCCGTGGTCATCCATGACGTCACGATCTTCCGTCATCCCCAATCCTTCAAGCGCAGCTATCGCCTGCTGCACGGCGCGCTCGGCTCGGTTCTAACCCGCACCGCAAAGATCGGCACCGTGTCGGAATTCTCGCGCAAGGAATTGGCCTCCGTCTTCCATGTTCCTACCGACGGCATCGATGTCGTCTACAATGCCGTCGATCATTTCGCCGCCATCGAGCCGGACGAGTCGATCATCCGGCGCCTGGGCCTTAAAACGAACGGCTTCTTCCTGCTGGTCGGGACGATGAAGCCGAACAAGAACCTCGATTTCGCCATCCGCGCCTTCGAAGCTCTGCGCGATCCCGATCAGAAGCTGGTGGTCGTCGGCGGCACCGCGCCGACCGTGTTCAAATCGGATGGCCCCGAATCGAACGATCACATGCTCTTTCCCGGCCGCCTGAGCGATGCGGAAGTCGCCGCTCTCGAACGCCATGCCACCGCTTTCGTCTTCCCAAGCCTCTATGAAGGTTTCGGCATTCCGCCACTGGAGGCGATGACGCAGGGCTGCCCGGTGCTCGCCGCCGATATCCCCGCAGTACGCGAAGCCTCCGGCACCGCCGCACTCTATTTCGATCCAACGCAACAGGATGAGCTGGTTGCGGCCATGCGCCGGATCGCTGGCGACGAAGCATTGCGTGAAGACCTGCGGCAAAGGGGCCGCGAGAATGTCGCCCGTTTCTCCTGGGACCGCAGCGCCGACCGCGTGCTGTCCATGCTGGAAGATCTTTAGTTACGACACGGCCTGCCGGCGGAACATCTTGACGAAATAGCTGTAAAGGCCAAGCAGACAAAAGGCCGCCCCGCCGGCCATTCCGGCGCCGACTGAAATCCACAGCGAATAGTCGAAGCCGGCTGTTGCCAGCACCGGCACGGCGAGCCCGACTGCTGAAAGCACGACCGGCTGCCAAACAAAATCGAAGGGCAGCGCCATCAGCACTTTCACGCCGATCACCATCGCGATCAGAGCCCCGATCATCGCTCCGGCCATCAGCGCGCCGTCACTGAAGGAAACGAGATAACCGCCCGCGAGTGCGCCGACGTTGAGCAACACGCAATCCACCACGGCCAGCAGAAAGATCGCCAGCAGCCGATGGCGCAGATGCGCCGGCGTTGGCAGCATGTTGAGCGTCAAAGCCCGGCAGACTGACAGGCCGGTGACCAATGGCGCCGCGTGAAGAAAGCCATCGCGCAGGCTCAGAGCGATGACGAAATGACCGACCGGCTGCAGCAGGGCAAAGATCCCCGCCGCCGTCATCAAGGTGAAACCCGTGAGCAGCGAATAGTAGCCGCCGAGCTGCCGCCGGAACGCCACTGTTGCGCCCTCGCGGTCGTAGGTTGCGACCACATCGGGATATTGGATGGCCTGCAGAGCCGAGACGATGAGCACGAAAGGCCGCTGCAGCAAGTCAAGCGCCAGCAGCGCCCCCGCCGCACCGCCCGCGCCCAAAGCCGCCGTCAGGATCGATTTCAACCCAAGCGGCGCCAAAAGCCCGATAACCGAGGCACCGGCCGCAACGCTGCCATAGACAAAATGCTTTCGCATCAGCGGCAGTTGGAGATCCGCTGCCTCTCTCAGGCTGTTGCGGGTCAGGAACATTGCTAGTCCGCTATAGGCGACGTAACCTGCGAGCAGGCCGGCGACCGCATAGGCAAAACTCGGCATGATCGCCGCGCCAGCCAGCGTGCCAACCGCCAGAATGGTGGCCCGCGAACCCTGCAGCCGCGAAAAAGCGCGAAACTCCTGGCGGAAACGCAGCATAGTCAGATGCAGGTCGCTGCCACCCTGAAAGATCGCCACCAGACCGCCAAGCACCGCGATCTCCTTCGGTACTGCGAAGAAGGTCGATGCAAGGGCAGCCAGGATGCAGATCACGGAGCAAGCGGCAAATTCGACGGTTAAAGCCGTACGCTCCGCTGCCTCGCTACCCGGCGCCTGGCCCGGATAGAAACGGCTGCAGGCGAAACGCACCCATTCGAAACAGAAGATCGCCGCGAACTGGCTGATGGAAATGAACAACGAATAGGCGGCATAATCCGCCGGCGACAGCAAATGCGCGACCGCGATCAGCAGCCCGAAAGCCACCGCCGCCTGATAAAAATATGCCGCCAATGCTATGATCTTTGCCATGCCGGCAGCTAACAGCAAAAAGCTGAGAAAAGCGCTAAGCTATATGCGCAACATATAATGGACTTGGGCCGCAGGGGCCTCCCGTGAATTGCCTTTTTGCACCGCACACGTTAGAAGAACCCGCGAAATCAAAGGGGAGACGGAAGGGCGTTGGGCGGCGCCGGTCCGTGGAGGAGTGTCAGCATGGAAACCATCAGCACAATAGCCGCATTGCGCGAGCGCCTTTCCGCTTATCGCAAAGCCGGAAAAAGCATCGGCCTGGTGCCGACCATGGGCTATCTGCACGCCGGCCACATGGAACTGGTTGCCCGCGCCAGGGCCGAAAACGACATTGTTGTCGTGTCGATCTTCGTCAATCCGCTGCAATTCGGCGCCAACGAGGATCTTACAAAATATCCGCGCGATCTTGAGCGCGACAGCACCATGCTGCGCGATGGCAAGGTCCATTTCCTCTTCGCTCCAACCGTGGCTGATATGTATCCGCGACGGATGGAAACGCTGGTCGATGTGCCGAAGCTCGGGATGGAATTGGAGGGCGCGGTTCGCCCGGGCCATTTCTCCGGCGTTGCCACGGTCGTCACCAAGCTTTTCAACATCGTCCAACCCGATAGCGCTTACTTCGGCGAGAAAGACTATCAGCAGGTGGTGATCATCCGCCGCATGGTGGACGATCTGGCCCAGCCGGTCCGCGTCGTGCCGGTACCGACCGTGCGCGATGCCGATGGCTTGGCGCTGTCTTCGCGCAACGTCTATCTCTCGAAGAAAGAACGCGCCGCCGCGGTCATCGTGCCGAAAGCATTGGCCGAGGCCGAGCGGCTCTACGCAGAAGGTGCCGACGATCCAGCCGCTTTCGAGGCGGCACTGCGCGCCTTCATCGCCAACGAGCCGCTGGCGACACCCGAAGTCGCTGCTGTTTGCCATCCCGAAACCCTGGAGCCGCTGACGAGACTGCAGGGACAGCCTATCCTCGTTGCCCTCTTCGTCCGCATCGGCGCTACCCGCCTGCTCGACAACCGCGTCATTGGCCTCAAGCAGGCCGTCAGCGACAAGGCCGCCTGAGATGAGCACGATCGGACAGACAAAGCGTACCACACCCACCCAGATCGAGGCGATGAAGGGCACGCGCCCGATCGTCAGCCTCACGGCCTACACGACACCGATCGCCCGGCTTCTCGACCCGCATTGCGACCTGCTTCTGGTCGGCGATTCCCTCGGCATGGTCCTTTACGGCATGGAAACGACGGTCGGGGTTACGCTGGAGATGATGATCGCCCATGGCCAAGGCGTCATGCGCGGCGCTCAAAAGGCCTGTGTTATCGTCGACCTGCCTTTCGGCTCTTATCAGGAATCGAAGGAACAGGCTTTTCGCAATTCGGCACGCATTTTGAAAGAAACAGGCTGCAACGGCGTCAAGCTGGAGGGTGGCGAGGAGATGGCCGAGACGGTCGCATTCCTGACCAGCCGCGGCGTTCCGGTCTTCGGCCATGTCGGCCTAATGCCGCAAAAGGTCAATACGAGCGGCGGCTATCGCTCGCTCGGCCGCTCCGACGAAGAAGCTGACAAAATCCGGCGCGATGCCAAGGTGATTGCGCAAGCCGGCGCCTTTGCGCTTCTCGTCGAGGGCACTGTGGAGCCCCTCGCCCGTGAAATCACCGCCTCGATCGATATCCCGACCGTCGGCATCGGCGCGTCGCCGGCCTGCGATGGCCAGATTCTAGTATCGGACGATATGTTCGGCCTTTTCAGCGATTTCAAGCCGCGCTTCGTGAAGCATTTTGCCGAGCTGGCGCCGACCATTTCCAAGGCGGCAGAAGCCTATGCAGAGGAAGTGAAGGCAAGGACGTTTCCGGGTCCGGAACATACGTTCCAGGTGAAAAAGTAGCGGGACACGCTACTTGTCGTCCATTGTTCCCAGCTCTTCCGATAGAACGCCTACGAGGCGACAATCGAAACGAGGCCAGTTCAATGATCGGTGTGGAACGTGGAAACCTCCTTGGTGCTGGCAAAGAGGCGGAAGTCTATGAGAGCGGCACGCTGGTTCTAAAGCTATACAAGACGCCCTCATCCAAGGCGTCAGCATTTCGAGAGGCGGCAATCCTCGCAATCCTCGAAGATCTGGGCGTCAACGCTCCGAGGGTGCAGGAAGTCGGCGAAATTGAAGGCCGCTGGGGCCTGACCATGACACGAGCCGAAGGCGGGACATTCGGCGAAGCAATCACCCTGCGGCCGCTGAAGACGCCAGCCTATCTGGATGCTCTGGCGGCCATACATTGCAAAATCCACGAGCATAGCGGCGTCAGACTTCCAAGTCTGAAATCGCGCTTGTCTCACAATATTGAGCGAGCGGCGCAGTTGCAGGAGATCCAACGGCAGCATCTCTTGTCCGGGCTTCGTCGCATGCCAGATGGCGACAGGCTTTGTCACGGAGACTTTCACCCTTGGAATGTGCTTGGATCTCTTGAGCGCGCAGGTACGGTCGATTGGCTTGACGCCTGCAGCGGAGACCCATTTGCAGATGTCTGCCGAAGCTACGTTCTCATACATCACTATGATCGCGACCTGGCCGCAGCTTATGTCGATGCCTATGCGGGTATAAGCGGCGGGAGCCGTGCGGCCATTCTCATCTGGCTTCCTTATGTTGCAGCAGCCCGATTGTCCGAGGGCGTTCCCGATGAGGTCGAGAGTTTGATGAGGATGGTCGAGGGCAGCGCACTGCGCTAAGTCACCGCCTCCCCGGTTGCGAATGGCTTACTGCTTCTCTTTCCAGCAAATAGATCGCCTCGCCAAAATCCTCCATCTTCGTCATCAGCGCCGCATGGGCGTCGCGCAGGCCCTGATTGTAGAAATGCGGCCCGATTTCGGTCGTGAAGAAATCGAGCAGGAATTCCGCCGGCAGCGCGCCGAGCGTCTGGTCGAGTTCATCGGAGAAATATTGCTGAAGGCGGGCGACGATCGCGGCTTTTTCCTCTTTCGGAAAGGCAATCTCTTTCATCTATGATACCCCGGTGTTTTACGAGCAAATCCAATCGGCTAGATCAACGAAATCAATTGTCCTATCAAGGAAATTGAATTGCCGACACTCCGCCCGCAGCTTACAGCTCCATCAGTTTTCCATAAAGGACAGAGCGGGCCATGAGTCGCGGGGATTTTTTTGAAGGCTTGAAAGCGGGCATCCCCATCGGCCTCGCGGCGGCGCCCTTCGGCGCATTGTTCGGTGCTCTGGCGAGCGACCAGGGCATGTCGCTCGGCGAACTCACCCTGATGAGCGGCACCGTCTATGCCGGCGCCAGCCAGATGGTGGGCATTGAGCTATTCGGCCATAATGTCCAGGCGTGGCTGATCGTTCTGTCGATCCTGGCGGTCAATTTCCGTCATGTGCTCTATTCGGCCGCGATCGCCCGTTACATCAGGCGCTTCTCGCCCGTCGAAAAATTCTTCACTTTCTTCCTGCTGGTCGATCCGCAATTTGCCGAAACCATCAAGCGCGCCGAAAGCGGCAAGCCGGTCACCTTTGCCTGGTACTTCGGTTTCGCAGCGATGATCTACGTTCCCTGGGTGGTGATCAGCCTCGTCGGCGGCATGCTTGGCAGCCTGGTCGGCGATCCCAAGACGATCGGCCTCGATATTTTACTGCCAATCTATTTCCTCGGCATCGTCATCGGCTTCCGCAAACGCGACAATTTCCTGCCCGTGGTTATCGCCAGCACCGCCGCCTCGGCCATTGCCTATCGCTATGTCGGTTCGCCCTGGCATGTCAGCATCGGCGCCTTTGCAGGCGTTGCCCTCGCCGCCATGCTGCCGCCGCTCAGATCGAACCGCAAGCCCGACCTCGCCACCGAAAATCACGAGGTCTGACCATGACCGATTTCAATCCGCACATGGTCCTGCTGATTTTCGCTGCCGCTGTCGTCACCTTCCTCACGCGCATCGGCGGCTACATCCTCATTACCAAGATGACCCGCATCCCTCCCCGCGTCGAGGCCGCGCTGAACGCGGTACCGGCCGCCGTCCTCACCACGCTCGTCGCACCCGCCTTTTTCATCGGCGGCTGGGATACGAAGGTGGCGATGGCCGTGGCGCTATTGGTGGGCTTGCGCTTCTCGCCGACATTCATGCTCATCGCCGGCTGGGTGGTCGTGATGGTCTGGAGACATTTCCTCGGCATCTAGCCCGAAGGAAAGCGATGCCTATCCTGCCCTTTACGGGCAGAATAGGCCACTCCTCAGCGACTGAGTTCCAGGGTCGCATTTTCCAGCCAAGCACGGATCTCCTTGTCGTGGATCAGCGGCATCAGCGCTTCGCGGGTTCTGACGTGATAATCGTTCAGCCATTGTAATTCGTCGCGGGTCAGCAGTTCCGGCAGGACGAGGCTACGGTCGATCGGGCAGAAAGTCAGCGTTTCAAAGCCGAGCATCGGCATGTCGCCACCTTCAATCTCCTCCGCATCGCGAATGTAGATCAGATTCTCGATGCGGATGCCGAAATGGCCTGGGCGGTAATAGCCCGGCTCGTTCGACAGGATCATGCCGGGCAGCAGCTCCTGCGTCGATAGCCGCGAGATGCGCTGCGGGCCCTCATGTACCGAAAGATACGAGCCGACGCCATGGCCGGTGCCATGGGCAAAATCCACACCGGATTTCCAGAGCGCGATACGTGCCAGCGGATCGAGATCGCAACCGCGCGAGCCCTTGGGGAAGCGCGCCGTGCTGATGGCGATCATGCCCTTCAACACCAGCGTGAACAGGCGCTTCTGCTCCTCGGAAACAGCACCGATGCCCACGGTGCGGGTAATGTCGGTCGTGCCGTTGATATATTGAGCACCGGAATCGATCAAAAACAGCTCGCCGGCCTGGATCAGCCGATCGCTCGCCGTCGTGACGCGATAGTGCATGATCGCCGCATGTTCACCTGCGCCAGCGATGGTATCGAAGGAGATATCCTTGAGCGGGTTCTGCATGCTCTGACCGACGCGCACGCGGCTTGCCTCCAGCCGTTCGGCAGCGGCGATTTCCGTGATCGTGCCTGGCTTACTGGTCTCCAGCCAATAGAGGAATTCGACCATAGCTGCGCCGTCCTGCAGATGGGCAGCGGCCGAGCCGTTGATTTCGGCGGCATTCTTGCGCGCCCGCGGCAGCCGGGCCGGATCGGTGCCCTCCACCACCTCTCCGCCCTCGCGACGGATGAGGTCGGTCAGCGCATAGGAAGCGAGATCGGGATCGACGAGAATGCGCCCGCCATTTGCGGAGGCGGTAGCCAGTTGCTTGGCGAGATCGGAAGGCGGCAATTGTCTGCAGATCTGCGCTAGATAGGCCTCCGCCTCGACCTTGGTCTTGCGCTTGTCAAGGACGAGCTCCGCTTCGCCCTCGGCATAGATGATGGCGCGGGCCAGAGGATGCGGCGTGTGCGGCACATCGTTGCCGCGAATATTGAAGATCCAGGCGACCGAAGACGGATCGGTGATCAGCGCGGCCTTGAGCTTCTTGGCCTTCAGATCGGCCGCGATGGCTGCCAGCTTGTCCTTGGCGAGAACACCAGCCTGCGCAATATCCTGAATGATGACGGCGCCCAGCGGTTCGGCCGGCCGGTCGCTCCAGAGCTTGTCGAGCGGATTATGCGGCAGGAAGACAAGCTTGCCTCCGATTTCCGCCAGTGCCTTTTCCAGCCGCCGCACCTCCGCGCCGGTGTGCAGCCACGGATCGATGCCGAGCCTGAAGCCCTTGGGCGCATGGCGCGGCAGCCAGACATGCGGCGGCTCGTCGACCAGATCGCCACCGGTAAAGACCGATCCGTCCACCTGCTCGGCAAGCTGCGTCACATAGCGGCCATCGACGAAAACCACGGCCTGCGACTGTGTCACAAGCGCAACACCCGCAGAGCCAGTGAATCCGGTCAACCAGGCCAGACGCTCCGAGCACTTGGGCACATACTCGCCCTGATACTCATCGGCACGGGGTACGAGGAAGCCGTCAATGCCGAGATCGCTGAAGGCGGCCCGCAGACCGGTGACGCGCTCGCGGCCGAATTGCGGGGTGGAAGTGACGTCGAAAGACTGGAACATGGCTTAATCCGAATATGACCCGAGAATCCGCGAAACTGAGCGGCGACAGCATGTTAGAGCATGAGCCCGAGAAGTGTGAAACGATTTTCAGGCCCGATTGCGCACTATTGATCCGAAGAGAACTCCGACCGACGCCCTCAAGGTAAGAGAATCGGACGTTAACGAATTCGCCCATTTCGTGAGCAGGCAGGTTGAATTGTGACATCATCACGACGCGAATTATGCATCAACTGCATAGCTCCCATGAAGCATGCCCCCTGCCACGCAAAAAGGCGAGTCGCTATATGGAGCGCATCAAACGGGGTTCACGACGAACCCACTCAAAAAGGACTATGAAAATGCCTATCTCTCGCTCCGTATATGTTAGCCCGGCGCTGGCAGGCGAGCGTCGCACCGTACGTCACTCCATCGGCGCGCTTCGTCAGCTCGAAGTCGAAACGTCGAAGGCAATCGGCGCAAACCGTGGCGGTCGCCACTAACAGTTACAAGACTACGCGTTCGTATTGGATCGCGGTCCGGAACTCCTCCTCCCTCCCCGGATTGCGACCTGAACGGTAGAGCCCGCTTGAGCACTCCTCCACACGCTCGCGGGCAGGATCGGTCAGATACCGGTCTGCAGGGCGGTGCTTCGGCACCGCCTTTTGCGTTTTAGGTCTCCCACAATAAGGTCTGCTCTCCCCGCGTGCGGGGAGAGGGTTAGGGTAAGCGGCGAAGGATTTTAAGGCCGGTCGAGATGGATGGTGACCCAGCCATTGCGCCAGATGGTGCGCACATGGCGCATCCTTACACCGTTATAGGCGGCCAGCACCTTCCAACGCTGCTGGGCGAGGATGCCGGAAAGAATCACCGAACCGCCGGGCGCGAGATGGGCAACCAGTTGCGGCGCCATTTTGATCAGCGGCCGAGCAAGAATATTGGCGATGATCAGGTCGAAAGGCCCGTGGCGGGAAAAGGCCGTGGAATGAAAGCCGGGCGCCGTCTCCAGCGCGATACCGGAGGCTATGCCGTTGCCGCGAACATTTTCACGGGCAACACGAACCGCAACCGGATCGATATCGGTGGCGAGAACCGGAATATTGCGCAACTTGCGCACGCCGATCGCCAGGACGCCGCTACCCGTGCCGAGATCGAGCGCGTTGCGCACCCGGCGGCTGGCGAGCACTTTTTCGATCGTCTCCAGGCAACCCGCCGTCGTACCGTGATGGCCCGTGCCGAAGGCTTGGCCGGCATCGATCTCGATGGCGATATCGCTGGGCTTCACCTTGTCGCGATCATGCGAGCCATGCACCAGGAAGCGCCCTGCCCGAACCGGCTTAAGCCCCTCCAGCGACTTTGCGATCCAATCGACATCGGGAATGACTTCCCTTTGGATGACGAGTTCCGGAAAAGCTGGCTTCAACACGCCTGCAAATCGGGCGTGCACGTCCTCTTCGTCGTCTGCATAGAGATAGATCGAAGCTTCCCAGATATCCTTCTTCTCATCGATCTCGGTGGTGGCGATCGGCAATTCTTCGTCTTCGAACATCGGCGTCATCAGATCGAGAATCTGTTCGGCCTTTTTCTCGGTCGTCGTTACGTACAGGCGGATTTCACTCAAGTCTTCGTTCTCTCTTGCTCTTATTCGGCCCAGTCGATCCAGGGCGGCTTCGGCGTGCCATAGCCAGCGATATTGTGAAGCAGCTCGTGCCGCACCGGTCCGAAACGCAGAAGCAGCGGCGCGAACAGATTGCGTGCAGCAATCGCCAGCGGATTTTTCATGGTGATTAGGCGGGTCAGGCCATAGGTCTGCTTCAGCACCCGTTTCACGGCTGGAATTCTGAGCGCCGAATACTCCTCTTCGCGGCCTTCCGCAATGAGCCAGGCAAGCCAGCAGGCATCCTCTATGCCGAGATTCATGCCGCGCGCACCAGCCGGGGAATGAATATGCGCCGCATCGCCCGCCAGAAACACGTTACCCCTGGCCATCGGCTCGACATGGCGGAAATTGATACGGAACTGCGAGACCCAGGTCTTTTCGACAACCGCATCGGGATGAACAATGCGGCTTTCGAAATCCTCCAATGTCGAGATGTAGCGCAGTACATCGGAGGACACGGGCAAACGCCCGACCATGCCGGGATCGCAAAGCGTGATCTCGGCGAAATGCGTGTCCACCGGTCTCGCATACCGAAAATCGGCGAGATAGAAATAAGCCTCCAGCGCCTCACCGGGAAAACCGGCGCCAAGCGCTTTGCGAACGGCCGAGTGGGCGCCATCGGCGCCGATCAGTATATCGGGACGAACCGTCTCCGTGGCCCCGTCCGCGCGCCGCAGCATCACCTCCGGCCTGTTAACATCGGCGATGGTTTCCACCAGGATCGCGGTCTGCCACTCCGGTGCAATGCCGTGGGCCGCGAGCGCCTCGATCAGCAACCGCTCGGTCACGCCTTGCGCCAGGCCATGAATCGCGCCGAAGCGTCCCGGCATCCGTCGCGTGTCGACATCGGCAAGGACCTTGGTTCCAGAGCGGATACGGAAATGTGCAATGGGTTGAGCGGCCGCAAGGATGCGCTCGGTAACGCCGGAAGGCGAGAGCAGCGTCAATGTGCGGGCATTGATGCCGAGAGCCCGGCTCTCTTCCAAAGGCGCAGGCCCTTGGCCGTCATCGACGATACGCGGAATGAAACCACGGCGGGCAAGCTCCAGGGCTGCAGTCAAGCCAGCCGGACCGGCACCCGCGATCAGGACGGATCTGGATTTCCTCTCTCCTCCGGCTCCGTCCGCCATCGGTACTCCCTAGCCCTTCTTGATCAGGTTTTGCAACTTCTTGACCGCTACATCCGGGTCTTCCTGATAGGCGATTGTGCCGGCAAAGCGGCCGGCGGAATCGAGCAGGAAGACCGAGGCGGTATGATCCATGGTGTAGTCGCCGTTCGGATCTTTTTCGTCGAGCGGCACCTTCTTGGCATAGACCCTGAAGCCCTTGACCATATCCATCACCTTGTCGGGGTCACCCGAAATGCCGGTGATACGGCTGGAAACGTTGGAGACATATTCCTTTATGATCGCGGGCGTATCGCGTGCCGGATCGACGGTCACGAAATAGGCGTTGAGCTTCGTCCCGTCGGGATCGACCTTCTGCATCCAGCCGTTCAGCTCGAACAAGGTCGTCGGGCAGACATCGGGACAATGCGTATAGCCGAAGAAAAGCGCCGTCGGCTTTCCACGAAACGCCTGCTCGCTGACCGGCTGGCCATTCTGCGCAACCAGCGTGAACGGCACGCCGTATGGTCCCTCGCTGGCAGCTTCTGGCGACTTGGTAACGCCGAAGCTCAACCAACCCAACAGCCCGGCCACGATCACCACGGCTATCCAGACAACAATCCGCACGCTCTTCATCGCTGCTTTTCCTCACCACGCCGGCCGAGGCTCGATAAGCGGGCCGCGCAGGCGATTATTTCAAGGGTTTAGCGGGTTGAAGTGGAGGACGCAATTCAAGAAGATGTTTTTGGGGGCTGCTGAGTAAGGTGAATGCCCCGGTCCGGGCGCAAAGATGCGGAATCCATCGTCGCGTTAAAGCAATTCTAACCACTCCGCGCGAACATCAAAATACAAAGGGGCGAAGTCCGACTCGCCGGCCGCCGAATATGCGGCAAATCGATTTTCTTCCAGAAGGGCATGACGCCCGCCGGAGAGCGAAGCGCGTTTTAAGCGCCAAAGCCACCGGATGCTGTCGCAGCCATCAGCCGCTCCAGCCGATCCTTTTTCAATCGCTACCGCCGCCTGCCGCCGGCGCCAAACGGGAAGTCCTTGACCATGACGAATGCTATCAAACAATCGGGCGCCTATCTGGAGATCGTCTCCTTCCACCTCGGCGATCAGGAATTCTGCATTGACATCATGGCCATCCGCGAAATCCGCGGCTGGGCGCCGGTGACGCCGATGCCGCACACGCCGCCCTACGTGCTTGGCCTCATCAATTTGCGTGGCGCGGTGATCCCGGTCATCGATATGGCCTGCCGCCTCGGCATGAAGATGACCGAGCCGTCCGAACGCTCCGCCATCATCGTCACCGATATCGCCGGCAAGCTCGTCGGCCTGCTGGTCGAACAGGTCTCCGATATGATGAGCATCAAGAGCGAAGATCTGCAGCCGCCGCCGGAAATCATTCCGGAAGCGCAGCGCGCCTTCTGCCGCGGCATCGTCGCGCTGGAGAAGACCATGGTCTGCTTCCTGAACCTCGACACGGTGATTGCGGACGAGCTCGCGCAAGCGGCTTGATTTCCAGACAGCATCGCAAACGAAAATCGCCCTGGAGCAAGCGCTCCAGGGCGATTGTGTTTGAAGGACCGTCGTCGGCAGGGGTGTTGCCGGTGCGCCGGTCGCGCAGGCCGTGAACAGATGGAAGTGGCACTTCCACGTTCGCCCTAGAACTGCACCAAAATGGCGCAATCCGAAAGCGACCGAGAGGCATTCAGTAACCAAAGAGCAGGACTTTTTTTGGTACAAACCCCTTGACGGTTCTCAATGCGGTATCCCGGTAATCTTATTTGGGTTTGCCATTCTTCCAGGTAACATTCTGGCCGAACAACGGAATGGTCGAAATTGCCATTTTCGCCGAACCATCGGTCAATTCGCGTGAATGGATGAGATAGACCAGCGTGTCGTTCTTCTTGTCGTAGATTCGGTCGACCACCAGCTTCTTCCAAATCAGCGACAAGCCGGCGCGAAACACCTCTTCGCCACCCTCCGACAGGCTGATATTGCCGATCTCGATCGGCCCCGTCTGACGGCAGGCAATGGAGTTGTTGGAAGGGTCTTCGAACCAATTGCCGTTCCTCAGCCGGTCGATGACGCTCCGGTCGAAATAGGTGACGTGGCAGGTTACGCCGGATACTTCCGGATCCGGTACGGCATCGACCAGAATGTCGTTGCCGGTCCAATCCACCCCAACCTTGCCGACAATCTCAGCCGAAGCGGAAACAGGCGCCAGCGCCAGGAACGACGCGGCAATAGCGGCATGCAATTTCAGTGACGTCATCGAGCACCCTCCAACATCGCCGCCGATCGAGCCGCGGCCCCGCTAAGGTAAGGTGGCGATCGGGGGATGCAAGGGAGGCCGGGGCGCTCCGTAAGCGCCCCTGCTGTCGCTCATCTGATTTCCTTCAACACGACCTCGCCTGTCTCCAGGAGCGATTTGAGGTTGGAGAGGATTTTCGGCCAGCCGCCGGATACGGCACCGATGAACTTCGCATTTTCCAGCTCCATCGTGTGGGTGACGGTGAGCTTCACCACATCCTCCACCTGCTCGATATCCATGACGCAACGCGACCAGCCTTCCGCCTTCAGTTCAGGCATGAATTCGTTGCGCCATTTGATGGCGAGCCGCTTCGGCGGATCGAACTCCGCGATCTCGCCGGTGTCCGTGATACGACCGTCCGGATAGACCATCTTCCATGGCGAACCGACCTTCCAATCGGTCTCATGCTGGATGTTGAACCAGTATTTCTTGATGAACTCCGGCGTCGTCAGCGCTGACCAAAGCTTGTCGGGTGTGGTGCGGATGAAGGTCACATAAACAAAGCTGCTACCGGTCATGATATTTCTCCTCTTGTAAGGTGATTTCCTAGTGACGGTATCTGGCGGCCGCTACTCGCCGCTATCACCCTCCAGCGCTTTCTTGAGGGCGGAAAGAGCGCTTAATTGGCGGCGCTCGAATTTGTTGATCCAGCGTTCGGCGATGTGGTTGATCGGAACGGGATTGATAAAATGCAGCTTCTCCCGGCCCTGCCGCTGCGCGGATACCAGGTTCGCCTCTGCCAATATGGCAAGATGTTTCGCCACGGCTTGGCGCGTCATCTCCAAGCCCTGGCAGAGTTCGCCGAGCGTCTGGCCATTCTGCTCATACAGTCGGTCCAGCAATTGCCGCCGGCTTGCATCCGCCAAAGCTCGAAAAACCGCATCGTCGTTCATGCAAACACGGAACCATTTAGTTGCCTATTGGTGATCTTATAGGCAACTATTTGGTTGCATGTCAAGTGACATGAACTGATGTCGCGGCGAAAACCTGCGTGAGAGGAGAGGTCGCGCGTCAGATAGCGATGTCGTACTGCTCCTGCTCCATACGCAGATGATTGAGCATTCGCGCAATTCCCTCCTCCAGGCTGACGCGCGGCGCGAGCCCATAGGAACGCTGCAGAGCCGTATCGCCGCAGCGATAGAAGACGCCTTCAGGGCGATCGCAGAGGCCGTTCACGACAGGATTCCAGCCAATTTGCCGAGCAATGGTCTCCGCCAGCTCCATAAAGGAGGTAGCCAGGCCGGTCGAAAGGTTGAGGCTTGCGCCATCCGGCAATAGTTCCTTGGTTTGCCAGATGAAATCGACGCAATCATCAATATGGATGAAGTCCCGGCATTGCCGGCCCGACCCCCAGACGAAAACTTCCGGCGCGCCTCTTTCGTTAAGCAAGCGGCGACAAATGGCCGGGAATGGATAGGCCAGATCCTGATCTTCGCCATAGCCGCTGAACGGCCGATATGCGACCGCCCGATGGCCGTAGCGTTCGACATAGAGCTTCATCAGATATTCGCCGGTCAGTTTCGCCCAGCCATAGCTGAGATCCGGCACGCCAATGGCGGCCTCGAAAGAAATCATATCTTCCGAAAGCAGCCGGTGGTTAGCGACCGTCTGCAGCGAGACGGGATAGGCCGCACTGGAGCTGAAGAACACGACGCAGCCAGGCTTGGCGCGTGCCGCCCATTTCCACAATTCCGTATCCACCGCCAGATCCTCGGCAACGTCCAGCGTGCGCGCCTCCAGCGTCACGCGGCCTCCGACCAGCGCGGCAAGGTGGAAAACATAGTCGAAACGTTCCGCAGGGCGGAGAAAGAAAGTGCGACAATCCTCCTCGAAAAACGTAAAGCGCGATCCAGGAAAGCGCTGCCAGAGATCGGGATGCCGTGCCCCCGTCCCTTCCACCAATTGATCGACGCACACAACATCCAACCCCTCGGTCAAAAGCCGCTTGATCAGATGCCTCCCCACAAAACCACAGCCCCCCGTTACCAACGCCCGCGCCATGTCATTGCCCCCTTTTCAATGAGCGAAGAAGCCGCTCCTGCCTGTATAGATATCGACCATGCGCCGACCCCATTCTGCTTTGCTGGGTGCAATCCGCTGGCCAAGTGCTAACGCGCCTTCGCATAATTTCTGCATCAGTCTGTCGTCATCCGTGCTCGCGAGGCGTTCCGCCAGCGAGCCGGCATCGCCGCTTTTAAAGACCAGTCCCGCGCCGTGCCGCTCTACTTCGGCGGCTATCAGCGCATTGCTGCTGACGATGACGGGAATGCCGGACATCAGCGCCTCGGCGGCCACCAGTCCGTAGGGTTCGGGCATGCGGGACGGCATGATGAAGACGCGCGCTTCCCCGGCCAGCGTCGTCACCTCCTCGTCGGCCAGCCAACCCGGCACCCAACAATGCGGCAACGCCCGCTGCATCTCGTCGAGCAGCGGTCCACGGCCGATCAGCGTCGCCGTTCGCCCGGTCTTGTTCAATGCGTCGGCGAGCGTGCGAACACCCTTTTCCCAGCACATACGCCCCAAGAAGACGGTGCGGTGATTGCGCCAAGCCTCCACGGGCGTTGGCGTCAATGGCTCCGTCGGTGTGCGCAAGGTCAGAAAATGCTGCAACGGGCCGGAATTCAAATAGGGTTCCATGCTCTCATGCGCCAACACGATGCCGACGCGGCTCCAGAACTCCTCGCCGACGCCGCGTTGGGTCAGCGTGCGGCGGAAGCGCCAGAGTTTGTGGAGATAATTTCGCTTGTCGCAATTGGTCGTCAGACATCCTGCCGACAGCGGGCGGACATCGCAGACCGTTCCGCTCTGGAAATTGATCAGCCCTCCGTTCGGACAAGTCAGGAAGAAATCATGCGCCGTGATGATGACCTTGGCCTTGTGTTTGGCGAGTGCGTAGAAGATCGACGGCGAGAGAATTTGCGACCAGCCGTGCACATGCACGACAGTCTCCTCGTCCGTTTCCTTCAGCAGACCGTCCAGCGCCTCGTAGGCACGCTTGTTGTAATTCTTCTCGAAGACATCGGTGAAAGTAGGCCCGTCGCGAAGGGGTCGTTCGCCGAGCGCGACCGTGCGGATGCCGGCAAAGCGCGGCTTCAGTCCTTCGCCGTCATCGCCGACCAGGATGGCGCAATTCAGCCCTGCTTGCCTGCTCGCATCAATGCATTGCAACGCCACCTTTGTCGCACCGCCGCGAATGATTGAGACGTCGTTGACAAGTATCAAACGCATTGAACCCGGCGCCCACTAACCCATATTGCGCGGGACCGGACGAAAGGGATTCGCCTTTTACATCATGCCCCTGATGGTATTCAGCGGCCTGCGCGACGCCAATTCAATTCATCCTTTCGCATTAAGGCGAGTGGTCGACACGGTATGCGGGAAATACCATGCAAATCGGTTGTTAAAGGCAACCCATTGACTTCCGCGCAAAGCACCGGAAGTTGTTGCCATGATCGCAAACCGCACCACCGTGATGCATACTCTCACCACCTCACCCCTTGCAGGGCGAGCGGGAGCGGCGTCGCGTTGAGCTGATTGCGGTCCCTTTCAACCCTGCCGAGGCGAGCAGGGTTTGAAGGCTCTGCTCTCCTCTTGAACCTTAAGGAGAGCACATGAATTCCGAACAACAAGATTCAGACGAACGACGATCCCGAAAACCGGGCACAGTGGAAATCCGCGCCGCACGGCTGTCCGATGCCGAAGCGGTAGCCTTTATTGCCAATCTGCCCGGATATCGCGCCGGCACACTACGCCTACCCTTCCAGAGCATCGAAGAAACCCGGCAGTGGATGGAAAAAACCCTACCCGGCTCGATCAATCTCGTCGCCGTGCTCGACGGGCAAGTCGTCGGCAATGCCGGCCTGCGCCGCCATTCCGGCCGGCAGATCCACACCGGCCACCTCGGCATGGGCGTCCACGACGATTTCACCGGCCGGGGCATCGGCTCGGCGTTGCTCACCGCCCTCATCGACGCCGCCGACAATTGGCTGGCGATCAAACGCTTGGAACTGACGGTCTATGTCGACAATGGACGGGCGATCCGGCTTTACGAGAAATTCGGTTTCGAAACCGAGGGACGGCTCAAAGCCTTTGCGTTTCGCAACGGTGAATATGTGGATGCATTCACGATGGCGCGCGTGAGGATGTAGCCCTCACACTCATGCAACCAAGGCATAGGGCCGCACGAGGCAATCGGCGGGAATGCCCCACTCTTCCTTAAGTTTGAAAATCATATCAAGCGTCAATGCCCGCTTCCGGCCAAGGATTTCCGAGGCACGGGAGCGGGAGCCCAGAAGCTCAGCTAGATCAGACTGACTCCGACCCGTCATTTCCATGAATGCCCGCAGAAGCTCAACCGGTTCTGGATCTTCGACCGTGAAATGCCGGTTTTCATAGGCTTCGATTAAATCCGTCAGCACGTCGAAACGATCCGCTTCCGCTGTTCCATCCTCCGGTGGATTGTCGAAATAAGGAGCGATCTCCGCAAGAGCCCATTCAAGATCCGCATCTGTCTTGATCGGTTTGATATCCCTCATCACACTGTCTCCGGATCAATTCTGTCATAGTCCGCATGAGTGCCGACAAATTTGATCAGCACGCGCCTATGCTTGTAGACGATATGAACAACCAATCGGTATTTGTTGCCGGCAATATCGAAGATCACGCGGTTGTCACCGATAAAATCCACGTTAGCACCAAACATCTTTTTGATGTCAGCCGGCCCGCTCCATTCGGTTTTGCTGACGACCGAATACCATGTTGCAAGGGGAACTCTCGCTTGCGGGTGGCGCTCCCAAAATCTACGAAGCGTCGTTTTTGCAACGATATTCATTGACAACAATTATTCCCAAAACGGGAACAAATCAACCTCGCAATCAAAACCACGTTAGCCCCCAATCAGCGCCAGCCACTCATCCTCGGTCATGACCTGCACATTGAATTCCCGTGCCTTGTCGAGCTTCGATCCCGCACCGGGTCCGGCGACGACAATGTCGGTCTTTTTCGAAACTGAGCCGGAAACCTTGGCACCGAGGCTCTCGGCCTTGGCCTTGGCTTCATCGCGGGTAAATTTCTCGAGTGAACCGGTGAAAACCACCGTCTTGCCGACAACAGGGCTGCCCGATGTGGTCGGTTGTTCCGCCTCTTGCGGCCGCACCTCTTCGAGCAGCTTCGAGATCACGGCGATGTTGCGCGGCTCCTTGTAGAATTCGACGATAGCGCGCGCCACGACCTCACCGATGCCCTCGATATTGTTGAGGTCGTTCCATGCGTCTCCCGAAAGAGGCGCCGCCTCCTTCATTGCCACCTCGAAGGCTTCATAGCTGCCATAGGAGCGCGCCAGGAGCTTCGCCGTCGTCTCGCCGACATGGCGGATACCGAGCGCGAAGATGAAGCGGTGCAGAGCGATATCGCGCCGCTCGTTGATCGCCGCATAGAGCTTGGAAACGCTGACCTTACCGAAGCCATCGATATTCTCCAGCTTGGCAAGCGAAGACTGCTGACGCTTTTCCAGCGTGAAGATGTCAGGCGCGGTGCGCACCTGCAGCGCCGCATCCTCGTTCTCAAAGAAGAAATCGATCTGCTTCGAACCCAGGCCCTCGATATCGAAAGCATTGCGTGACACGAAATGCTTCAAATGCTCCGTTGCCTGCGCCCGGCAAATGAAGCCGCCTGTGCAGCGCGTTACTGCATCGACCTTACCGGTCTTCTCGTTGATGTCACGCACCGCATGGCTGCCGCAGACCGGGCACACCTTGGGAAATTCGTAAGGAAGGCTTGACGTTTCCCGCTTCTCCAGCACGACATCGACGATCTGCGGAATGACATCGCCGGCGCGCTGCACGATCACCATGTCGCCAACCCGGATGTCGCGGCTATCGCGGATCGGCTCACCCTTGTTGCCGATGCCCTTGATGTAATCGGCATTGTGCAGCGTCGCATTGGTCACCACGACGCCGCCGACTGTGATCGGCTCCAGCCGCGCGACCGGCGTCAGTGCCCCCGTGCGGCCCACCTGTATGTCGATGCCCATCAGCCGGGTGAATGCCTGCTCCGCCGGAAACTTATGTGCCGTCGCCCAGCGCGGCGAGCGCGACCGGAAACCGAGTCGAGCCTGCAACTCCAGACTGTCGACCTTATAGACGACGCCGTCGATATCATAATCGAGATCCGGACGCTGAAGGCCGATCTCATCATAATGCGCGAGGATGTCGGCGACCGAATTCAGCCGCTTCATCAGCGGATTGACCGGAAAACCCCATTTCCCGAATGTCTGCACCATACCGAACTGCGTGTCGGCCGGCATGTCTGACATCTCGCCCCAAGCATAGGCGAAGAATTTCAGCTTGCGGCTGGCCGTCACCTTCGCATCGAGCTGGCGCAGCGAGCCGGCCGCCGTATTGCGCGGGTTGACATATGTCTGCTTGCCCTCCGCTTCCATTTGCGCGTTCAGCGCCAGGAAATCGCTCTTGGCCATATAGACCTCGCCGCGCACTTCCACGACCGCAGGCGCGCCGGCGGGCAAGGTCTGCGGGATTTCCTTGATGGTGCGGATATTGGCGGTGACGTTTTCGCCGGTCGTGCCGTCGCCGCGGGTTGCCGCGCTCACCATCCGGCCGTTCTCATAGCGGATCGACATGGAAAGCCCGTCGATCTTCGGCTCGGCAGTAAAGGCAATCGATTGATCGGGCAGCCGGCCAAGGAAACGATAGACGCCGGCGACGAAATCCTGCACGTCTTCCTGCGAGAAGGTGTTGTCGAGCGAGAGCATCGGCCTTGCATGCACGACAGGCGCAAAGGTTTCCGACGGCGCGGCACCCACCCGCCGTGACGGGCTGTCGGCGCGAACCAACGCTGGGAAGCGTGCCTCGATGGCATCATTGCGCCGCTTCAGCGCATCATATTCCGCATCTGAAATCCGAGGCGCGTCCTGGCCATGATAGAGCGCGTCATTGCGCGCAATCTCCGCTGCCAGATAGGCGAGCGCCGCGGCCGCTTCTTCTTCGGTCAAATCCTCGACGGGCGTCTGTTCGGTGCTCATGAATCTACTCCCCGATTTCGGAGATGTTTTAGAGCACTTCCAAGAAAAGTGCGAAGCGGTTTTTCCATCCGCGGCGCGTAAATACAAAGAGAAAAATCCGGAATTCGGCGGCAGAGGTGAACAACCGTGACGGTGGCGTCTAAGGCAACTTTGCGGCAATTGCTGTCATCGTATCGATTGGTCTATGGTTCGGCGCGAACGGAATTACTGGGTGGACCAGTCCATGGCAGAGGCAAGCATCGATAGTTTGAGCCCACGGCAATTACATGCCAAGGCCTGGGCTGGCGAATACGAACTTATTGATCGGCAGCTCTCTCCGCTCGGTTTAAGAGCCATGAAAGAGTTGCATCTCGCTCCAGCCAGTACGGTGATCGATGTTGGCTGCGGGACAGGGCAGACGATCTTACAGTTGGCGGACCGGGTCGGTGACGAAGGATTGATCTACGGCGTTGATATTGCGGAAGAGCTTCTGAGTGTCGCCAATCAACGCACGAGCCACCTCAAGTGTGTTCAGCTTATCAACGCTGATGCCCAAGCTTTAGAGCTTCCCTCCAACAGTGCGGATGCGATTTTCTCTCGTTTCGGCGTGATGGCATTTGATGATCCAATCCTTGCCTTCTCGAATTTTCATCGCTTACTGAAACCCAATGGAAGGATCGCATTCTGCTGTTGGCGCGCTTTCTGCGATAACGAATTGGATAGGTTTCCATTACTTGCAGCGGGATTTCGATCGCCATCGGATGAAACGCCGTTCAGTTTTTCCGACGCTGCGTACGTCCGCAACGTCCTTGCTTCTGCCGGATTCAAGAATATCGAGATCGCATCCTACGACGAAGCGGTGACAAGCGGTGACGTGGATGCAATGACGCGCGTCCTTCTAAGCGTTGGCCCGCTGGGAAAGATCGCCCGCGAAAATCCCGCCGTAAAGTCGGCGGCCGAGCCAAAGTTACGAGAAGGACTCCGTAGCCTTGGCAATGGGACGAGCGTAGCGTTGGTCGCCTCGGTATGGATAGTGTCGGCGGTGGCCTAATCGGCTAAGGAATCTCCAGCCGACTATCTCACGATGGCCGCTTCGGGCCGAAAATAGCCATCGCTGGTATCTGTGCAGCAATCAGCCATTGCCCGCCAACAGCCGCTTGGCGGCCGCCCTCGCCTCCTCCGTGACCGAAGCGCCGGCGAGCATGCGGGCGATTTCCTCGGTGCGGTCTTTGTGGGCCATGGTGGCGACGCGGGTGGAGATCTTCTCGGAACCGTCCGAGACCGGGCCCTTGGAGATCAGCAGATGCGTTGCGGCGCGCGCCGCGACCTGCGGAGCATGGGTGACGGAAAGCACCTGCACACGCTCGGAAAGGCGCTTCAGCCGCTGACCGATGGCATCGGCGACCGCGCCGCCGACACCGGTGTCGATTTCGTCGAAAACCAAGGTCGGCGCCGAACCGCGATCGGCAAGCGCCACCTTCAGCGCCAGCAGAAAACGAGAAAGCTCGCCACCCGAGGCCACCTTCATGATCGGTCCCGGCCGCGTGCCCGGATTGGTCTGCACATGGAATTCAATGACATCGATACCTTCGGCTGTCGCCTCGTCGGCATTAGTGGTGATCTCCACCATGAAGCGCGCCCGCTCCAGCTTGAGCGCCGGCAGCTCGGCCATGACAGCGTCGGCAAGCGCCTCGCCGGCGTTATGACGCTTGTCGGAAAGGCTGCGCGCGGCAGCATCATAGTCCGCCTTGGCAACGGCCAGCTCGGCATCCAGCCGTGTCAGCCTCTCTTCGCCAGCATCCAGATCGGCGAGTTCGGCGACCATCTTTTCGGCCAGCGCCGGCAGGCCGGTCACCGGCACGGAATATTTGCGCGAGGCAGCGCGCAGCGCAAACAGCCGCTCCTCGACGCGCTCCAGCTCCCTCGGATCATATTCAGTCTTGCGGAGCGCCGCCTCCACTTCCATCTGCGCATTGGAGAGCTGATCCAGCGCCGCGTCGAGCAGCGCCACGGTGTCTTCTAATAGGCCCGGCGCCTCATGGCTCTTGCGCTCCAACCGCCGTACCAGCGAGGCGATGTGTGGCACCGGCGAAGCATTGCCATTGAGGAACTCGGACGCTTCAGAGATGTCGCCGGCGATGCGCTCCGCCTTCATCATCCGCGAGCGGCGATCCGCCAGCTCGTCCTCTTCGCCGTCCTGCGGCGACAGCTTTTCCAGCTCCTCGACCGAAGCCCGGAGATAATCGGCCTCGCGCGCAGCTTTTTCCACCTGCTCCCGCTGCTTCTTCAGCGTCCGCTCGGTATCGCGCCAGATCTTATAGAGCCGCCCGACAGCCTGTGTTTCCTCTGCAATGCCCGCGAAGGCGTCGAGAAGCATGCGGTGCGCGTCGGTATCGACCAGGGCGCGGTCGTCGTGCTGTCCATGGATTTCAACAAGAAGCTGCCCCGCCTGGCGCATCAACTGGACGCTGAGTGGCTGGTCGTTGACGAAAGCCTTGGTACGGCCGTCCGCGGACTGAATACGGCGGAAAATCAGGTCGCCGTCATCGTCGATGCCATTTTCGCGTAAAAGCTTGCGGGCGGCATGCTGCATGCCGACGTCGAAGACCGCCGTCACCTGACCGCGATCCTCTCCATGACGCACGAGATCGCCATCGCCGCGCCCACCGAGGGCCAGCGAGAGACTGTCAAGCAGAATGGATTTGCCCGCACCCGTCTCGCCGGTTAGCACCGAAAGCCCAGTTTCGAAGGCAAGATCCAGCCGCTCGATCAGAACGATATCGCGGATCGAAAGCTGGACCAGCATGTGCGCTCAATCTCACGTCCCAAGAAGAAGTTTCTTACCCGCTCTCGAAATCCAGGAGCCTTCGTTTTCACGGGGCTCGACACCACTGGTCCTCAGAAGCTTATAGGAATCTGCGTACCAGCGGCTGTCCGGATAGTTGTGGCCGAGAACGGCGGCTGCCGTCTGCGCTTCCTGAACGATGCCCATGGCGTAATAGGCTTCGACCAAGCGTGCCAGCGCCTCTTCAATCTGGTTCGTCGTCGGATATTGCTCAACGACGATACGGAAGCGGGCGATGGCTGCAAGGTAATCCTTGCGCTCAAGATAATAGCGGCCGACCTGCATTTCCTTGCCGGCGAGCTGGTCGCGGGCAAAGCGGATCTTCGCCTGCCCGTCGCTGACATATTGCGAGTTCGGATAGTTGCTGACGAGCTTGTTCATCGCTTCGATCGTCTGCTGCGCGGCGCGCTGATCCTGCGTCACGTCGACGATCTGCTTGGCATAGGACGAACCGACGAGATACTGAACGTAGTCAGCATCTTCGGAGCCGGGATACTGCTTGAGGTAGCTATTGCCCGTCTGGACGGCGTCGTCATATTGGCCGGTGCGATATTTGACGAAGGTGCTCATCACCAGTGCTTTGCGCGCCCATTCGGAGAAGGGCTGCTGCTTGTTGATGGCATCGAACTTCTTGCCGGCTTCCGTCATATTGCCGGCCTTGATATTGGCCAGACCCTGATTGTAGAGGGTTTCCGGAGGATCGCTCTCGACACCAAGCTTGGTGATGTCGATATCCTTGTCGGTATTACAACCCGTTACCACCGCACCGGTACCGGCCAGGAGAAGCGATACGAGCAAAGCCCGTGCTGTAATCTTCATGCTTTCAGACCCTGCAAAACCCATCGGATGACTTGTCCCAATAGCCGTCGTTGCGGAAACGGCGTTCTCTCGCTGGCGTTTCTAGCCGCAAAAGCACCATGAGGGCAACGCAATGATGATGCATTAACGCATTTTTGTGGCAAAGACTGCGCAACGGCAGGCTTTAACCGCTGTATTGACAAGAGATTTCGCTTCCTGGCTACCCGAACGCGACCCTCTGGCCGGCTTTGAAAGCGCCACTGACGAATCTCCCGTCAAAAAAAGAGCCGCCCCCTTTCGGGAGCGGCGACTATGCCACCTGGGTTTCTGGAGGTCACGCAGACCAGGGGGCGAATTCGGGAGCATTCACGGCAACGAATTCGCGGCTATGTGCGCGCTGACGCGGTGCGGAAGTCTCTACGACATCGTAGGCCGAAGGATCGCTCAGCAGCGCCTTCAATGCATTGGCGTTCATGCGATGGCCGCCGCGATAGGAGCGGTAGCAGCCGATGAACTGAGCACCGGCCAGCGCCAGATCGCCAACGGCATCCAACGCCTTGTGACGGACGAATTCGTCCTTGGCGTAGCGCAGGCCTTCGACGTTGATCACCGTGTTGTCGTCGGAGATGACGACGGAATTTTCGAGAGAAGAGCCGAGAGCATGACCCGAAGCCCAGAGACGCTCGACATCACGCATGAAGCCGAAGGTGCGCGCCCGCGACAGTTCGGACTTGAAGGTCTTGGCAGTCAGATCGCCTTCCCACTTCTGTCGGCCGATCAGCGGGCATTCGAAATCGATCTCGACTTCGAAGCGCGTGCCGTCATAGGGCCGGAACTCGCACCAGGAACCGCCTGCCTCGATTCGCACCGGCTTGGTGACGCGGATATAGCGGCGCTTGACGCCGAGCGAGACGATACCGACCTGCTCGATCGCTTCGATGAAAGGATAGGCGCTGCCGTCCATGATCGGCATTTCCGCACCGGAGGCTTCGACGATGACATTGTCCAGGCCGATCGCATAGATCGCTGCCATGACATGCTCGACCGTCGCGACGGAACGCGCCGGAGAGAAACCGAGAACTGTGCAAAGATCGGTATTGCCAACCTGCGAAGAAACGGCACGCAGCTCCGTCACATCGCCATTGTCATGCATGCGCTGGAAGATGACACCCGTATCAGCCTCGGCTGGATAAAGCGTAATCGACACATTGGCGCCAGAATGAACGCCGATACCCGAGAGTGTCACAGGGCTTGCAATGGTGGTCTGAAAACCTAGCAATCCGATTGCCATATAAAATCTGCCTTCGTCTATCTGTTCCAGACCGGGCGGTCATCTTTGGATCCTGCCCTCATCGCTGGTTCAGTCTGTTACCTACTCTGCGAAATCCACATGCAATGATTGCTGGATGCGATTCCGCTGACTCGCTTGCTACCTAAATACGCGCGCGGGCACCGCATTCCAAATCACTGTTTCTTTCGCTTTGTTACGAAACCAGACGATTGAATTTGCTAGGTAATTTTAGAATTAAAGAGAGGCCGAAAATAAAGAAATCCGGGACCGTTAAGCCCCGGATTCGATAAACATGGTTAGTATCCTATTAAAAGGATGCCTAATACCGGATCAGTTCGATTGCCGGCGTAGGAAAGCCGGAATTTCAAGCTGGTCGTCTTCCTGGCTTGCCATGCGCGCCTGCGGAACCTGACGGCCCTGATCGTCGAGCTGGCCACGACGCGGTGCGTAGAGGCTTGCTTCCGGCGACAGCGGCCGGCGCTGCTGCGAAGCGGCATTCGGAGCCGAAGCCGTCATGTCGTTGAAAGCTGCGTCCTCTTCGCGGCGGCCGAGCGAGTTGGTGATTCGCTTCAGCAAGCCCATCGGACCGCGCTCTTCAGTAGCCTGAGCGGCGACCGGCTGAGCACGATGTTCCATCTCGGCCTTAACGACCGGAGGGAAATCCTCGACCTTCGGCATACGGACCTGCTCCGGAGCCTGACGGATGATGGGCTCCTGGCGCACCGGCTGCTGCATCTGCATGGGAGCCGGCTGCTGCATCACAGGCTGCTGATGCATGACCGGGGCCGGCTGCTGCTGAACCGGAGCCTGACGTACCGGCTGTGCCTCAGGTGCTGCGAAGATGCGGCTCTGGGGACGGAAGCTTTCCTCCTGAGCGACCGGCTGCTGTTGCATGACCGGCTGCTGCTGGCGGACAGAATGGATTTCCAATTCGCGCTCCATTTCGGCTTCCGCCATACGGATGGTCTGCGCGATTGGATCGACAACGGCCTTAGGTGCCTGCGCGACATGGGCAGGCTGAGCTGCGGCCGCTGCCGGAGCAACGGCCGCGGAGGGACGGACAGCCGGCTTTGCGACCGGACGGAATTCCATGGCCTTGTCGGCCGCTTCGTTCATCGCACGATCGATGCCTGTTGCGACGACGGAAACGCGGATGATGCCTTCGAGCGATTCGTCGAAGGTGGCGCCCAAGATGATGTTGGCGTCCGGATCGACTTCTTCGCGGATGCGGGTCGCAGCTTCGTCGACTTCGAACAGGGTGAGGTCACGACCGCCGGTGATCGAGATCAGCAGGCCCTGCGCGCCCTTCATCGAGGTTTCGTCGAGCAGCGGGTTGGCAATGGCGGCCTCAGCAGCCTGCATTGCGCGGCCCTGACCCGAAGCCTCGCCGGTGCCCATCATGGCGCGGCCCATTTCGCGCATGACCGAACGGACGTCGGCGAAGTCGAGGTTGATGAGACCTTCCTTCACCATCAGATCGGTGATGCAGGCAACGCCCGAATAGAGAACCTGGTCGGCCATCGAGAACGCGTCCGCAAAGGTCGTCTTGTCGTTGGCGATACGGAACAGGTTCTGGTTCGGAATGACGATCAGCGTGTCGACCGACTTCTGCAGTTCCTGGATGCCCATTTCGGCAAGCCGCATGCGGCGGCCGCCTTCGAAATGGAACGGCTTGGTGACGACGCCGACGGTCAGGATGCCCTTGTTGCGGGCGGCCTGTGCAACGACCGGCGCAGCACCCGTGCCGGTGCCGCCGCCCATGCCGGCGGTGACGAAGCACATGTGGGTACCGTTCAGGTGATCGATGATCTCGTCAATGCACTCTTCAGCAGCCGCGCGGCCGACTTCCGGCTGCGAACCTGCGCCGAGGCCTTCGGTCACGTTAACGCCGAGCTGGATGATCCGCTCTGCCTTCGTCATCGTCAAAGCCTGTGCATCCGTATTGGCGACGACGAAATCGACGCCCTGCAAGCCTGCCGTGATCATGTTGTTGACGGCATTGCCGCCACCACCACCGACACCGAACACGGTAATCCGCGGCTTCAGCTCGGTGATATCTGGCTTATGCAGCTTGATAGTCATGGTACCCGTTCCTTCTCTTTATGGCCGCATCGCCACGCCGGCCAATTCACTATATTTCACTTGCCTGACCCCTGCCCGGAAAGCGCTTGCCGCGATCCGGGATCAGGCACTCAAAAACTCTCCTTCAGCCATTGGCCAACGCGGCCGATACGGCTGTTGTTACCCCCAAGCGACGAGAGCAGACCGCTGCCCGCCGCATGTGTCTCCATGTCCGCAACCTGCGGATAGATCATCAGTCCCACCGCCGTCGAAAAGGCGGGCCCCTTGGCCGCGGTCGGCAAGCCGGATACGCCCATCGGGCGGCCGATGCGGACGTTGCGGGCAAGAATGCGCCGCGCCACATCCGGCAGACCGGTCAACTGGCTGGCTCCGCCGGTGAGTACGACACGCTTGCCGACGATCGGGCTGAAGCCGGAGCGCTGAATGCGATCGCGGATCAGCTCCAGCGTCTCTTCGATGCGTGCCTTGACGATGCGCGACACCAGCGCCTTCGGCACCTGCGTCGGCTGGTCGCGTTCATCCTCGCCGATCGGCGGGATGGAAATCAGTTCGCGCTCTTCCGAAGAATTCGCGAGCGCCGAAGCATGAACCACCTTCAGCCGCTCGGCATCCTCGATGCGGGTCGAAAGACCGCGTGCAAGGTCGGTGGTGACATGATGGCCGCCGAGACTGACGGCGTCGGTGTGCACCAGCTTGCCTTCGGCAAAGACCGAGATCGTCGTCGTGCCGCCACCCATATCGATTGCGGCGCAGCCGAGTTCGACTTCGTCGTCGACGAGAGCGGCGAGACCGCTGGCATAAGGCGTTGCCACCATGCCCTCGACCGAAAGATGCGCGCGGTTGATGCAGAGTTCGAGGTTGCGAAGGGCCGCGCGTTCCGCCGTGACCACATGCATATCGACGCCCAGTGCATCGCCGAACATCGCCAGAGGATCGCGGATGCCGCGTTCGCCGTCCAGCGAGTAGCCCGTAGCCAGCGAATGCAGCACGGCGCGTTCCTGACGGAGCGACTGCTGGCAAGCGGCGGCAAGCACTTTCTTCAGATCGTTTGCTTCGACTTCCTGGCCGCCCAAATCGATGGTGGCCGTGTAGATGTCGCTGCCGAGACGACCGGCGGAAACATTGACGATCAGGCTGTCGACGGTAAGGCCGGCCATGCGTTCGGCGGCGTCGACGGAGAGACGGACGACATTTTCCAGTGCGTCGAGATCGGCGATCACACCGGTCTTGATGCCGCGCGAACGCTGATGGCCGATGCCGATGATCTCGATATTATGCGTGCGGTTCGGGAGAACCTGGCTTTCCTCGCGCGGCGTCAGCCGGCCGATCATGCAGACGACCTTCGTCGAGCCGATATCGAGGACGGATACGATGTGCGACCGCTTGGAGGACAGCGGCTTCAGGCGCGGCAGACCGAAATGGGACGAACTGAATAAGCTCATGTATCCTGCCCTGCTTTCTTCAAAGCCTTGGTTCTGGCATCCAACGCCGCCTGGCGGCGAAGCGCTGCGTCCGGGGTCAATTCAATGGCGGTACGATCGTCAAGACGAAGGTCGACGGCAGCAATATCGCGCTGCAGAAGGTTCTGGTCCTTGTCGAGCTTGGTGAGCCGCGCGAGCGCACCATCGATATTGTCTTCCGGCAATTTGATGATCACGCCATTGTCGAGGTAGAGATCCCAACGACGACCGGCGACGCGCACGAATGCCTTCACATGACCACGAACGTCAGGCCAGTTGGCAAACTCGTCATCGATGGACGCTGCGGCCGTTTCCGCATCACGACCGACGAAAAGCGGCAGCTTGGCGAATTTGTTGTCGCGCAGCGGCGCAATCACGCTGCCGTCCTTCTGGATCAGCGAAAGTTCGGAGCCGTGCTGCCAGATGGCATAAGCCTTGCGCTCCGTGAGCTTCACTTCGATCGCCTTCGGATAGACCTTGCGGACTTCGACGCTCTGCACCCAAGGCAGGCTTGCGATCTTCTGGCGAGCCGCGTCGGCGTCGAGCGCCACCAGCGACGTCGTGCCGTCGAGACCAAGAAGCTGCAGGATCTCGATTTCCGAAGTCTGATCGTTGCCGGAGACCTTCACATCTTCGATGGCGAAGCCGGCAGCCGATGTCGTCGCCTGGGCGACATCCTGCGTGTGACCACCAATCGACATGCCGTAAAGGCCTGTCGCAGCAAAAAGAGCGAGAGCGGAAACCGTACCCGTATGGGCCGGAATATTGACACGCCCGGAGCTGAGGCTCACGAGGAAACGCACAACGCGGCGCAGCGGACGCGGCAGCACGAACGCATCTTCGACATCGTCGATCGCGAGCGGAACGCGGTGGCGGGACCGCCTCATATTTTTGACCGTCAGCGCAAACAAGACGCGTCCTCCACCATCCACCGGAGAAATTCGCCAAAAGAGTAGCCGGCGTGAGCGGCCATTTCGGGCACCAGCGAGGTAGGCGTCATGCCCGGTTGGGTATTGATTTCCAACCAGACAAGCTCACCCTCTTCGGAAAAGCGATCGTCATAACGGAAGTCAGATCGACTGACGCCACGGCAGCCGATAGCTTGATGCGCCCTTAGCGCTAATGTTTGTATCTTTTGGTAAAGATTCGGTGAAATTCTGGCAGGGATGACGTGTTTTGATCCACCATCCGCGTATTTGGAATCGTAGTCGTAGAAGCTATGCCCCTGCGGGACAATCTCGGTTACGCCGAGCGCCGTATCGCCCATGACGCCACACGTCAGCTCCCGACCGTAGATGTAACGCTCGACCATCACCTCATCGCCGTAGCGCCACTCGGAAGAGGTAATGACCTGCGGCGGATGCGTTTGATCTTCCTTGACGATCACGACACCGAAGCTCGAACCTTCACGCACCGGCTTCACGACATAAGGCGGCCGCATCGGATGCTCGCCAGTAATGGCGAAGCGGTTCATCACACGCGAATCAGCCACCGGAATGCCGGCGCCATCAGCCACCTTCTTGGCGCGTGACTTATCCATAGCAAGCGCCGAGGCCAGCACGCCGGAATGCGTATAAGGGATCTGCAGATATTCAAGAATGCCCTGAATGGTGCCGTCTTCGCCGAACGGACCATGCAGCGCATTGAAAACGACATCGGGCTTCAAATCGGCAAGGCGCGCAGACACATCGCGCTCCACATCGATACGTGTGACTTGGAAGCCTTCGGCTTCGAGGGCGTCAGCGCATGCCTTCCCCGAAGACAGGCTAACCGGCCTCTCCGAGGAAAATCCGCCCAAAAGGACAGCCACATGCTTGCCACCCATCAATACCCCCAATTCACCATCTGCAATCGACATTTGCTCGATACGCTGAGCAGCGATTCTCGCCACATCTTGTAGGCTCCATTAGAACAACATTAAGGTTAATGAAGCGTTTACTTTCGTTAACTTTCGACCGCTCTCATGGCGGTCAATTTTCACGAATCAAATCGACTTGAAGAATTCTGCCATTGGAATCAGAGAGTTGCTACATTTGAATATCCACCTTTAGAAAATTTTAAACAAATAGGCCCGCACCGGGGTCTCCGGCGCGGGCCATCGCAAGGCTTATTGGGTCCCTGAATCAGTCGCGATCGCCGAGCAGTTTCCAGACGATACCACCAAGCGCGCCACCAACGATCGGGGCCACCCAGAACAGCCAAAGCTGCTGCAGCGCCCAGCCGCCGACGAACAAAGCCTGGCCGGTGGAACGGGCCGGATTGACCGAGGTATTGGTGATCGGGATCGAGATCAGGTGGATCAGCGTCAGTGCGAGACCAATGGCGATCGGCGCGAACCCGGCCGGCACCCGGCTGCTGGTCGAACCGAGAATCACGATCAGGAAGAACAGGGTCAACACGCTTTCAGCAATGAGCGCCGATACCAGCGAATAGCCGCCCGGTGAATGCTCGCCATAACCATTGGCCGCAAAGCCGCCGAGCTGGAAATCAGCCTTGCCGCTTGCGATCAGGTAAAGAACGGCAGCAGCGACGATCGCGCCGACGACCTGAGCGATGATGTAAGGAATGAGTTGCGAGCCGGGGAAGCGACCGGCAACCGTGAGCCCGACCGAAACTGCCGGATTGAAATGGCCACCCGACACACCGCTAACCGCAAAGGCCATGGTGAGTACGGTCAACCCAAACGCGAAAGCAACACCTAGAAAGCCAATACCGAGGCTCGGGAAAGCTGCCGCAAAGATTGCACTTCCGCAGCCGCCAAATACTAGCCAAAACGTTCCCAAAAATTCCGCAATCAATTTTTTCTGCATAAATTTATCTCCACCGCTCTCAACCAGAGCGAAAGTAGGACATTTACGAGAAAGAGATTCTGGTCAAGACTTTGCCGGGTAAACATCTATCAGAACGGGAAACGTGCTGTCATTCCGTTCTCAAAGCGGCGATTGCAGCAAAGGATTGGCGTATAGGTGTCGGTTTCTTGCTTCTTAAACGCTTGCGCCGAACGAAAATTGCGCTAAGGACAGAGATTGTCTGTTAAGACAACTTTAACATCATCAAAATTGGTGGGACCATGACTGACGCGATATCTCCTTTATCGCCGACACCCTCGTCATCAAACAGCGTTGTTGCGAATTCCCCGGCACGCGTTCTGATCGCGAGCCTTATCGGTACAACGATCGAGTTTTTCGACTTTTACGTTTATGCGACGGCGGCTGTTATCGTCTTCCCGAAGCTGTTTTTCCCTGCCAGCGATCCGACCTCGGCAACGCTGCAGTCCTTTGCAACCTTCTCGATCGCCTTCTTCGCACGCCCGATCGGCGCAATGATCTTCGGTCACTTCGGAGACCGGGTCGGCCGCAAGGCAACGCTTGTTGCGGCTCTGATGACCATGGGTCTCTCGACGGTCGTGATCGGCATGTTGCCGACCTATGAGTCGATCGGCGTTCTCGCGCCGATACTGCTGGCGCTTTGCCGCCTCGGTCAGGGTCTTGGTCTCGGCGGCGAATGGGGTGGCGCGGTATTGCTGGCGACGGAAAACGCTCCAGAAGGCAAGCGAAGCTGGTATGCGATGTTCCCGCAACTCGGCGCTCCGATCGGCTTTATCTTCTCCGCCGGCCTTTTCCTGATTCTGCGCGAAAGCATGGCTGATGCGGACTTCCTAAACTATGGTTGGCGCGTTCCCTTCCTGATCAGCATCGTGCTCGTTGCCGTCGGCCTCTATGTCCGCCTGAAGATCACGGAAACCCCGGAATTCCAGCGCGCAATCGAGAAGGAGGAACGCGTTTCGGTTCCGATCGCGGTCATCTTCCGCTCGCATCTCCGCAGCCTGATTCTCGGCACCATTATCGCTGTTGCGACTTTCGTGCTGTTCTATCTGATGACGGCCTTCACCCTGAGCTGGGGCACCAGGCCTCCGGGTACCGGACCGCTGCCGGCAGGTCTCGGCTACTCGCAGGGCCAGTTCCTCGTCGTCCAGCTCGTCGGCGTCGTGTTCTTCGGCCTGATGATACCGGTCTCCGGCCTGTTGTCGGATCGTTATTCGCGCAAGCTGGTTCTGATACTGACGACGATCGGCATTTTCATTTTCGGCCTGTTCTATGCATCGCTGCTGACGGCCGGCCTTGCCGGTGCCTTCGCCTGCTCGATCATTGGTCTCGCCCTGATGGGCTTCACCTACGGCCCGATCGGTGCCGCGCTGGCAGCACCTTTCCCGACCACCGTGCGCTACACCGGCGCATCGATGACCTTCAATCTTGCTGGCATTGTCGGTGCGTCCCTGGCTCCCTACATCGCCACATCGCTCGCGACGACCTACGGCCTGGTTTATGTCGGCTACTATCTGGCGGGCGCAGCACTGCTCTCGCTGATCGGCATCTTGCTTTCGGGCAATGACGAAGTCTGAAGACTTCACGATAACCAATTGAAAAGGCCGGGCAAAAAACCGGCCTTTTTGTTGAATCATTTTATGAAGTTTGAGCCGATTGCAGCGTAAACCTACTCTGTGGTGACACCCTGGAAGGGGCGAACTTCCCGGCCGGGCATGAAGCAACCGAGGCGCTTGATTTCCCATTCCAGCTTGATGCCGGACTTCTCGAAAACCTCGCGGCGCACCTGCTCGCCAAGATATTCAAGATCGTAGCCGGTCGCCTGCCCCATATTGATCATGAAATTGCAATGCAGCGACGACATCTGGGCGCCGCCGATAACCAGGCCGCGGCAGCCGGCTTCATCGATCAGCTTCCAGGCGGAATGCCCTTCTGGGTTCTTGAATGTCGAACCACCGGTCTTTTCGCGAATGGGCTGCACAGTCTCGCGATGCGCCCGCACGGCATCCATCTCGGCCCGGATCTGAGCCTTATCCTCGGGATATCCCTCGAAAAGAACATGCGTGAAGATCAGGTCGTCCGATGCCGTCGAATGGCGATAGGTGTAGCCCATCTCGGCATTGGTCAGCACATGTTTCTTGCCCTTGCGGTCGACCGCATGCACCTCGACGACGCGATCACGCGTCTCGGAGCCGTTGGCGCCGGCATTCATACGCGCCGCGCCACCGATGCCGCCGGGAATGCCGTAGTAAAAATGAAAACCGCCGATACCGTTGTCCATAGCCATCGCGGCAACATGCTTATCCGGGCAAATGGCGCCTGCCATGATGCGATTCTCACCGGCAAGCTCGACCGAGCCGAAGCCCTTCGCCGACAGGCGCAGAACGACGCCGGGAATGCCGCCGTCGCGCACCAGGATGTTCGAACCGACGCCCACCACCGTCAACGGCACTTCGGCCGGCAGGACCTTCAGGAAAGCGATCAGATCGTCCGTATCATGCGGCTGGAACATCAGCTCCGCCAGCCCGCCGGCGCGAAACCATGTGACGCGATCCATCGGCGCGTCCGGCGTTAACCGGCCACGAATATCCTTTACGCTGTCGCCGAGCGACGCCAGAAGCTTTTCCCCATTCACCTGTTTCATGCGGACTTACCCGAGAGGCCTTCCAATTCCTTTGGCAATGAAGCTGCCCAATACGTGATGCTCCCAGCCCCCAAGAGAACCACAAAATCACCTGGCCGCGCAATCTCCGCGACCATTTGCGCAAGCTCCTCTTGCGACGGCAGATAGCGCGCATCGCGATGGCCGCCCGCCTTGATGCGCGACACCAGAGCCTGCGAATCCGCGCCTTCGATCGGGTCCTCACCGGCTGCATAGACCGGCGCCAGGAAAATGCTGTCGGCATCGTTGAAGCAGGCAGCGAATTCCTCAAACAGACTCGACAGACGCGTGTAACGATGTGGCTGGTGAACGGCGATGATGCGGCCCTGGCAGGCCTCGCGCGCCGCCCTAAGCACGGCCTTGATCTCCACCGGATGATGGCCGTAATCGTCGAAGACCTTCACGCCGTTCCATTCGCCCGTGAGCGTGAAGCGACGCTTGACGCCACCGAAGGAGGCGAGCCCCCTGGCGATCGCCTCATTGGAGATGCCAAGCCGGTTGGCGACGGCGATCGCCGCAGTCGCATTGGAAATATTGTGCCGGCCGGGCATCGGCATGACGAGATCCTTGATCTCGAAAACCTTCCCCGTTCGGCGCCTGCGAATTTGGATATCGAACAGCGAGCGCGTACCGTCGATGCGCACATTCATGAAGCGCACATCCGCCTGCGGATTTTCGCCGTAGGTGATGACCTTGCGGTCTTCGATGCGGCCGACCAGCGACTGCACTTCCGGATGATCGAGGCACATGACACCGAAACCGTAGAACGGCACATTCTCGACGAACTGCCGGAAGGCGGCACGTACCGCGTCGAAATTGCCGTAGTGATCCAGATGCTCCGGATCGATATTGGTAACGACGGCAACGTCGGCGGGCAGCTTCAGGAAGGTGCCATCCGATTCATCGGCCTCCACCACCATCCACTCGCCCTCGCCCATGCGGGCATTCGTGCCGTAGGCGTTGATGATGCCGCCGTTGATGACGGTCGGGTCAAGTCCGCCGGCTTCGAGCAGGGTTGCGACCAGCGAGGTGGTCGTCGTCTTGCCATGCGTGCCGCCAATAGCGATAGCATTGCGGAAGCGCATCAGCTCGGCCAGCATTTCGGCGCGACGCACAACCGGCAGCAGCTTTTCGCGGGCGGCGGCGAGTTCCGGATTGCTCTTCTTGATGGCGGTGGAAACCACTACGACTTCCGCGTCGCCGAGATTCTCTGCCTTGTGACCGATATGGACCGCGATGCCCTTTTCGCGCAGCCGCTGCACGTTGGCGCTCTCCGACTGGTCCGACCCCTGCACGCGATGGCCGAGATTGTGCAGCACTTCAGCGATGCCGCTCATCCCGATACCGCCGATACCGATAAAATGTACGAGGCCGATAGCCTTCGGCAGCTTCATACGCCCGCCCCCTTGAATTCCTGAATTGAACGTTTCGCGGCAATAGCCTCAACCATATCGGCGAGCAAGCTCGCGGCATCCGGTTTGCCGGCCTGTTTGGCCGCAGCCGCCATCTTCGCCAGTTTCTCCGGCATCGTCATCGCGCCGCGCAGGATCGTCGAGAGCTTTTCCGGCGTAAGTTCGGCTTGCGCGATGACCTTGACGCCACCCGTTGCCGCAAGGGCCGCCGCATTGGCAGCCTGGTCGTGGTCCAGGGCATAGGGATAGGGCACCAGGATCGCCGGGCGACCGATGACGGCGAGTTCCGATACAGTTGACGCGCCGGAGCGGCAGAGGACGAGATGAGCGGCACCTATGCGCTCGGCCATGTCGGTGAAGAACGGCGCGACATCGGCGCCCATCTCCAGCCTCCTGGCGCAGCTATTGACCGTCTCCATATCCTCGGGGCGCACCTGTTGCGTAATCCGCAGGCGCTTGCGCAGCGGCTCCTCCAACAGGCTGATCGCTGTCGGCACTGCCTTGGAGAAATATTGAGCACCCTGGCTGCCGCCGAAGACGACCAGATTGAAAGGATCATCCGGGCCAGATGGCACATAGGGCCGCTTGGCCGCTTCGATCACGGCCGGACGCACGGGGTTGCCGGTCGTCACCGTCTTCTCCGGAAACGCGCCACCCTTCTCCAGAAAACCACCGGCGATCGCCTGAACGCGGGCGGCAAGCGCCTTGTTCGCGCGTCCCATCACGGCGTTCTGCTCATGGAGCATCGCCGGCACGCCCATACGAGTGGCGGCAAGCAGCGGCGGCACGGTCGGATAACCACCGAAGCCAACGACGCAAAGCGGCTTGATATTGCGGATCAGCTTGCGAGCGGCGCGCATGCCCATCCACAGCGTCCAAAGCGACTTTGCGACCTTGATCGGATTCTTCGAACCGATCGTTGCCGACGGCACCACATGAATCTCATCCGCCGGAAACTTGCCGGCATAACGTTCCGCGCGGCTGTCGGTGACGAGGTGCACGGAATAACCGCGCTCCCTGAGCTTATAGGCCAGCGCTTCGGCCGGAAATACGTGGCCGCCGGTTCCGCCGGCGGCAAGCAGAATAATACCTTTACTCATGATCTTCGCTCCCGCGAACAGCCCCTGCGCGGGGCATCTCCCTAATATAGGAAGCCGCCATGCCCGCGTCACTGAAGCGCGTCAAGCTTCCTTCATAGACCCCCGTCTTCGCGAAAGCGAACGAAGAATAAGCGTAATCCGGGAGATGGGAACGAAGCGCAGATAGGTCCAAAACGATCACTCCGCCGGCAATCCATGCGTCACGCGAAAGAGGCTGCGGTCCTGCGCTCTCTTTTCCGGCCGATGACGCGTCAGGGCCAGAATAAAGCCCGCCGTCACACAGATGGCGGTCATCGACGAGCCGCCATAGGAGATCAGCGGCAGGGTCATGCCCTTGGCCGGCAGCAATTGCAGGTTCACGCCGACATTGATGATCGACTGAATACCGATCTGCAGCACCAGGCCGGCAACGGCAAAACGGTTGAAATCGTTCTTTTCCTTATAGGCATGCGACAGGCCGCGCAGCACCAGAAAGGCGAAGATGCAGACGAGCACCATGCAGAAGACGACACCAAATTCCTCGGCTGCCACCGAGAAGATGAAGTCGGTATGGGCGTCCGGAATGATGCGCTTGACGATGCCTTCACCCGGCCCCACACCGAACCAATTGCCGTGAATGATCGCTTCCTTGGCGGTATCGACCTGGAACGTGTCGCCTTCGCCGGTCAAGAACTTGTCGACGCGAAGTGCTACGTGGGGAAAGACGTAATAGGCCGTCACGAAGCCGCCGACGCCGAGGCCGCCGAGCACCCCGATCCACAGCCAGGGCATGCCGGCCATGAAGAACATGCCACCCCAGACGGCGGTGGTAAGGATCGTCTGCCCAAGGTCGGGCTGAGCAACGAGGAGTGCGGCGACGATGCCGAAGAGGATGATAGCGAAGAGATTGCCCGGAATTTCCGGCTGGCGCGCATGCTCGGCAAACAGCCAGGCGCAGACGACGACGAAGGCCGGCTTCATGAATTCCGACGGCTGGATGGAGAGCGCTGCGATGTTGACCCAACGCCGCGACCCCTTGACCTCGACACCGAAGAACAATGCGAACAGCATCATCGCCAGCGAAACGATCAGCAGGATGACCGCAGTGCGCCGCACCTGCCTCGGTGTCATAAAGGAAATGCCGATCATCGCTGCGATCGCCGGAACAAGGAAAAGGGCGTGGCGCTTGACGAAGTGGAAAGGCTCGAGCCCAATGCGTTCCGCCACTGCGGGCGAAGCCGCAAAAGAAAGCATGAAGCCAATGCCAATCAACAGGATGAAAAGAGAGAGAAATACACGGTCGATGGTCCAGAACCATTCGGCCAAGGCCCCACGCTCAACGCGGCTTACCATATCAATCGCCTCCTGTTGCTGAACTGACCAACATGGTGACGCCTTCGACCGCAGCCACGTGGCTGACGAAGGCATCACCCCTGACCTCGAAATTCTTGTACTGATCGAAGCTTGCGCAAGCCGGTGACAACATCACCGCCGCCGTCTCATGTTCGCCCTTGTCGGCATCGGCTGCCGCATGTGCGACCGCGCGCTCCAAAGTGCCCGATATTTCGTAGGGCACCTGCTCGCCGAGCGTCGCTGCGAAGGCGGGTGCCGCTTCGCCGATGAGATAGGCCTTCGCGATGCGCGGGAAGAGCGGCGCCAGCGTCGTGATACCGCCCTCTTTCGGCAAGCCGCCGGCGATCCAATAGATATGATCGTAGCTCGAAAGCGCCGGTGCGGCGGCATCCGCATTGGTGGCCTTTGAATCGTTGACGAACACGACACGGCCGCGCCGGCCGACCGGCTGCATGCGATGCTTGAGGCCGGGAAAGGATTTGAGCCCGGCGCGAATATCGTCAGCGGAAATGCCGACGGCCAGACATGCGGCAATCGCGGCCGCTGCGTTTTGTGCATTGTGGCCGCCGCGCAGCGTCTGGATGCCGTCGAGATCGGCGATCTCCGAGGTCGCGCCGGTCGATGCCTGGATGATGCGGCTGCCTTCGGCATAAAGCCCGTCAGCCAGCACATGCCGGCGCGAGATGCGGGTAACCTTGCCACCCGCCCGTTCGACGCGATCGGCAATCAGCGAAGAATAGCTGTCGTCGACGCCGATGACGGCAACGCCGCTGCCGGCCACCAGCCGTTCCTTGATATCGGCATAATGCTGCATCGTACCGTGCCGATCGAGATGATCGGGCGTCAGATTGAGCAGAATGCCGGCGGAAGGATTGAGGGTCGGGGCAAGATCGATCTGGTAGGAAGAGCATTCGACGACGTAGTAGCGCTCCGCCTTCGGCGGCTCCAGCGTCAGGATGGCTGTTCCAATATTGCCGCCAAGCTGCGTATCGCGACCGCTCGATTGCAGGATATGGGCAATCAATGCCGTCGTCGTCGATTTGCCGTTGGTGCCGGTGATGGCAATGAAAGGGCAATCCGGTGCATGTGCCCGCCGCTCTCGGACGAAGAGCTCGACGTCGCCGATGACTTCGACGCCGGCTGCGTGAGCGAGATCGACGGTCCAATGCGGCCTCGGATGCGTCAGTGGTACGCCGGGCGACAGCACGAATGCCGAGAGCCCATTCCAATCGATCGTTCTGAGATCGGCGACCGGGATACCTTCGGCCGCAGCCTTCACCACGCTATCGGGATTGTCGTCCCAGGCGGTCACCTCGGCACCACCGGCGACAAGCGCCCGCGCGGTGGCAAAACCCGAGCCGCCGAGGCCGAACAATGCGACCTTCTTCCCCTTGAGCGTGGTGACAGGGATCATCGCCGCCTCACCGGAGCTTGAGAGTGGAGAGGCCGATCATCGCCAGGATGACCGCAACGATCCAGAAACGGACCACGACTTGGCTCTCCGTCCAGCCCTTCTTCTCGAAGTGATGGTGAATCGGCGCCATCAGAAAGACGCGGCGGCCGGTCATCTTGAAGAAGCCGACCTGGATGATGACCGAAAGCGCCTCCAGCACGAACAGGCCGCCGATGATCGCCATGACGATCTCATGCTTGGTGGCAACTGCCACCGAACCGATCATGCCGCCAAGTGCCAGAGAGCCGGTGTCACCCATGAAAATAGCCGCCGGAGGTGCATTGAACCAGAGGAAGCCGAGACCGGCACCGATGACAGCACCGAGCACCACAGCCAATTCACCGGTGCCGGGCACGAAGTTGATCGCCAGGTAATCGGCGAAGACAAAGTTGCCGGCGAGATAGGCGATGACGCCGAAAGAGGCGGCCGCAATCATGACCGGCACGATGGCAAGCCCATCAAGACCGTCGGTCAGGTTTACGGCATTACCCGCGGCGACGATAACGAAAGCGCCGAAGAGGACGAAAAACATGCCGAGATTGAGCATGAAACTCTTGAAGAAAGGGAACGCGATCGATGAACCGAAGGTCGACCCGGCGGTACCCGAGGAGAGCGCCGTGCTCATCATGAAGTAGACGGCAATGGCGGCGATGACGAATTCGATACCGAGGCGCGCGCGACCGGAAAAGCCTTTGTCGCTCTGCTTGGTGACCTTGAGATAGTCATCATAGAAGCCGATGGCGCCGAAGCCCAATGTAACCAGCAGCGTCGCGACCACGTAGACATTGGCAAGATCGGCCCACAGCATTGACGACACAACGATGCCGGCCAAAATCATCAGGCCGCCCATGGTCGGCGTGCCTGCCTTCTTGAAATGGGTCTGCGGACCATCGGCACGAATCGGCTGCCCCTTGCCCTGACGTACACGCAGGGAGGAGATGATTCGCGGCCCGAAGAGGAAGACGATCAACGCCGAAGTGAACAAAGCGCCGCCGGTGCGGAACGTGATGTATCTGAACAGATTGAGAAATCTGAAATGAGTACTGAAAAAATGAACGTGGTCCGACAGTTCGGCAAGCCAGATCAGCATAAGAGCCCTTTCTAAAGCCCCTGATGGGAGTGGGGCTCCGTGTCGGAAAATGCTGGAAACTTGTCAAGCAAAGCTGCCACGATCTTCCCGAATCCTATCCCCAACGACGATTTCACCATCAAAACGTCGCCAGGGGCGACCGAGTTGAGCACGAATTCCGAGAGCTCCTCCGTATTCTCACGGTATTCGACATGGACACTTTCCGGCAGCGCATCCCTCAACGCCGCCATCTCCGGACCTGCCAGCCAGACATGCTCGATGCCGGCGGCCAGTAGCGGACCAGCAAGATTGGCATGCACTCTCTGGGCATAATCCCCCATTTCCAACATGTCACCGAGAATGGCGACCCGCCTGCCCGCTCTCGCGCCGACATTGGCATCCGGCGAAGATGTCGCCAGCAGCGCAATGGCCGCGCGCATCGATGCGGGGTTGGCGTTGTAACTTTCGTCGATCAGCGTGAAGTAGCCATTAGCGATCGCGCGCTTGTGGCGCTGCCCCCTGCCCTTTTCCGCCTGCAGGGTCGCCAGCGCATCGACCGCCTTGTCGAGATCGGCCTCGACCAGCATCACCGCACCGAGGACCGCCAGCGCGTTTTCCGCGATATGCCGCCCGGGCGCACCAATCGCCACTTCCATCGTCTCGCCGCCGATCGTCAGCCAGAGCGTCGAATTCTCTTCCGACGCATTGAATTCCGCGAGCCGTACATCCGCCTTGGCATGCTGGCCGAAACTATGCACATGCTCGACGCCGGCGGCCAGTGCGGCGCGCTCCAGCAAATCGAACTGATCGTTGTCGCGGTTGAGGATGACATGACCGCCCGGCACGACGCCGTCGAAAATCTCCGCCTTGGCAGCGGCGATCTCGGTGATGTTCTTGAAATTGCCGAGATGCGCGGGCGCAATCGTGGTGATGATCGCCACATGCGGCTGCACCATCTTGGTCAGCGGACGGATCTCCTCCGGATGGTTCATGCCAATCTCGAAAACGCCGAAATCCGTATCCTGAGGCATGCGCGCCAAACTCAGCGGCACGCCCCAATGATTGTTGAACGAGGCGACGGAAGCATGCACCGTACCGGACGGCGAAAGCGTCCGGCGCAGCATCTCTTTTGTGGTGGTTTTGCCAACCGAACCTGTGACGGCGATGATGCGCGCCTGCGTGCGCTCGCGGGCGGCAACGCCGAGCCTGGCGAGCCCGGCCAAAACGTCATCGACGACGATCTTCGGCACGGTCAGCCGGCCCATAGCCGGCAGCCGCGCCTCGCTGATCACGATCAGCGCCGCACCGTTCGCCATCGCCAGGTTGGCATAATCATGGCCGTCGACGCGATCGCCCTTGATGGCGAAGAAAGCTTCGCCCGGCTTGATCGAACGGCTGTCGATAGAAATCCCCGTAACGCCCTCAGGCAGCGCTCCGAAGGAGCGGCCCGCAATGGCGGCGATCATGTCTTCAGTTGTCCATAGCCAGCTCAAGACTTTACCTCCTCCAGTGCTTTGCGCAGTTCAGCATGGTCGGAGAAGGGCAGCGTGACGCTGCCGATCGTCTGACCTTCCTCATGCCCCTTGCCCGCGACGATCAGCGTATCGCCGGATTTCAGCATGCCGACCGCCTCACAGATCGCCTTGGCACGATCGCCGATCTCGGTGGCGCAGGGTGCTGCGGCCATGATCTCGGCGCGGATCGCCGCCGGTTCTTCGGAGCGCGGATTGTCGTCGGTGACGACAACAACATCGGCCAGGCGGCAGGCGATTTCGCCCATGATCGGCCGCTTGCCGCGATCGCGGTCGCCGCCGCAACCGAAGACGACGATGACGCGGCCAGTGGTGAACGGCCGCACCGAATTCAGCACATTTTCCAAGGCATCCGGCTTATGCGCATAGTCCACATAGGCAAGTGCGCCGTCGTGGGTATGACCGACAAGCTCCAATCGCCCGGAAGCGCCAGCGAGCTTCTCTAACGCCGCCATGGCAACCGGCGCGGCAACGCCGGTAGAAATGGCAAGCCCTGCGGAAACGAGCGCATTGGCGACCTGAAAGTCGCCGGCGAGCGGAATATGGATTTCGAAAATATCGTCATCCACATGCACTTCCGCGATCTGCTTGTGACGGAAATGCTCGACACGCTTCAGCGCGAGGAAATCGCCCTTGCGGCCTACGGTGCGTATGTCATGACCGGCGTCGCGCGCAGCCGCGATCGCCTGTTCCGACCAAGGATCGTCGGCAAAGATCACCGCCGGCGAGCCTTTCGGCAGCAGGTCCCTGAACAGCCGCATCTTGGCGGCCATGTAATCCTCGACCGTCGGATGATAGTCCATATGGTCGCGGCCAAGATTGGTGAAGGCAGCAGCGGCAAGCCTGACACCATCGAGGCGGAATTGATCGAGGCCATGGCTGGAGGCTTCCATTGCCGCATGGGTGACGCCCTCGTCCGCAAGCTCGGCAAGCAACTGGTGCAGCGACACCGGATCGGGCGTCGTCAGCGAACCGTAGTCGTTGCGCGTCGGCGACATGACGCCGGTCGTTCCGATCATCGCCGCCGGATGGCCGGCATGCGCCCAAATCTGACGGGTAAAGGAAGCGACCGAGGTTTTGCCGGCGGTGCCGGTGACGGCGACCATCGTCTGAGGCTGCTTGCCATAAAAGCGCGAAGCAGCGACGGCGAGGAAACGGCGCGGCGCCGTTACGGTCAGCAGCGGCACGCCGGTTGCGACAGCGCCTTGGCCTGCGACAACGACAGACGCACCACGCGAAACGGCATCGGCAATGAAACTTGCGCCGTCAGCCTTGGTGCCGGCAACAGCTACGAAAGCCATACCGGGCGCAACCTTACGGCTATCAGCGGAAAGGCCTGTTATCTTAAGATCGCCAAGTGCCCCGCCGATTTGTTCGTTGAGTTCCGGAAACGCATTTCCGGCAATATCCCGCAAGTTCATCGAATATACTTTTCGTTCTTGATCAGTCCGCCCCTCGCGAATCGACCCGTGTATTCTTTCACGCTTAATAAGACACCAGCAAGGCGGAGTTACCGTTTCCGAAACTGGGTTGTATTCCAAGGATCGGCGCTGCCCGCGCGATGATATCGCGAGCGATCGGCGCCGCGGTGTATGCGGAGATCGTACCGCCATGTTCACCGGTCTTCGGCTCGTCGCAGAAGGTCATGATGACATATTGCGGATTGTCGATCGGGAAGGCAGCCAGGAAGGTGTTGAAGTTCAGCGTGTGCGAATAGTGACCATTGACGACCTTGTCGGCCGTGCCGGTTTTACTGCCGACGTCGTAGCCGGGGACGCGAGCGGCACGGCCCGATCCCTTGGAGCCGTTGAAATCGAGCAGGAAGCGGATATCGTCGCTGGTGCTCTTCTTGACGACAATCTTGGCGATCGCATCGGCCTGCTCGCGGGTGCGCGGCAGGAAGGTCGGCTCGATCAGCTTGCCGCCATTGACGAGAGCCGCGCCGGCGACTGCCGTCTGTAGCGGCGTGGTGGAGACACCGTGGCCGAAGGAGATGGTGATCGAATTGATCTTCTTCCACACACGCGGCTGCGTCGGCATCTTCACTTCCGGCAGCTCGGTGTTCAACTTGCTGAGCAGCCCCATCCGCGTCAGGAATTCCTTGTGCGCGTCGATACCGACTATGTCGGCGATCTTCGCCGTGCCGATGTTGGACGAATATTGGAAGATTTCCGGAACGGTCAGCACGCGATGCTGGCCGTGGAAGTCGTGAATGGTGAAGCCGCCGATGCGGATCGGATTGGTGGCGTCGAAGGCGTCGCGCAGCGTCACCTTGCCAGCATCGAGCGCCATCGCCATCGTGAAAGTCTTGAAGGTTGATCCCATTTCGAACGTGCCGTTCGTCATGCGGTTGAGCCAGCCTTCCGCAGCGCCTTCGTTCGGATAGTTCGGATCGAAGTCGGGTGCCGACGCCATGGCCAGCACTTCGCCGGTACGGGCGTCGAGCACAGCGGCACCTGCACCCTTTGCCTGGAAATTATTGACGGCATTGACGACCGCGTCATGAACGATGTCCTGCACGCGCAGATCGATCGACAGCTTCACCGGCTGCAGCGGCTGGTCCGTGGTCATGCCGGCAGCCGCGAGATCGGCGAGCCCCTGGTCGTCGATGTATTTCTCCATGCCGGTGACGCCGCGGTTGTCGATGTTGACGTAGCCGAGAATATGGGCGGCGGTCGAGCCGCCGGGATAGAAGCGGCGCTTTTCCGGACGGAAACCGATGCCGGGAATGCCGAGCGCCAGGATCTGGCTCTGCTGTTTCGGCGTCAACTGGCGGCGAAGCCAGGCGAAATGCGAGGTTTTGACGGCAAGCTTCTTATAAGTGCCCTTGGTGTCGAGATCGGGCAGCACAGTGCGCAATTGCTCGACCGCTTCATCGGGATCGATGATCTTGTTCGGCTCGGCGAACAGCGACACGGTGCGGATATCGGTTGCCAGCAGGGCGCCGTTGCGGTCGACGATATCGGGGCGCGATGCCATCAGCCGGTCCGGCGGCAGGATGCTCGACGTCGTATCCGGGGGCGTCATGGCGAACTGGGCAAGACGGCCACCGATGATGCAGTAGACGACGGTAAAGCTCGCGACCAACAGAACAACGCGGCTCTTGGCTTGATTGGACTTGCGCTTGCGGGCACCCTCGAAAGTCGAGCCGCCGAAACCGTCGTTCGGGCGGTTATTGCCGTCGGTGGAGAAATGCGCCTTGCTTTTCAAGACCATGATGCGCGAAAGAAAAGACATCACTCGTCCACCGATCCCGTTGCGATATTGTCGACTTCTTGTTTTTTGTGCTTCACCAGCGACGGCGCCTTGGCGACCGGACGCGGCGCAGGAGCGGCGGCGACATCGGCAATCGCCTTTCGGATTTGCGCGTCCGTCGTGTCGCCGCTCTTAGATGCCACGCTGGCGCTAGACTTCCCGCCGCCAGTCTTTGCGTTACCGGGCTTGGTGACATCCTTGGCATCGGCGACGGTTTCCGGAACCTGCGAGCGGAGCATCGGCAATTCGCTCGGCTGCACGATCGCAGTAGATAGCGTCGGCTGCAGCTTGAGTTCATTGCTGTAGTTGTTGACCAATCGCTCCAAGCGGTTTGGCTGCACCACCAGCGCCCAGTCCGCCTTCAGAAGTTCGATCGTGTCCGTTTCCAGCTTGATTTCCGATTCGAGGCGACGAACCTCCTCGAGCTTCAGCTCGGCCCGATGCTTGATCGTGTAGGTGACGGTGGCCATCGCTGTCATGACGCCAATCAGAATGATGTCAAAAGTCTTCAGCATATCAACCTCCGAGCTTTCCGAGACTGGCGAGATTGGGCAGATCGAAGATCGAGAGATCGGCAGCCTCGGCCGGCACTGCGGTACGAAGACCCGCACGCAGCTTGGCCGAACGCGCCCGCGGATTGGCTTCCGCCTCCGCATCGCCAGCGGAAATCATCGACTTACCAATCGGATCGAAGGTCGCCAGCCGCTCATGAACCATCGGCATATGGCGGGAACCGGCGGCGCGGCCGGAGCGATCGGCGAAGAACTTCTTGACGATCCGGTCTTCCAGCGAATGAAAGGTAACGACAACCAGGCGCCCGCCCGGCTTCAGCGCCCGCTCGGCAGCAAACAGCGCCTGCGCCAACTCGCCGAGCTCGTCGTTGACAAAGATGCGCAGCGCCTGGAAAACACGGGTCGCCGGATGGATCTTGTCCTTGGCCTTCCGCGGCGTGACGATTTCGATCAGTCCGGCGAGATCGCGGGTCGTGACGAATGGCGTTTCCGCCCGGCGCTTTTCGATCGCATGCGCAATGCGCGGCGCCTGCTTCTCCTCACCGAGGAAGGCGAAGATGCGAATGAGATCGGCCAGCTTGGCGCGATTGACGACATCGGCCGCAGACACGCCGCTTGCCGACATGCGCATGTCGAGCGGACCGTTCTTGTTGAACGAGAAGCCACGCTCGGCCTCATCGAGCTGCATGGACGAGACGCCAATATCGAGCACGACACCATCGAGCCCACCTTGCGGCGCGTGATCGGCAAGCTGCGAAAACTGCGAATGAATAAGAGAAAGATGACCCGTATGAGCGGCAACCATCGCTTGCCCTGCCGCGATCGCCGTCGGATCGCGGTCGAGCGCAATCACATCCGCGCCAGCAGCCAGAATAGCCGAAGTATAGCCGCCCGCACCGAACGTGCCATCCAGAATGAGTTTGCCGGGGGCCGGCGCCAATGCTTCGAGCACCTCCGCAAGAAGAACCGGAATGTGACGAACCGGTCCGCCACCGGCATCAGTCGAGCCTCCGCCAGGATTCGCCGCCATTCCGTTTCCCCGTTCTATTCCGAGCGCCGGCCCGCCAGCTTGCGCTCCTCTCGTGCCCGCGCCTGCAAGGCTTGAAAAGCCTCCGGCTGCCACAATTGAAAATGATCCGCTCGCCCGACGAAGGTCACCTCGTTGGCGATACCGGTGAAGCCGCGGATGAAATCCGTGACCATCAGCCGCCCTTCCGCATCGAGCTTCATGAAGACCCCGCCCCCGTGAATCAGGAGCGACATCTGGTTCGCCGCCGGCGAAAAAGGATCGTCCGCCGCAATCTGCCGCTCGAACCGATCGAGCAGATCGAGACCGCCGACGCTGATCGCCGGAAACACAAAATCCTGGAAACAATAAAGCTCCTGGATATTGCGCTCCGCGAGCACGGAACGAAACGCCGCCGGCACGGATACCCGGCCCTTGGCATCGATCCTGTTGGTCGCATTCGATAGGAAGCGGTTCATGACGCGAAACACCCGTTTCCCATGACATACGGGCGATCATTCGCCCGCAGACATAGCCAAAATCGGACACAGCTTCGCAAGCCGAAAGAGAGAATACTCTTCCGACACCCCTAGAAAAGGAGAGATCATGGCTTTGCGATGAACGGGCTCTGATTTGCCCTTGTGCAGTGTGCTTTTGGGATACCATGGGACCATATGGGCGTCAATGGGATGAGGCCACCGAGACGTGGCCACAGCCTGAATATTCATATCCCGTTAAGTTTAACGAAAGGTTATGATCACCGTGAACCGAGGCGCCAAAGCGGATTGTTTTCGCAGACGAAAACGCCTCTATCCGGCACGCTTGGAAGGCTGGAAACCAAGGCTTTTGACCGCCCGATAAATTGTTTCCACAGGGCCGAAAGAGGAGCACTGGGATTAGCGAGGGATAATTTGCCAGTTGGCCTGTAAGCCGGGTTCTGTATGGCTCCGGCCGAGGCCGGAACGTGGCAGCCATTCATCTGGGACGACGCTTGCGCGCCGCCTCGTGCAACCCACCCGGATGACAGGCCCGGAAACGGGCTGGACCGCTTTCGCGATCCGCGTCATCCCTATTCGGTTTTGCTCCCGGTGGGGTTTACCGTGCCGCCGCTGTTGCCAGAGGCGCGGTGGGCTCTTACCCCACCCTTTCACCCTTACCCGATCCGAAGACCCGGCGGTTTGCTTTCTGTGGCACTTTCCCTGAGGTTACCCCCGCCGGACGTTATCCGGCACCGTGTTTCCGTGGAGCCCGGACTTTCCTCACCCCACCGCCTTTCGGCATTGGTGAGGCGCGGCTGCCCGGCCAACTGGCAGGGCTCCATTAGCCGAGAGCGTCGGCAATTGCCATCGAAATATGCGGCTTTATTCCCGTTCGGGCCTAAGCACGGAAATGTGCAGAGAAATCCGTGCGGTAGCCGTCGTCCTTGATTCGGCCTTCGAGCAGCAGCTCAGCGCCGAGCCTGCCGATCTCGTCCGAACTCTTCGCCGCCGTGCCGCAGCCGCCAGTCAGCACCGCTACGCGCGGCGACGACGTGTAGCCGATCATGGGATATTTGGTCGGCGAGTAGGAAACAGCACAGGAATTGGTGAAGGCCGACGATCCTGTGACGCCCGGAACCAGTTCGTGGAAGACCCGAGTCAGATGATCGCGTGCCTTGTCGCGGCCGGCGGTTTGAAACCACCGACGCAGATCCGGCTCGCTTTCGAATTGGAGATCGTCCGGATCGCCGCCGATCTTGATGTAATATTTTCCGTCCGGATAGCGGATCGGCGGCAGCAGATAGATGCTGTCGGTATGATCAGGCCTCGAGGATATCAGCGACGGCATGGATGAAAGCACCTCGGCTTCCGCCTCGCCCACCTCGAAGAAAGTCACCGTGCGACCATAAACCTTCATCTCAACCGGCTGCGGCAAGAGACTCTCGGCAATGGAGAAACCGCCTGCGGCGAGCAGGACTTTCTCCGCCCGGAACGTCTCGCCTTCCGCCGTCTTGACGACCGCCAGACCACCCTCGTCTCGGATCGAGACAACCGTCTGTTTGATGATCCGAGCCCCGGCTTTCTCCGCCAGCAACGACTGCGCCTTCACCAGCCGCCGCGGGCTAATATGTCCGGCCCCATGCGGCTCGTAAACGCCCTCGCTGCCTTCGGCGAAAGAGAAGAAGGGAAATTTCGCCTTCAACCCAGCATCGTCCAGAAGCTCGGTCCGCACACCGAGCCGAGCTGCCGCATCGGCGACATCGCCGACATAGGCATCAGCGCCACCCCGTTTCGGCCCGACCACCAAGCAACCGACTGGAGCATAGAACTGAATGCCGCTGTCGCGCTCGATCTCGGCATAGCGGGCGATCGAGCGGTTGGCGAGCCGTGCCCAGTCAGCATCGGGATCGATGGTGCGGGTGATCCGGCCTTCGTCGTAATGACTGCCGAAAACGCCCTGATGCTTCGCACGATCCCCCGGCTCGTCCGGGCCAATGACGGCTATGCCGTCCACCTGTTTGGCGAGATGACGGGCGGCAGCCGCCCCCATCATTCCCCGACCGACGACGATGAACCGGAAATCCGCTGCCATGTTATGTCCCTCGCAAATGATCGCAAACTCGATAACATGGAAAGCGGCTCCGCCCTACCCGCAATCCTTATGAAGGCGGCGATTAATCAAGCAGGGCCAGCACCTTACCGCAATATTGCTGCGATACCGGATTCATGCGCGTCGCCGCATGACCGGCATTGTATTTGAGGATGGTGTTGCAGGTCGGCCCACCGCCAAGCTGCTGCGCCATGGCGAGGTACTTCATGCCGAACTTGATGTTCGTCTCGGGATCGTAAAGGCCCTTGGCACTGCCGGAATAGCCCATCAACTTCGCTGTCGTGGGCTTGATCTGCATCAGGCCGATCTCGCCGGCGCTACCGCGCCGTTTTGGATTGAAATTGCTTTCGATCTGAACGACCGCAGTCGCCAACTCGACCGGCACGCCGTTCTGCTTGGCATATTTTGCAATCAAGGCCGAATAGGGATTTTGTGTCGTGGAAGAATTTTCCGCATCATGCAATGCGGTAGGGACACCCGGCAGCGGATAGCCGGTCGTACGTGTGATGGTATGTAGAGGAATGGTCTGAGTTTTCCCGCCATGCGGGTCGGCAAAGGCGCAATCATATCCTGTCAGCAACACGCTCGCGCATGTTGCCGCCGCAACAATCAGATTTTTCATGTAGTCTTTTGTCTCCGGGCGCGGGATCGCGGACAGCACTAAGCCATCAGTCCGGCGGGAGGCAAAAAGAGCCGCCGGAGTGCACGGTCCCCGTTTAGTCTTTACGGCCGCGCGACACACAAACTAATTTGCGCGACCGCCGTTCAGCGAGCGTGGTTAGACCAGCGCAATGCGGAGATAATAGGGAAATGATGTGGCGTTGCAGCACGTTACGCATTTTGCGCGTAACGGTGTCTCGGCGGCCGCAAAATGAAGGTCCGCCTCCCCTTAGGAAAAGCGAGGCAGTGCGGAGAGCAAACGATGCAGCGTGTCGATGGTCGAAAAATCGGCGATTCCGTCCACCCGCTCCTGACGGAAATGACGCTGGAAAGCCTCGACGTCTCCCTCCAGTTTCGTGGAGAATTCACCTGTAATTTCCGTTCCATAACCGTAGAGCGACAGCATGGATTGCAAAGCCTCGATCGGCTGACCGACATCGCCCCTTTGAAAGAACCGCCCGCCGGTGATCGGTGCCGGTTCGACCCAGTGTCCGACGCCCGCAGCGGCCAGTCGTGCCCATGGGAATTTCTCGCCTGGATCGACCTTGCGAACAGGGGCGACATCGGAGTGTGCAAGCACACGCTCAGGTGAAACTGCCCAGCGTTGGCCGCAATCACGACACAGTTCGATGACCGCCTCGATCTGTGCATCGGGAAAATCCGGCAATCCGCCGGGATGGCCGGCATTGGCGATTTCGATGCCGATCGACTGCGAGTTGATGTCTGCCTCGTTGTGCCAGACGCTCTTGCCGGCATGCCAGGCACGACGTTCTTCCGGCACGAGCTGCATCACGCGCCCGTCCTCAAAGACGAAGTAATGGCTCGACACCTGGCTCTCGTCGCGACAGAGCCAATCAAGCGCGCCTTCGGCCGTGCCCATGCCAGTATAGTGCAGAAGGATCATGTCCGGCTTGCGCCCATCCCGCCGCTCGCCATGGTTCGGCGACGGCTGCACGATGGCGCCGGAAAAATCTGCCGCGAAGGAACTCATGCGGCGCGGCGTTCTTTCTCGATTTCGGCGTAGGCCGCGTTGAGCGCTGCCATGCGCTCATTGGCGATAAGATGGAATTCCTCCGGCACGCCGCGCGAAACGAGACGGTCGGGGTGATTCTCATAGACCAGGCCATGATAGCGCCGGCGGATGGTCGTGAAATCATCCTGAGGCGAGACGCCGAGCACCTTGTAAGGATCACGGCCGGCGCTGACATGCCGAGCCATGATCTGCTCGAACCGCTGCTCGCTCATATGGAATATCTGCGCAATGTGCTGCAGGAAGGCCATTTCCTTCTCGTGGATCAGGCCGTCTGCCTTGGCGATATGGAAGAGACCGTCAAGCACGTCTTCCAGCACCGGGCAATTCTTTGAACAAGTGACACAGAGCGACGACAGCTTCTCCGCATAGGCCTCGTAGCCGGCAACGTCCTGGCGTGCCAGATTATAAAGACGTGCAACGTTCTTTGCCTGATCCGGCGGAAATTCGAAGATCTCGCGGAAGGCATTGACCTCGTTCTCTGTCACGATGCCATCGGCCTTCGCCATCTTGGCGGAAAGCGCGATGATGGCGACGGAAAAGGCCACCTTGCGACGGGTCTCCGGATCGCCTTCGAAAAGCGTCCGGATGGCTTCGACCACCGCCGACAGGGCATTGCCAGCGGTGCCACCAACAGCATTCAGCAATTTTTCCCAAAACGACATGACGGTCTCAACTACCCCTTCTGAATAGGAAACACGTTGATCAAATAATGGTTGCGATTGCAAGGAGTCCATTGGTCGCACAGCCGAAAACACTTTTCACATTTTGGTAATGATGGCGTGTTTGAAACCGCCATTTGCGATGCCGCACAATCACGCCGCTCGCTGCCCGGATGAAAAGACAAGCGCGCATTTCTTAAATTCTTTACTTTACAGCCATGCCCGCCTGTCGCATCCATTCCGACGGCAATCACCGAAATGAAGCAGCCCTGCTGCAAGGAGGATCCCCATGGCCAAACAGAAAGTCGCAATGCTCACCGCCGGCGGATTGGCGCCCTGTCTCTCTTCTGCTGTCGGCGGCCTGATCCAGCGCTACAGCGACGTGGCGCCCGATCTCGACATTATAGCCTATCGTTCCGGCTATCAGGGCGTTCTATTGGCCGACCGCATCGAGGTGACCCCCAACATGCGTGAGCGCGCGCACCTATTGCACCGCTACGGCGGCTCACCGATCGGCAACAGCCGCGTCAAACTCACCAACGCCGCCGACTGCGTCAAGCGCGGCCTCGTCAAGGAAGGTGAAAATCCGCTGCGCGTCGCCGCCGAGCGCCTCGCCTCGGACGGCGTCACCATTCTCCACACGATCGGCGGCGACGACACCAACACGACAGCGGCCGATCTTGCCGCCTATCTCGGCGCCAACGGCTACAACCTGACCGTGGTCGGCCTGCCGAAGACCGTCGACAATGACGTCGTGCCGATCCGCCAGTCTCTCGGCGCCTGGACGGCCGCCGAAGTCGGCGCACATTTCTTCGACAATGTCAGTAACGAACAGACCGCCGCTCCGCGCACCCTCGTCATCCATGAAGTCATGGGCAGAAGCTGCGGCTGGCTGACGGCTGCGACGGCCCGCGCCTATATTCAGAAGACCAGTGCCAATGAATATGTCGACGGCTTCATGATGAATGCCGCCATGAAGAGCATCGACGGCCTCTATCTGCCGGAAATGGCGTTCGACATTGAAGCGGAAGCTGACCGCCTGAAGGCCATCATGGACAAGACCGGCCAGGTGACGCTGTTCGTTTCGGAAGGTGCTGCTCTCGAGGCCATCGTCGCCGAGCGCGAAGCTGCCGGCGAAACCATCAAGCGCGATGCCTTCGGTCATGTGAAGATCGACACTATCAATGTCGGCAACTGGTTCCAGAAGCAATTCGCGACCCTCCTCGGCGCTGAACGCTCGCTGGTGCAGAAGTCGGGCTACTTTGCCCGTTCGGCCGCCGCCAACGGCGATGACCTGCGCCTCATCCAAGGCATGGTCGATCTCGCGGTCGAAAGCGCCTTGAATAAGGTCTCCGGTGTCACCGGTCACGACGAAGGCCAGGGCGGCAAGCTGCGCACCATCGAATTCCCGCGCATCAAGGGCGGCAAGCCCTTCGATATGTCGTTGCCGTGGTTCGCCGAGGTCATGGATCACATCGGGCAAAAATACACGCAATCCTAATTGACGGATTGCAAATCCAATGTCTTTGCTGGCGGCGAATAGGAATAGAGGAGGATTCCATGTCCATCGAAACCTGGCTCGCTTTCGCCGCCGCATCCTGCATCATGCTGGCAATCCCCGGTCCGACCATTCTCCTTGTGATCTCATATGCACTTGGACATGGTCGTAAGACGGCGCTGGCGACGGTAACCGGCGTAACGCTTGGCGATTTCACGGCGATGACTGCCTCGCTCGCCGGTCTCGGCGCTCTTCTCGCCGCCTCGGCGACTCTATTCACGATTCTGAAGCTGATCGGCGCAGCCTACCTGATGTTTCTGGGAATCAAACTCTGGCGCGCTCCGATCGTGACCGGTCCGATGGGCGATAATGACAATCTTCCCGAGGAAAAACCGCTGAAGATTTTGCTGCACGCTTACGTTGTTACCGCCTTGAACCCGAAAAGCATCGTCTTCTTCATTGCCTTTGTGCCGCAGTTTCTCGACCTGTCGAAGCCCTTCCTTCAGCAAACCCTTATTCTGGAGGCGACTTTCCTCACTCTGGCGGCGCTGAACTCACTGCTCTACGTTTTCATTGCCGACATGGCGCGCGGCTTTATCCGCAAGGCAAGCGTGCAACGCGCTGTCAACCGGACGGGCGGAACCCTGTTGATAGCCGCCGGCGCCGTGACCGCCGGGTATCGCCGAATGGCCGCTTGATGCTGTCCAGGGTTGCGGGGCGATCACGGATAGGTTAATGGGGGATTCATAAATTTATCAACCCTGTGGCTGATTTGCGCCGCAGGGCGGTTTGGTTTTTTCGAAAGTGACAGAATGGTAGCGATCGGATTTCCCAGCCTAAAGCGCAGCGTTGCCTTTTCGGCAATGATGTGCGGCGTCCTTGCAGGGTGCGCAAGCACTCAGCAACAAACGTCCCAGGCAGAACTCCCGTCGGCACAAACCAACGTGCCGCATCCGAATACAAACCCGGCTACGGTCGGTGTTGCGTCGTCCGCAGGCGGCGTAGCTGTGGCTTCCACCACACCGGCAACAGGCCAGCAGGCTCAGCCGCAGCAGCAGGCAGTACTGATGAAATCGGACCGGGTTGTCGCCGGTTCGGTCGATCAGAATCAGATCCAGGCAGCCCAGAACCGTATGGGCGCTCCGGTGGCGACTGCGCCGAACGCGGCGAACCAGGGTACGGTCGCCATTGCGGCCGTGACCGGTGCGCCCGCGCCGAACACAACTGCGGCCGCCGCCTACGCAGCCTCCGACGAACCCGTGGTCCCCGCTGTCGTCGCCATCCCGATCCCGAACCCGGCCCGTCCGGGCGATACCGCGCTACTGCCGGTGTCAGGCTCCGTGGCCCAGGGTCAAGCGATCATTCCGATGACATCGGACGTGGCGGCCATTCAGTCCGTCGTTCCGACACCTCGTCCCGGCGAAGACGCGCCGATCATGGCGCCGGCCGAAGTCGCTTATGCTGCGCCCATGCCGATCGCCGGTATGACTTATGCGGACAACCGCATGCATTACGATTTCAACTTCGATTCCAGCGGCCCGACGGTCGTTTCGGCGGTGCTGACGCCTCAGAATTACGATTCCGATGTGCCGGCAGCCGAGAAGAGCTACGTTTCGAAGCTCATCGAGAAATATGCCAAGCTTTACCAAATTCCGGAATCTCTGATCCATCGCGTCGTTCATCGCGAAAGCCGTTACAATCCGAAGGCCTATAACCGGGCCGGTTATTTCGGGCTGATGCAGATCAGATATAACACGGCCAAGTCGATGGGTTACGACGGCCCGCCGACAGGCCTGCTCGATGCCGAGACCAACATCAAATATGCCGCAAAATATCTGCGCGGCGCCTGGATGGTGGCTGACAACAAGGCCGAGAACAAAGAAGTCAACGCCGTTCAGCTCTATGCGCGCGGCTATTATTATGATGCCAAGCGCAAGGGCCTGTCGGACGTCGCCCAAGGCAATTACTGATTATCCCAGATCAGTCCGCTAGCGCCGGTTGGGCCATCTCCTGACCGGTGCTGGTTATGTCCAGAATCTTCTTCAGCAGAATTTGCGGCTTGTAGTCCAGCCAACCTGGCGTCAGCCCCATGCGCACCAGCACGACATTGGCTGAGGGCACGATGGCAACGCTCTGGCCGTCGTGTCCAAGCATCCAGAATGTATCCGCCGGCAGGCCGAACTGCGCATTCGAGCCACCCGGACCGGCAAGCCAGGCTTGAACCTGCGTATAGATGCCTTCCGATGACTTCGTCGGGGTGCGCATTGCGCCGACAAAACCTTCCGGCAGCAGGCGCTGGCCCTTCCAGACACCATCCTGTAGCAGGAATTGCCCGAAGCGCGCCCAGTCGCGCGCCGTCGCATAAAGATAAGAGCTGCCGACAAAAGTGCCACGCTCATCGGCTTCCAATACGGCGCTGGACATGCCGAGCGGCCCGAACAGCGCTTCACGCGGATAGGAGATCGCGGTGGTCTCATTCGGAAGCTTGTTCATCCAAAGCCTTGAGAGCAGCGTCGCCGTGCCGCTGGAATAGTTGAATCTTTCGCCGACTGGAGCCTCTTGAGGTGCGTTGGCGGCAACCCTCGTCGAGTCAGGCTCGAGGTAGAGCATGCGCGTCACGTCGGAGACGGCACCATATCCTTCGTTGAAGGCCAGGCCGCTCTCCATGCCGAGGAGATCGCTGAGCTTGATGTTCTTGCGCGCATCATTGCTCCATTGCGGGAAAAGGTTCTGATCGTCGAAGGACATGCGGCCTGAAAGCATCAGACGGCCGATGATGGCCGCATTGACCGTTTTGGTCATCGACCAGCCGACCAATGGCGTGCCCTTGTCGAACCCGTCGCCATAGGCCTCCGCAACGATACGACCGTTCTTGACGACGACGATGGCGCGCATGGCGGGACCGGCAAAATCCTGATTGGCAAGGAGCTTCGAAAGCGCGAGCCCGGCTTCATCCTGGCCCTGCGCGACCTTATCGCCATCAGGCCAAAGAGAATCGTTTTTGGGCGCCCTCACCTTATTGAGGAATACCGCGCTGCGCGCCGCCGGCAGATCACCGTCCGGCACGGTCGTACAACCGAGCGCGCCACGGTAGAGCGCATAGTTTGGCGCAAACATGCCCAGGAAGCGGGCGGTGACCACGCCTTCCTCACGATTGACCGAAACCTGGACAAGCTTCAGCGCCGGATTACCGGGCGCCTGCACGTCATCCGTCATTATGCGTTCTGGATCGCGCTTGGCGATAAAGGTATTCGAGCAGACGATCTTGGCCGCGTAACCGTCGCCGACTCTAAGCAATTCCGGCGGCCAGACCCAAAGCCAAGCGGCACTGCCCGCGACAATGATCAGCAGCAAAAGAACAAGAGCCCCGATCACGCTCGATATCAAACGCATGTCACACACCCTCCGAAGGTTTGCGGAGACAATCAGGAAATGCAGCAATATGAAAGACCTATCGTCATCATAGCTTTGCAAATATCAGCGTGACGGTTCTATGGCCTGATCTGCCAACAGCCCACGTCATCAGACTGTAGCATTGCCGGGTTACACGCGCTGAACCTGACAAATCGGTGACAAGACTCAGATGACGGAATTTGCCCCGGAGGCCGGTCTCCACAAGAATCGGAAACTCAAAGACGCTCTGCTGCAACACAAGGCTCTGTCGAAAGCCGGCTTTTCCGAGCGTCTGTTCGGCATGCTGTTTTCCGGCCTCGTCTATCCGCAGATCTGGGAAGATCCGGATATCGACATGGAGGCGATGGAGCTTCAGCCGCACCACCGCATCGTCACCATCGGCTCGGGCGGCTGCAACATGCTCGCCTATCTTTCGCAGAACCCGGCTTCCATCGATGTCGTCGACCTCAATCGTCACCACATCGCGCTGAACAAGCTCAAGCTCGCCGCCTTCCGGCTGCTGCCAGGCCATACCGATCTGGTGCGCTTCTTCGGCACGCCCAACGTCGGCGCCAACAGCCAGGCATACGACCAGTTCATCGCGCCGCGCCTGGATCCGGCGACCGCCGCTTACTGGGATGGCCGCGACATGTATGGTCGCCGCCGCGTGACCGTCTTCAATCGCAACATCTACAAGACCGGCCTGCTCGGCCGCTTCATTGGCGCCGCCCATGTGCTGGCCCGCCTGCACGGCGTCCGCCTCGCCAAGATGACGGAAGCACGCACGGTTCGCGAACAGCGGCAGTTTTTCGACGACGAGATTGCGCCGATCTTCGACAAGCCGATGGTGCGCTGGCTGCTCGGCCGCAAGAGCTCGCTTTTCGGCCTCGGCATTCCGCCGCAGCAATATGATGAGCTTGCAAGCCTCGCCGGTGACGATTCCATATCGGGCGTCCTGAAGCATCGCCTGGAAAAGCTGGCATGCCACTTCCCGATGCGCGAGAACTATTTCGCCTGGCAGGCCTTCGCGCGGCGTTATGCTGGCCCGCATCAGGGTCCGCTGCCAACCTATCTGCGCCCCGAGCACTACGCCGCCATTCGCGCCAATGCCGACCGCGTCGACGTGCATCATGCCAACTTCACCGAACTTCTGGCCTCCAAGCCCGCCGCTTCGCGTGACCGCTATATCCTGCTCGATGCGCAGGATTGGATGACCGACGAACAGCTCAACGACCTCTGGGCGGAAATCACCCGCACGGCTCGCGAAGGCGCTCGCGTTATTTTCCGCACCGCTGCAGAAAAGAGCATCATCGAAGGCCGCCTCTCCCCCGCCATTCGCGAGCAGTGGGTCTACTTTGAAGAGCGCTCGCACGAGCTTAACGTCCGTGACCGCTCGGCGATCTACGGCGGCTTCCACATCTACGGGAAAAAAGCGTGAGCCAGGCGGATACAGGTCTCCAGACAAGCTCGAAGAACCATGCCGGACTGATGGACGGCATGTACCGCTACCAGCGGCACATCTACGACCTGACCCGCAAATATTATCTCTTCGGCCGCGACCGCACCATCATGCACCTCAACGTGCCTTTTGGCGGCTCGCTTCTCGAAGTCGGCTGTGGCACTGGCCGCAACATGTTGCTGGCCCATCGCCGCTTTCCGTCGGCCAAGCTCTATGGCCTCGACATCTCCCAGGAGATGCTGATCTCGGCTCGCAATAATTTTCGGGGCTTGAAACAGGTGCCGGACTTCCGCGTCGCCGATGCCACCGCCTTCTCGGCTGCGGATTTCGGTGCCGACGGTTTCGACCGCGTGATGATTTCCTACGCGCTGTCGATGATCCCGGACTGGAAGAGCGCGATCGATGCCTCGCTGGATGCGGTCATTCCCGGCGGCGAACTGCACATCGTCGATTTTGGCCAGCAAGAGCGCCTGCCAGGTTGGTTCCGCACCATGCTGAAGGGCTGGCTGAAAAAGTTCCACGTCACGCCGCGAGCCGACCTCCGCACAGCGATGGAAGAGCGGGTTCAGGCGCGTGGCGCGAAGCTGGTATTCGAAGAAATCGGGCGGGGTTACGCCTGGAGAGCCGTCGTTATTAAGCCGGCCGCCTAGCCAAAAGAGCGGAATTCGACATGAAATCCGTTCATACGGCATTCCAAGTATAAGAATTTACTTGAAGATAACGCATTTTTTACGTTGATATGGTTAAAAAGTGGCAAGGCCGGCTGACAACAGCTTGGTCCTTTGCCTCTTTTGGGATTTTTGGGGACCACATATCACGGAAGCCAAGTCTTGGGGCAGCAAGATTACTCGCGCCATAACAGGATATCCATGCGCAGGCTTCTGTCATGCTTACTGCCGCTCGCCCTTTTTCTGAATAGCTGCACCATGGGTTATGACAGCTTTCAGACCGCATCGATACCGAAGACACGTTTCAAGGATACCAAGCCGCAGGATTTCGGCCGCGACCATCCGGAGCGCCATCCCATCCATGGCATCGACATCTCGAAATGGCAGGGCGATATCAACTGGCAGTCGGTGAAGGGCTCAGGCATTGCCTTCGTCTTCATCAAGGCGACCGAAGGCAAGGATAGGATCGATGACCGCTTCAACGAATATTGGCGGGAAGCCAATACGGCCGGCATTCCCTACGCGCCCTATCACTTCTACTATTTCTGCTCGACGGCGGACGACCAGGCCGACTGGTTCATTCACAATGTCCCGAAGAATGCGATGATGCTGCCGCCGGTGCTCGACGTCGAATGGAACGCCGAATCCAAGACCTGCCGCACACGGCCCGATCCGCAGACGGTGCGCACCGAGATCAAGCGCTTCATGGACCGTCTGGAAGCCTATTACGGCAAGCGCCCGATCATCTACACGTCGGTCGACTTCCACCGCGATAATCTTGCCGGTTATTTCAAGGACTATCACTTCTGGGTCCGCTCGGTCGCCAAGCATCCGATGGTGACCTATGCCGACCGCCCCTGGGCCTTTTGGCAATACACCTCGACGGGTCTGATCCCGGGCATCAAGGGTCCAACGGACATCAATGTTTTTGCCGGTTCCGAACAGAATTGGCACAACTGGGTGGCGGCAGTAGAGAAGGAAGGAAATTCTTGAGATTGCCTGAACTTCTCTCTTGCTTCTGTCACAATCTTCTGTGAAAGCGACCCTATTCTATCAAAAAAGAGGATCGCCTATGGACCCCTACACCATTCGACGTAGCGCACTCGCGTTGGTCTTCGCTTCAGCCATGGCAAGTGTGGCAATGGCGCAGAACGCGACTCCAGCCGCGGCGCCGAATGCAGGTGGAACCAGCGCTCCACAGGCACCTTGCGGCGGGGACCTCTCGTCCTTTCTAGCCGGCGTCAAGGCCGAGGCGATCGCCGCTGGCGCCGACGCTGCGGCCGCGGACAAGACGCTCGCCGGTGCTCAGATCGACCAAAAGGTCCTCTCCATGGACCGCGGTCAGGGCGTTTTCCGCCAGACCTTCCTCGAATTCTCGCAGCGCACCGTCAGCCAGGCCCGCCTCGACATTGGCCGCCAGAAGATCAAGCAATATGCGGACGTCTTCGCCAAGGCCGAGCAGGACTACGGCGTGCCGCCCGGCGTCATCACTGCCTATTGGGCAATGGAAACTGATTTCGGCGCCGTCCAGGGCAATTTCAACACCCGCAATGCGCTTGTGACGCTCTCGCACGACTGCCGGCGCCCCGAGTTTTTCCGCCCGCGCCTGATCTCATACATTGAGATGGTACAGCACGGTGATGCCGACCCAGATACAACGACAGGCGCTTGGGCTGGCGAAATTGGCCAGACGCAGATGCTGCCGCCCTCGATCATCTCTTACGGTGTCGATGGCGATGGCGACGGCCACGTCAATTTGAAGACAAGCGCACCAGATGTCATTCTCACGACGGCACGATACATCCAAAGCCTGGGCTTCCAGCGAGGCCAGCCCTGGCTGCAGGAGGTCACACTGCCGGATAATCTGCCCTGGGAGAAATCCGGCATTGGGGGCACGCTCACGGCCGCCGACTGGTTCCAGCTCGGCGTCAAGCCGCGCGACGGTAATACAAATTTCGGTTCGCTGCCGGCCGCTCTCATCCTGCCGCAGGGTCGTAAAGGCCCGGCTTTCCTGACCTATCCGAACTACAACGCCTATCTCCAATGGAACCAGTCGTTTATTTACACGACGTCCGCGGCGTATTTCGCCACCCGTTTTGCTGGCGCCCCGACCTATAACAAGGGCACGCCGGAAGCGGGCCTGAACGATGTCGATATGAAAGCGCTTCAGACCAAGCTCACGGCACGCGGCTACGATGTCGGCAAGATCGACGGCATTCTCGGCTCAGGCACGCGCGTCGCTGTCCAAAAGGAACAGTTCCGCCTCGGCCTTCCTGCCGACGGTTGGGCGACGCAATCATTGCTGAACGCGCTTTAAGCGCTACTTGCCTGCTATAAAAGGCGGCCGTTGGCCGCCTTTTTCGTCTGTTCTTCCGGGCATCCGATCAAGGCTCGGCAAGAAACGGGTGGAAAGCGCCTCTCCTTTCGCCAAGATAGATCCCAAATGGCGGAGGCGCACCCGGTGAACACTACCAATCGCATGAACGCACTCACCTGGAGCCTGCTGCTGTTGCTCGGGTTGATCTGGGGCGGCTCCTTTTTCTTTGCGCGCATCGCCGTGCACTATGTACCACCATTTACGCTGGTCTTCCTACGCCTATCGCTGGCGGCGATAGCGCTGCATGTCTACATCGCCGGTCGCTTCAGGATCTATGATGTGCTGCGAGCACATTGGCGGCAGTTCCTGTTGCTGGGTCTGATCAACAACGCCGTGCCGCACGCGCTGATCTTCATCGGCCAAACCCAGATGGGTGCCGGGCTCGCCTCCATTCTGAACGCAACAACTCCGATCTGGACCGTGTTGATCGGCAACCACTTCACCACCGACGAGCGGCTGACATCCGCCAAACTTGCCGGCTGTCTGACGGGCCTTGTCGGCACGATCGTGCTGCTTGGCCCAAGCGTGACAAGCGGCGCTGAAGTTCCGCTCTGGGCGCTGCTGTTGCCGATCCTTGCTGCAGTCTCCTATGGCTTCGCTGCAATCTATGCCAAACGGTTCAAAGGCATGGCGTCGCCCGTTATTGCAGCGGGTCAATTGACCTGCTCCGCGGCCCTCATACTGCCGGTCGCCCTTTTGCTTGATCAACCCTGGACCCTAGCAACGCCGCCTATCAGCGCCCTCGTCGCCATTCTCGGCATGGCGCTGGTGTCGACCGCCTTCGCCTATATCCTCTATTTCCGCATCATGGCACTCGCCGGCGCCACCAACGCCTCGCTGGTCACCCTGCTCGTGCCGCCGAGCGCCATCCTGCTCGGCTTTCTCTTCCTCGGTGAACGACTGGGATTTACGGAAATTGCCGGCATGCTGCTGATCGGCACAGGCCTGCTTATTTTGGACGGACGTCTCTACGCACGCATGCGACCGAGTGCGGGAACGAGCGGTCTATAGCGACCCGATTCATGGCTCGGTAGAAGACATCCGCCTTAACCTTATTCACAGCTAAATTAACGATGCATTAAATTTCGTGAACGGCGCATCGTTTCATTTTAATTATCAAAAACAATAGCTTGCAGCGAGATTGCGATTCGAAACCTGCACAACCTACCGCGTCGCAGCATCGAATTTGCTTTCCAAACGACACATTTTTGACATAGGCTCTAACGGTTGACTAAGGAGGAAGACATGGGATTGACGCGATCCATCAACGTCCTAGTGGTCAGTGCAGCATTCCTATTCGTTGTGACGATGCTTTTCATCTGACGACATAGCGAACAGTGCAGGAAACCGAACTCCTGAAAGCTAACAAAACACTTAGTCCATTTAAAAAGCGCATGTCGCGACCGACATGCGCTTTTTCATGCCCGCTTCCCAGATATCACCCGGCCAAATCCCGTCAGGCAGCGGCGCCGGCGCGCGCATCCGTCTTGCGCGGAATGCCCAATCGGTCGAGAACGGCGCTGACGAGCGGAGAGCGGTTCATCGTATAGAGATGAAACTCATGGATGCCGCGACGAACCAGGTCTTCGATCTGCTCCGCGGCGACATCTGCAGCGACATCGGCGCGTTTATCGGCATCCTCGTCGAGGCCGTCGAAACGTTCGTCCAACCAGGAAGGGATGAGGGTGCCGCAGGCGCCGGCAAACCGCTTCAACTGCGTCAGATTCTGGATCGGCATGATACCCGGGACGACCGGAATCTTGATGCCGGCAGCACGCACACGGTCATGATAGCGTTCAAAGGCGTCATTATCGAAGAAGAACTGGGTGAGCGCCCTGTTAGCGCCATTGTCCGCTTTGCGCTTCAGCATATCGATATCGGCTGCGGTATCGCGGCTCTCCGGATGTTTTTCCGGATAGGCGGAAACGGAAATATCGAAATCGCCACGCTCGCGCAAAGCCGACACCAGTTCGGCCGCATTGGCATAGCCGCCGGGATGCGGCTGGTAAGCGGCGCCGACGCCGCCCGGCGGATCACCGCGCAGCGCTACGAAACGGCGGACGCCGGTCGAGAGCAAATCGTCGATAACCCGGTGCGTATCCTCGCGCGTTGCGCCTACGCATGTCAGATGCGAAGCGGTCGTGAACGGCGTCTCGTGGATCATCCGGCGCACGGCAGACAATGTCGGAGCTTTGGTCGAACCGCCGGCGCCATAGGTGACCGAGACGAAATCCGGCTCCCACTCGCTCAGGTCGGCCACCGTATTCCAAAGTTGCGTCTCGGCTTCCTCCGATTTCGGCGGGAAGAATTCGAAGGAAATACGGATGCCACGCTGGCCGTTTTCAGTCTTTGAAGACATATCAAGCTCTCCCGGCGAGAATGGGGGAGGATTGACGATCCTGCCCGGCGGCGATCAGCAGCCGCGGGTCGCGCGCCAGCCAGATCGTGACCGTGAGCGCTTGACCGCCTTCCCTCCCCGAATGAAGGTCCAGCACCTGCTCGACATCAAGTCCCGCCAATTTCAACCATTCCGATATGGCCTGATGCGAGAAACCGAGTCTCAGATGCGCATGTTCGTCGCGTAGATATTCCAGCCCGTGCGGGGCGAGATCGATGATCACCAGCCTGCCGCCGGGCCTCAGCATTCGCGCCGCCTCGTTGATGGCAATCTCCGGCTGATCCAGAAAATGCAGTACCTGATGGATGGTGATCAGATCGAAATCCTGCGCTTCGAGCGGCAGGTTGAAAATGTCGCCATGCCGCACCGAAGCGGCAGTAATGTTCGATCGATCGAGATTGGCGCGCGCGACGGCCAGCATGTCGCGGCTCGCATCGATGCCGACCGCGCGGCGATAGTGACCCGCCAGCAATTGCAGCATCCGGCCCGTACCAGTGCCGAGATCCAGGAAAGAGTCGATCTGCTGCGGACCGATCAACTCCATCAAGGCCTTGTCGACATCCTCATCGGCCACATGCAGGCGGCGCAGTTCATCCCACTCCGCGGCATTGCGGCTGAAATAGGCCTGTGCCCGTTCCGCGCGGATACGCTTGACGGCAGAAAGCCGCTCGCCATCACGCAGCAACACCGGATCGCTTTCAGCCGCATGCCGGAGAAGCGTGCGCACGAGAACGACCGCCTTGCCCTCCTGCTTCAAGCGGAAATAGGCCCAGGCGCCCTCCTGATAGCGGTCGATGAGGCCGGCCTCGCCGAGCAACTTCAGGTGGCGCGAAATACGCGGCTGCGATTGGCCGAGAATTTCGGTAAGATCGGTGACGGTGAGATCGCCAGCAGCAAGAAGCGCCAGCAGACGCAACCGCGTCGGCTCGCCTGCCGCCTTCAGCACGTCCACCAGATCATCCAAACCGAATTTTACGAAATCCGTCATTCGACACCCAATCAAGATATAAAGATATCTTTATGTGATTTGGATGCGCTCCGCAAGACCCAATTGCGGATTAAGCGAACTCGACGTCGGAAATCTGTTAGTTTTTGTCGGCTAGGGAATATGTGCCTCCTGCCCTACGGCAAAGAAAAACCCCGGACATGCCGGGGTTTTCCATGACGGAAAGACAGCAAACTTATCGTGTCAGGCGCTTGTGCGCCTGGCTGCCCGGATTGAGAGCATCGGGGCCGAGGCGGCGGATCTTGTCCTGCTCGTAATCTTCGAAATTGCCTTCGAACCATTCGACATGGCCTTCGCCTTCAAAGGCCAGGATATGCGTGGCCAGACGGTCGAGGAACATGCGATCATGGCTGATGATGATGGCGCAGCCGGCGAAGTTTTCGAGCGCGCTTTCCAGCGCCCCCAGCGTTTCCGTATCGAGGTCGTTGGTCGGTTCGTCGAGCAGAAGCACGTTGCCGCCAGCCTTCAGCATCTTGGCCAGGTGAACGCGGTTGCGCTGACCGCCGGAGAGATTGCCGACCTTCTGCTGCTGGTCGCCGCCCTTGAAGTTGAAGGCGCCGCAATAGGCGCGCGAGTTCATGTCGAACTTGCCGAGCTTGATGATTTCGGCGCCGCCGGAGATTTCCTCCCATACGGTCTTGTTGCCGTCAAGCGCGTCGCGGCTCTGGTCGACATAGCTGAGATGCACCGTCTCGCCGATGCGGATCGAGCCGGAATCCGGCTTTTCCCGCCCGGTGATCATCTTGAACAGGGTGGTCTTGCCGGCGCCGTTCGGGCCGATGATGCCGACGATGCCGCCCGGCGGCAGCTTGATCGACAGATCGTTGACCAGCGTGCGGCCTTCGAAGCCCTTGGTGATGCCCTCCATCTCGATCACCACCTGGCCAAGACGCTCGCTGACCGGAATGATGATCTGCGCATCACCGGGACGCTGATTTTCAGCAGCATCGACCAGTTGTTCGTAAGCGTTGATACGCGCCTTGGACTTGGCCTGACGGGCCTTGGGGCTGGAGGCAATCCATTCCTGTTCGCGGCTGATCGCCTTCTGGCGGCCGGCTTCTTCGCGGGCTTCCTGCAGCATGCGCTTGGCCTTGGCCTGCAGATAGGCGGAGTAGTTGCCTTCGTAAGGAATGCCACGGCCGCGGTCGAGTTCGAGAATCCAGCCGGTAACATTGTCGAGGAAGTAGCGGTCGTGGGTGATCATCATCACGGCACCCGGATAGTCGCGCAGGTGCTTTTCCAGCCAGGCGATGGTCTCGGCGTCGAGATGGTTGGTCGGTTCGTCGAGCAGCAGCAGGTCCGGCTGCGAGAGAAGCAGGCGGCAAAGCGCGATACGGCGGCGCTCACCGCCGGAAAGGCTGGTGACTTCGGCATCGCGCGGCGGGCAGCACAATGCTTCCATCGCCATCTCGACCTGGCTTTCCAGATCCCAGAGATTCTGGCTGTCGATGATGTCCTGGAGCCTGGCGCCCTCGTCCGCCGTCTCGTCGGAATAGTTCATCATCAATTCGTTGTAGCGATTGAGGATTTCGGTTTTCTTGGCAACGCCTTCCATGACGTTTTCGAACACCGTCTTGTTGGGATCGAGCTGAGGCTCCTGCGCCAGGTAGCCGATGGTGGCGCCTTCGGCCAACCAGGCTTCGCCGGTATATTCCTTGTCGAGGCCGGCCATGATGCGCAGCACGGTCGACTTACCGGCACCGTTCGGGCCGAGAATACCGATCTTGGCGTCGGGATAAAAAGAGAGATGAATATTTTCGAGAATCTTCTTGGCGCCATAGGCCTTATTCAGACCGGCCATATGATAGATGAACTGACGTGCCATAGCTTGGGTTACTCCACGGGCGGATAACATTGCGAATTGTGCCGCTATGTAGGCGAAACCCCGCCCTCGGGCAACGGCGAAACCTTGTCCGAGGGCATTTATCCGCGTCGAGCCACTTGCTGGATGTCAGAAACCTGCCGCGTCCACCACGCCTTGATCGCAGCCGAACGATGTTCTGCCGGCGCTCTGGATCAGTTGCTCAAGCCGCGGCTCGCCGTCTGGCGATGGCTGGATGGCGTCTTCCGAGAGGCCGATCGTCAGTTCCGAGATCACGCGCACCTTGCCGACCTGGCGGCAGCTCATCTTCACACGATCGCTGGCACCCGCGCCAAAGCTCTTGTCGAAAGCCGCCTTGATGGCGTCTGCACTGAGCGTCTTGCCGATATTCTGCGCGAAAAGATCGCGCACGGCGGAAGCATTGAGTTCGTTGATTAGGCCCACCGCAGTCCCGAAATAATCATCGGCGCTGAGCTTGGTGCAACTGCCGTGCTTGATCCACTCATGCCGCTCCAGACCGGATTGCGTGCCGGGCATGACTTTATCCAGCGATGCCTTGGTTTCTGCCGAAAGTTGAACAGCCGGCAGGTCTTTCCAATCGCTGCTGCGATCGGACTGCTTCAGATCATCGGAAACATCGCAATATTCCTGCCGCATCGGCCAGAGACCGTGGAGCGAAAAGTTCTTGGCGTCGAAATTATTCGATGATTGATTTCGGCATTCTGCCTTCTTTTGGTTCGTCGCACAGAACGCAGGTTCCCAACTTGCCGCCAGAATAAATCGCGTCCGCCCATGGCTATTTTCCTCGGCCACGGCACTCGTCGCCATCACCACCGCCGTCAGAACAGCAACTGCAAACCCTTGAAGCCAAGGCCTCATTTCATACCTCCAAAACAGAACAATATGAGAACAAATAAGCAGTTTGATCGGCGGCACGCAACCCTGAATCGCAAAGCCACGAAGATTTATTTCTGTGAGCTTCACTCGCCGCGCATTGCAATCGTGGTAGCTATGACCTTTCGTCCGCATGGGGAGGAAACGCGCATCATGTTTGCCGAAAAGAGGCGTCTGAATAGTCCGACGAGTGCGACGCTCGCCTATCATCATGTGCCGGCCGAGGGCAGCGCGCGTGGCGTGCTTCTCATCAGCCACGGCCTTGCCGAACATTCCCGTCGCTATGAACGCTTCGCTGGAGCAATGGCGGCGCACCGCTTTCACGTCTACGCTCACGATCATCGCGGACACGGCGAGACAACGGCTGCCGACGCGCCACTCGGCCGCTTCGCAAGGCGCAACGGCGTCGATGCAGTCATTGCCGATGTGCTGGCGATGCGCGAGCTTGCCGCCGCCGCCCATCCCGGCCTGCCAGTCATCCTCTTCGGCCACTCCATGGGTGGGTTGATCAGCCTCAACGCGGCGGTGACGCATCCCGATAAATTCGACGCCGTCACCGTTTGGAACTCGAATTTCAATGCCGGGCTTGCCGGGCGCGCGGCCCAGGTCATCCTGAAGGCGGAACGCATGCTAAAAGGTTCCGATGTCCCTAGTGGACTGTTGCCGAAGTTGACCTTCGGCGCCTGGGGCCAATCTGTCGCCAATCGCCGTACCGAATTCGACTGGCTGTCACGTATTCCGGAAGAGGTGGATAAGTACATTGCCGACCCGCTCTGCGGCTTCGATGCCTCGGTCTCGCTATGGCTGGATATTTTCGAACTGACCTTCCGTGCACCGCAAAAGGACCACCTCGATCGGCTTCGGCGCGACATGCCGATCCATCTCATCGGCGGCGGGCATGACCCCGCGACGAACAATGGAAAGGCGATTTCATGGCTGTCAAACCATTTGAAAAGAGCCGGATTCTCGCATATCACCACGACTATCTATCAGGACATGCGGCATGAGACTCTGAACGAAATCGGCGCAGCCGCCGCCATTTCGGATTTTGCGAACTGGTGTCAACAGGTGACCGCAAAAGCCTGATTCCCATAGGAATGTTCGAATGAGTGCCACCGACAGTTCCCCTGCCCCGTTTGCATCAATCGGAGCTGACATTCGGCCTGTTGATGATGTTCCTGTCGGTCGTCCTGTCACCGATCATCGACATCTTCTCGAAGCTTGCCGCAATCACCATTCCGCCAGCGGAGGTCCCGCCGCTTTTATATTCTCTGGCGCGAGCGCGCTTTGATTCCAAGCCCGTATCCGATACATCTGAGAGCACTTTCGCGCTCTAGCCGCCTATCTGGACCGACATGACCGATCATAGGACCAAGAAACCGCCCCTTTCCGGCATTCGCGTCATCGAGCTGGCCCGCGTTCTCGCCGGCCCCTGGGCGGGGCAGATGCTGGCCGATCTCGGCGCCGACGTCATCAAGGTCGAGAACCCGGAGGGAGGCGACGATACGCGCCAATGGGGTCCGCCTTTCGTCGAGGGCAAGGATGGGGAAAACCTTTCGGCCGCCTATTATCACTCCGCCAACCGCGGCAAACGGTCTGTTGTCGCCGATCTCAAGACGGAAGAGGGCCAGGCCCTTGTTCGGCGGCTGGTCATGACCGCCGATGTGCTGATCGAGAATTTCAAGCTGGGCGGCCTGGTCAAATATGGGCTCGACTACGAGAGCCTGAGGAAGATCAATCCCAAACTGGTTTATTGTTCGATCACCGGCTTCGGCCAGACCGGTCCCTATGCCGGCCTCGCAGGTTATGACTATATCGTCCAGGGGATGTCTGGCTTCATGTCGATCACCGGCGAGCCGGATGGCCAGCCGATGAAAGCAGGGGTCGCGATCGCGGATATCTTCACCGGCATCTACGCCGTCTCTGCGATAGAAGCGGCCCTGATCCACGCGCTGAAGACCGGCGAAGGCCAGCTTGTCGATATGGCGTTGCTCGACGTGCAATCCGCCGTGCTCGCCAATCAAAACATGAACTATCTGATTTCGGGCAAGGCTCCCACACGCCTCGGAAACGCTCATCCCAATATCTCGCCCTATGAGGTCGTCCCAACAGCGGACGGCTACCTGATCCTTGCCGTCGGCAATGACGGACAGTTTCGCCGTCTCTGCGCAATTCTCGGCATCGCGGCACATGCGGACGATGAGCGCTATGCTACCAACAAAGCCCGCGTTGCCCATCGCCATGACGTCCGCGCTTTCATCTCGGCGAAAACGCTTTCCTGGAAAAAGGCGGACCTGCTGAAGGCCTGCGAGGACAATGCCGTGCCGGCCGGCGCCATCAACACGATCGAAGACATGTTTGCCGACCCGCAGATCCAGGCTCGAGGCCTACGGATCGATCTCGAGGATGCCGCCGGCACCGTCATTCCGAGCGTGCGGACACCGGTCGTCCTGTCGGAAACGCCGCTGACGTATACGCGGCCTAGCCCGCGTCTTGGGGAGCATCAGGAGGAGGTTCTCGCCGAATTGGCGGAACTGGAGGAAGGAAAGGCAAAACCATGAAGCGCACCGGCGGCCAGCTTATCGTCGAAGCCCTGAAGGCAAACGGCGTTCAGCGCATCTCCTGCGTTCCCGGCGAAAGCTTTCTTGCCGTGCTCGATGCGCTGCATGACAGCGATATCGACGTGCTCGTCTGCCGCCAGGAGGGTGGTGCGGCGATGATGGCGGATGCCTGGGGCCGGCTGACGGGTGAGCCCGGCATCTGCATGGTCACCCGCGGTCCGGGTGCGACCAATGCCTCGGCCGGCCTGCATATTGCCCGGCAGGATTCAATCCCGATGATCCTCTTCATCGGCCAGGTGCAGCGCGACGCCCGCGAACGCGAAGCCTTCCAGGAGGTGGAATTCCGCCGCGCCTTCACCGAATTCGCCAAATGGGTCGGCGAGATCGACGATGCCGCCCGCATTCCGGAATTCGTCACCCGCGCCTTCACCGTGGCCACATCAGGCCGGCCCGGCCCAGTCGTGCTGACCCTGCCCGAAGACATGCTGCGCGATGAGGTGGAAGCTCCGCATGCCAAGCGCTACATGCCGGTGGCGGCCCATCCGAGCCGCAGCCAGATCGACGATCTCTATCTTCGTCTGATCGCCGCCGAACGACCAATGGTCATCCTCGGCGGCACACGCTGGGATGAGGATGCGGTCGCTGACATCAGACACTTCGCCGAAAGCTTCAAGCTCCCGGTCGGCTGCTCTTTCCGCCGGCAGATGCTGTTCGATCATCTGCACCCGAATTACGCCGGCGATGTCGGTATTGGCATCAATCCAGCATTGGCAAAAGAGGTCAAGGAAGCCGATCTGCTGATCCTGCTCGGCGGCCGCTTCTCGGAAATGCCGTCCTCCGGCTATACGCTGATGGACATCCCCTACCCGCAACAACAGCTCGTCCACATCCATCCCGATCCGTCCGAACTCGGCCGCGTCTATCGCCCCGATCTGGCAATCTGCGCCAGCCCCGCCGATTTCGTGGCGGCACTCGCCGATCTCGAAGCACCGGCAGAACCGCGTTGGGCCGAGCGGACGGCGCGCATGCATGCCGCTTATCTCGCCTGGTCGACGACGCCGGAGAAGAGCCCGGGCGCCCTGCATATGGGCCGGATCATGGACTGGATCGAGGCCAATACAGCACCTGATACGATCTTCACCAATGGTGCCGGCAATTATGCCACCTGGCTACATCGCTTCCATCGTTTTCGCCGCTTCAACACCCAGGCCGGCCCTGCCTCGGGTTCGATGGGCTATGGCTTGCCGGCGGCGGTTGCCGCCAAGCAGCTCTTTCCGGAGCGCGAGGTGATCTGCTTTGCCGGCGACGGTTGTTTCATGATGCACGGACAGGAATTCGCGACCGCCGTGCAATATCGCCTACCCTTGATCGCACTGGTCATCAACAACGGCATGTACGGCACTATCCGCATGCATCAGGAGCGAGAATATCCCGGCCGCGTCAGTGCAACGACGCTCAGCAATCCGGATTTCGCCGCCTTTGCCCGTGCCTATGGCGGCCATGGCGAGACGGTAAAGACGACGGAAGAATTCGGCCCTGCCTTTGAACGCGCACGCGCCAGCGGCAAGCCGGCGATCATCGAAATTGTGCTCGATCCCGAGGCGATTACGCCGTCCCGTACCTTGACCGAGATTTCGCAAACAAAAAGCCGGTGAGCCCTGAAGCATATTGGCCCTTCTCAAACTGGAGACGGACAATATGCTCCTGCTCACCGGCTTTTCAGAAACGCATCGAATTCAAATCAGTCGATCGCGGCGGTGACGATGAACTCGACCTTATACTTCGGGGCAGCGAGCTTGGCTTCGCTGGTGGCGCGGGCCGGCGTGTTGGCCGGATCGACCCAGGCTTCCCAGGCGGCGTTCATTTCAGCGAAATACGCGATGTCGGAGAGATAGATGATCGTCTGCAGGATCTTCGACTTGTTGCTGCCGGCTGCAGCGAGCAGACGATCAACTTCGGCCAGTGCCGACTTGCACTGATCGGTGACGCTTTCGCCTTCACCAACCTGGCCGGCGAGGTAGACGGTGTTGCCGTGGATGACAGCGCCGCTCATGCGGGCTCCGACGTCGATACGCTTGATGCTCATGCTTCTCTCCTGATGTTGTGCAGTGACGGGTAACAAACCGGGCGCTGCCCATCGGCAACGCCCTCAATCTCTCGCATATTTGGTCGCGGTCGCTCAGCCGCGAATATGGTGCGTCTTCTGATAGATCGCGGTCGAGCGTGCGCCGGAGCGGCAATAGCCGAGCATCGGCCGCGGGAATTCATCGAGCGCGTCGACCATGCCCTGCACGGCCTCTTCGGTCACGCCCATCGGCCCAACGGGCACATGCGCGATTTCGAGACCGAGCTCCTTGGCGCGGGCTTCGATGACGGAAAACGGCGTCTGATTCGGGCTCTCATTATCAGGGCGATGGCAGACGATCGAGTTGAAACCCATGGCCTTGATCTGATCGAGATCCTCCAGGGTGATCTGGCCGGAAACCGAGTATTCGTCATCGATCGGGCGGATATCCATGGTTCATTTCCTCTGTGAAACCGAGGGCCTTGGTCTACGCCGCGATAGAGCGAGCGTCAACCGATTCAAGCCTTTCAGACGAAGGCAAAGTTGAGTGCGAAACTCCTGGCTTCCCCGGGCTGAAGAATATTGAATTCACCGGCCTCCTCCAGCTCGCCGCGCGATGTCAAACGATGCGAAACGGGCTCGATGCCGAGGACATGTGCCGGCGCGCGTTGGTTGCGCCAGACCTGCATAAACGGCAGCGTATCCGTGCCGAACCGAACCCGCAGCGATTTACCGCCGATAGAAGCGATCGGCCCGAGACACACTTCGGACCAGTCCTCGCCCTTCGCCGTTGCCGGCGCGCAGAAAAGACCGCCCAATTCCTCGCCGAAGGTCCAGGGGAAACCGCCATTCTCGAGCATCTGGCCGGAGAGGCGAACGCCGTCATCGAACCATTTGCCGCCGACATTCATATGATACATCAGAAACACCGGCATCGCCTCAATGCTGGTATTGACGACACGGTCGTTAAGCGAAACCTCGCCTGTCGCGCCGTCGATACGCCAATGACGCTCCAGCCGCGCCGCGCGGCGTTCGGCGGTGATGATGTCGATATCGGCGCGGCACTCCGCATTGCCATTCTCGAACCGGGTCCACAGGACCTTCGCGGGATGTGAGGAGATCGAGCCGTGCAGCGGATAGCGCTTGCCCTCGAAAGCGCCTGACATGGGTTCCGGATGTCGGATATGATCCGGACCGCAGGTGAAGAGAAAGCCCTCCAGCGAATGATCGATGCGCGGGTCACCATCATCCGGAATGGCGCGTCCCGGCGCGAGATTGTTGCCGTCGACGATGCAGGCGCCGATGTCCAGCACAGAGCTTTCATCCAGCGTTAGTTTCGGTCCCTTGGCTGCGGCAAAATCCATCATCTCCTGCAATCCTCCCTTGTCGGCTTTCGATCGCCCGTCCCCCCTCAAAAATCGTTTCGAAATGAGACAGGACGAGAATTAGCGGTGGTTTGTCTTATTGAACGTTAATTTGACGCCTTGATCACACAAATTTTTATCTTTTATTCAGCATGATACATTCAAATTCCACACTGGCGTCAAATTTGCCATGTGTGTGTCGGCTCAGCCATCACCCGAGGATTCGACAGAAGTGAACCGGTTCCTGAAATTCAGCCTTACTCTGGCTCTGACAGCCGCGACATCTGCTCTCGCGTTGACCAATGCGCAGGCGCAATATTATCGCAGCGGGAACGATGTCGTCCTAGTGACCCCTGACGGGCGAATCCTCGATCAATATCCTGAACAAGGCGTCGTGACCGTCGCCCGCGACGGGCGCGGCCATCGCGTGTTGATCGACCGCTACGGCAACGTCGTCGCCACCGAGATGCGCGCCAGCACTTATTACCCCCGCGCGCCCCGTCGTGACGTCTCCAACGACGACGGCTCCGGCGACGGCAACCGCTATGGCGACACGAAGCTTCTTTCCAACAATGGCGGCTATCGCGACTATCGTCAGTATCGCAGCGACGATTACGGGAACAATGACGGCTATGTCGACAATGGCTATGGCCAGCAGCAGGATCGCGGCGTCATCACCAGCGGCATTCCGCGCGACGGCGAAATCCAGAGCCAGCCGCTAGACAACCAGCCGCTGCCGGACGCGAACGACCAATCCCAGAATCCGAGCGGCAACGACTACGCATCGATCGATCCACAGCAGCAGGCACCTGCCATCGAACGCAAGCCGCCGGCCGAGCCCGTCATCACACTGAAGGGCAAGTCGAAGATGGAGATCACGGCGCTTGAGGTCTTCCTCTCCCGCCAGGGCATTTCGCCGGGCGCGATCGATGGCCGCATGGGTGCCAATGTCACGAAGGCGATCTACGCCTACCAGCAGATGACCGGTCAGACGCTGAACCCGAACGACACGGATTCGATCCTCGAACAACTGCGTTTGTCGGGCGGCATGCCGATCATCAACTATACGATCACGCCCGCCGATGCCGCCGGTCCCTATGTCGCGTCGATCCCTGAAGACTATGCCGAAAAGGCGCTGATGCCCTCGCTCGGCTACACGTCGACCACGGAAATGCTGGCCGAACGCTTCCATATGGATGAGGGCTATCTGAAGGAGCTCAATCCCGGCGTCGACTTCACGGTCCCCGGCAGCACAATCAAAGTGGTCAACACCGGCTCAGGCAAGACCGGCGCCGTCGCCAAGATTCTGGCCGACAAAGGCCGTAAGCAGGTTTTCGCCTATGATGCCAGCGGCGCCCTGATTGCCGCCTATCCCGCCAGCATCGGTTCGACCGATACGCCGTCACCGTCCGGCACCGTCACTGTCGAGCGTGTCGCCTTCAATCCGGGCTATACGTACAATCCGAAGATTAACTTCAAGCAGGGTGCCAACGACAAGATCCTCGACATTCCGCCCGGCCCCAACGGTCCGGTTGGCGTTGTCTGGATGGCGCTCTCCAAGCCGACATACGGCATTCACGGCACCCCTGACCCGTCGAAGATCGGCAAGTCGCAGAGCCATGGCTGCGTGCGCCTGACCAACTGGGATGCCACCGAACTCGCCAAAATGGTCAAGCCCGGCGTGGTTGTTGAATTCGTCGATTAAAATCGCATTTGAGCAAATAAGAAAGGCCGCCGAATGGCTCATTCGGCGGCCTTTCTGTTGGGGAAGCGCTTAGGCCGCGTTGCGGATCGCTTCCAAGCCGGCGTTGCGGGCCGAAGCCGTCAGCCGCACCGGCAGGAGCCGTATCATTTCCTCGGCAAAGATGCGGGCATTTTCCTGGGCCTTGTCGAGATTGCTGACGCGGTTCGGATCCATAGTGTAGAGCGTGCCGCCGCAATCGAAGATATCACGGAAAGCCGAGCGTTCGATGATCGGCGTCTCGAGAACCGTGACACTCCGCTCGGACAGCAGCGCCTTCACCACCTGCAGCGCCCGGGTCGTCACCATCGAATTGACGCGTGTCAGCACGACGGAATGATTGATGCGAATGCCGGCTCTCTGTTCCAGATACTGCAGCAGCTCCAGCACCTGGGCCCCGCCCCGCGCATCCATCGCACAGCCCTGGATCGGAATGAGCACATGATCGGAGAGACCAAGCGCCGTTGCCAGCAGCGGCGTGCGAGCGCCGGGCAGATCGAGGATGAAATAGTCCGTCCCGCTGTTTTCGGAAAGATGCACGGGCAAGGATGCGCTGGTCACGAAATCGATGACCGAGATATTGGGAACACGGCTGCCGGAAATTTCGTACCAGTGCGAAATCCAATGTTGCGGATCAGCGTCGAGAATGGTGACGCGATAACCGCGTCGCGCCAGTTCGGTAGATAACAGCAAAACCGCCGTCGTCTTCCCCGCCCCACCCTTCGTATTTGCAAATGTGATAACTGGCATAGTCGGTCTCCGGCAAGATGGCGGTGAGCACGAACATCGCTCTTTTCAGCACCATCTGACTCATCGGTGCAGTTAACGTATTGTTTCGAGATATGGTTAACAAAGCCCTAACGGCGCTTGTCAGGCATTAAGATATCGCGTCGACGAAGCCCAACCGGCTGCGCCATTTGCCGGCGAAGATTGCGATCGCCAACCTGCGAGATCGGCATAAAAAAATCGTGCCGCAATCATCTCGCGGCACGATCGGAAGCTGAGGCAATATTCTTAGAAGCAGTCGCTGAACAGCGCCTTGGTGTTTTCCAGCGTCATCGCCACAGGATTGCCGCCGGCGCTCGGATCTTCGATCGCCATGGCCGAGAGCTCATCGATGCGATCGGGCGCAATGCCCATAGCCGAGAGGCTTTCGGGAACGCCGAGTTCGGCGCGCAGCTTCAGCACATAGTCATAGAAGCCGTCGAAACCGCCGGAGATGCCGAGATAGGCAGCGGCACGAGCGATCTTGTCTTCAATGGCCTTACGGTTGAAGCGCAGGACGGCCGGCATGACGACGGCATTGGTCATGCCGTGATGCGTGTTGTAAACGGCGCCGATCGGGTGCGACAGCGCATGAATGGCGCCCAAGCCCTTCTGGAAGGCGACGGCACCCATGGCGGCGGCGCTCATCATGTTGGCGCGGGCTTCGAGGTCGGTGCCTTCCCTATAGGCGCGCGGCAGGAATTCCTTGACGAGCCGCATGCCTTCCAGCGCGATACCGGCCGACATCGGGTGATAGAAGGGCGAGGAATAGGCTTCCAGGCAATGGGCGAAGGCATCCATGCCGGTGCCGGCGGTGATGATCTTCGGCATGCCGACGGTCAGCTCCGGATCGGCGATGACGACGCCCGGCAGGAACTTCGGGTGGAAGATGATCTTCTTCACATGCGTTGCGGAATTGGTGATGACGCTGGCGCGACCGACTTCGGAGCCCGTGCCGGCAGTCGTCGGCACGGCAACGATCGGAGCGATGCCCTCGACATTGGCACGGGTCCACCAGTCGCCGATATCCTCGAAATCCCAGACAGGCCGCGTCTGACCGGCCATGAAGGCAACGCATTTGCCAAGATCGAGGCCCGAGCCGCCGCCGAAGGCGACGACACCATCATGGCCACCATCCTTGAAGGCCTTCACGCCAGCTTCGAGGTTCTTCTCGTTCGGGTTTGGATCGACATCGGCGAAGATGGCGCGACCGAGGCCTGCATCTTCGAGAATATCCAGCGCCGTCTTGGTGATTGCCATCGAGGCAAGCCCGCGGTCGGTGATCAGAAGCGGCTTCTTGATCCCCAGGCTTTTGCAGGCATCCGCCAGTTCCGTGATCCGGCCGCGGCCGAGCTTGACGGCGGTGGGATAGCTCCAATTGGCTGAGATATTGCTCATGCTGTTACCTTCTTCAAATGGTAGGATTTGGGGCGCGTCAGGTTGTGAAAACCGATCACGGAGAGCGAGCCGCCACGGCCCGTTTCCTTGACACCGGTCCAGCACAATGCCGGATCGAGATAGTCGGCGCGGTTCATGAAGACGGTGCCGGTTTCGATGTCGCGGCCGATGCGCGAGGCACGCTCGACATCCTTGGTCCAGAGCGAGGCCGTCAGGCCATAAGGGCTGTCGTTCATCAGTTCCAATGCTTCCGCATCGCTCTTCACCTTCATGATACCGACGGCGGGGCCGAAGGTTTCTTCGCGCATGAAGGCCATGGAGTGATTGACGTCGACGAGGATCTGCGGCGCGAGATAGGCGCCGCCGTCATCGGCAGGGAAAAGCTTGGGATCGACCAGCGCCTTGGCGCCCTTGGCGACGGCATCGGCGATCTGCTCGCGCACCACCTTGGCAAAACGCTTGTTTGCCATCGGGCCAAGCGTGGTTTCCGGATCGAGCGGATTGCCGAGCTTGTAGTTCGACACCCAGGCAACCGACTTCTCGACGAAGGCATCATAGAGTGATTCATGCACATAGATGCGCTCGATGCCGCAGCAGCATTGGCCGGAATTGTAGGTGGCGCCGTCCATCAGCGTATCGACGGCAGCGTCGAGATCGGCATCTTCCATGACATAGCCCGGATCCTTGCCGCCAAGTTCGAGGCCAAGGTTGGTGAAGGTGCCTGCAGCAGCGCGTTCGATCGATCGCCCGCCTTGGACCGAGCCGGTGAAGTTGACGAAGTTGAAACTGCCGGCCGCGATCAGAGTCGACGTCGTATCATGATCGAGATAGACGTTCTGGAAGACGTCAGCGGGAACGCCGACCTCGACGAAGGCCTGAACCAGCCGCTCGCCGACCAGAAGCGTCTGGCTGGCATGTTTCAGAATGACAGTATTGCCGGCCATCAGCGCCGGAGCGACCGTGTTGATCGCGGTCATATAGGGATAGTTCCAGGGCGCGATGACGAACACGACGCCATGCGGTTCGCGCTCGATACGACGTGCGAAATTCGCGCTGTCTTCCACCACCATCGGCGACAGCGCATCTGCTGCGATCGAGGCCACATAATTTGAGCGCTCATTGAAGCCGCGATATTCGCCGCCGTATTTGATCGGGCGACCCATCTGCCATGCGAGTTCCGGCACGACGACATCAGCCATCTCGTTGAGACGCGCAGCCCCCTTCAATACGAGCTGAACGCGCTCTTCCAGCGGACGGCGCGCCCAATCCTTCTGCGCCTTGCGGGCGCGGGCCACCACGTCTTTGGCCGCATCCAGCGACAGCGCCGGACGCTCCGCATAAACCTCCCCGTTTACCGGGGACACGCATGTGATCATGGTCATGATCGAAATCCTGTTTCTATAGTCACGAATATAGTCTCGGCTGACGGCCGAGAGACTACCCCAAGAGCTTACGTCGCCGAAAGAAGCGATTTACCGCAGCCACCTTCCCTTGCCCGCGCCTGACGACGAAAATCAGGCAGGGAACAAAAAACACAGCAAGGCTTACGCTCTTTCGAATCCTCTCGCCACCTCCCAGTCGGTGATGCGGCGATCATATTCTTCCTGCTCCCATTCGGCAGCGCGGGTGTAGTGATCGATGACATCGTCGCCGAAGGCTGCGCGCAGCATCTCAGAGCGGTTCAGCGCCACCGCAGCGTCTCGCAGCGTGCGCGGAATTTCACGAACCTCGCGGGCACCATAGGCGTCTCCCACGAAAGGCGCCTCCAGTTCAAGCTTGTTCTCGATGCCGTCGAGACCGGCGGCGATCAGCGCCGCAAAGGCGAGATAGGGATTGAGGTCGGAGCCGCCGACGCGGCATTCGATGCGGATTCCCTTGGTTTCGGCACCGCAGAGACGATAGCCCGCCGTGCGGTTGTCGGTGCTCCAGATCGCCTTCGTCGGCGCGAAGGTGCCGGCCACGAAACGCTTGTAGGAATTGATGTAGGGCGCAAGGAAATAGGTGATCTCGCTGGCATGCGTCAAAAGGCCGGCGACATAATGCTTCATCAGCGGCGTCATGCCATGCTCTTGTTCCTTGTCGAAGAACAGCGGCGTCTTGCCGTCGGCGCTCCACAGCGACTGGTGGATATGCGACGAGCTGCCGGCGGCATTGTAGTTCCACTTCGCCAGGAAGGTGATGGCCTTGCCCTTCGACCAGGCGATCTCCTTGCAGCCGTTTTTGATGATCGTATGGCGGTCCGCCATGGTCAGCGCGTCTGCATAACGGACGTTGATTTCCTCCTGTCCCGCCGAAGCCTCGCCCTTGGAATTCTCGACCGGAATGTCGGCGCCCTGCAAGCCCTTGCGGATCGCCCGCATCACATCCTCTTCCTTGGTGGTCTGGAAGATGTGGTAGTCCTCATTGTAGCCACTGGCGAGATGCAGGTTGCGATAGCCGGACTCGCGGGCACTGTCATAGCTCTGGTCGAACAGGAAGAATTCCAGTTCGGAGGCCATGAAGGCCTTCATGCCCATCGCTTCAAGCCGCCTGATCTGCTTCTTGAGGATGGCACGCGGCGAATGCGCCACTTCTTCGTGAGTGTGATGATCGAGCACGTCGCAAAGCACCAGCGCCGTGCCCTCGAGCCAGGGAATGCGGCGAAGCGTGGCGAGATCGGGCTTCATCGTATAGTCGCCATAGCCCTTCTCCCAGCTCGTCGACTTGTAGCCGGAGACGGTCTCCATCTCGAGGTCGGTCGCCTGGAGATAGTTGCAGCTATGCGTTTCCTTCCAGGCACTTTCCACGAAGAATTCCGCCTGGAAGCGTTTGCCCATCAAGCGACCCTGCATGTCCACTTGACATGCCAGAACCGTATCGATGCGCCCTTCGGCCACATCTTTCTTGAGGTCGTCGAACGTATAGCTAGTGCTCATGAGTGATCCGCCTGAACAATGAATTGGGGTGTCGGAGAACAAACGGCGGCCTCATGGCTGCGAGCAACTCGACGCCGTGCCTTTCGCTTGTACCGGTGAAGGGGCCGCATGCAGGCGGCCCCGCCATGTGAGAAATGCAGCTCCGGTGCTTAGCCTTCGCCGACGGCCGCTTCTGCCGCTGCTATTTCAGCCTTGCGCTTGCTGATCGCATCGCCGATCGGCGGTCCCTTGAAGCGGCGCTTCTCGAAGCCGAACCAAACGATTGCGGTCAGGACAAGGAAGCCGACGGTGATGATGCCTGCCCAGTCATTCGGCGGCTGAATGCCGAGAACGAAAATCACGATCATCGAGATGATGCTCAGCACCGCAAAAAGCTTGAACAGACCCTCGCCGAGGTTCCACGGACCCATCTTGTCCCACTTCGACGTGCCCCAAGCGAAGAGGCCGAGCGTGATCGGGATCGCGAAGGAGAAGAAGAGGAAGATGACGGTGCACGACACGACGATGGTGTAAACCGGCGTATCGCCGATCGATACCAGCGACGACCCCCAGACGAACAGCACCGAAAGGATCGAGCCGGTCCAGATCGCGGAAACCGGCGTGCGGTGTTTCGGGCTGACCTTGGAGAGTGCCTTCGATGCCGGCAGACCGCCGTCACGCGAGAACGCAAAGATCATACGCGATACCGAGGTGACCGTTGCAAGGCCGCATAGCCACTGGCTGATGAAGATCAGGAAATAGAGGATGTCCTTGACGATGGGATTCACTTGAGCATCCATCGCCCAGAAGAACACGTTCCAGCCCTGCTTTGCTGCATCGTCCATGTTCGGAAGCATCAGAACGAATGCACACAGCATGATGTAGCCGAACAATGCCGACCAAAGCACGGAGGCTACCATGCCGCGCGGAACGGAATGTGCTGCCTTGACCGTTTCTTCGGAGGTGTGCGCCGATGCGTCATAGCCGGTGATCGTGTAGATCGGCAGCAGGAGGCCGAGGGCGAAGACCCAGAAGGTGGAAACCTGCGGCCAGACCGGCGCGCCGGTTGCCGATCCGTCGGCGGCAATCGTCGCTATGCCCGAATAGTTCGTGAAGGTGAACAGCCGCGCGAAATCATAGGACGGTGCGGCGATCAGGCATACGGCCGCAAGTGCGATCGAGGTTGCGAAGATCAGATAGCCCGAGAAGTCGGTCAGCTTCGCCGTCAACCCGATACCCATATGGTTCACCAGCGCCTGAAGGCCGGTGATGACCACGAGGAACACGATACGGATCAATGTCGTATCGACCATGCCGAAGTAGCCGCCGAAAGCGCCGATGAAAAAATAATAGGTGCCGACATTGATCGCGCCGAGAACGGTGACCAAGCCGAGCAGGTTGAACCAAGCGGTCAGCCAGCCCGTAAAACGGTTACCGAGGATCGATCCCCAGTGATAGAGCCCGCCCGCAGTCGGATAGGCCGAGCTGATCTGCGCCATCGCCACGGCAAAGACCAGAGAGATGAAGCACCCGACCGGCCAACCGATGCCGATCGCGGCACCGCCTGCGCCCGAAGTTGCCTGGGCGAGCGAATTAATGCCGCCCGAAAGAATGCAAATGATGGAAAAGGATACGGCAAAGTTCGAGAACGAACTCATGCGCCGTTCCAACTCCTGGGCATAGCCCATGGAGTGCAGAATATGCACGTCCTGTTTCTTGTCTAACTCTGAGTAATCAGACATGTATGTCATTCCCCCTAAAACCCGGTCGCCCACGGAATTGCGGGCCACCATGTGCCACTTGCGCCGCTGGCTTTTTGCCATACGGCCCGATTGCAGTTGAACTGCTCCCCGGGGTCTTTTCTTTCTATGCTCAGGCTTCCAGACTGCTCTGGATAAGCCCTGTCAGATAGTCGGCCACGACCCCTTGGCCGACGTCATCTCCGATGAGGTCGTTGCGGACCTCGATCATAACGTTATGCAAACCGTTGGCGAGCCCATGCAGCTTGAGCGTATGGGTCACGCCGTCTTCCGGTCCGTAAGGCTGATTGCGTTCAGTACGATAGAGCGGCGCCCCCGCCGCCCCATCAAGCATGCGATCCGCCAGCCAGCGGTCTTCATCGTGCAGAATGCCGAGCTCCACTGCCCGCTGCTTGCCGTTGTAAACAGGCGTAAAACTGTGAACCGTGACGATCACGGTTTTTTGCTCCCGCGCCGCCCGCTCTTTCAGGAGAGCGCGAATGCGGTCATGGAACGGCACATAAAGCGCTTCGGTGCGTGCCTGCCGATCAGCGGCTTGCAGATGCTGGTTGCCGGGGATCGTGTAGATCTCGCTGATTTCCGGCATCGCGCCCGCGCTTTCCGGCGGACGATTGCAATCGTAGACCAGGCGCGAGAAGCGTTGGTAAACCAGCGTCGCATCGAGGCTGACAGACATCTTCCTGGCGACTGCCAGTGCACCCGGATCCCAGGCGATATGGCTGGAAAGCGCTTCGGCCGAAAGGCCTAGATCGCCAAAATATTCGGGCAGCGTGCGCGAGGCATGTTCACAAATGATCAAAACCGCGCTTTTTCCATCCGGTCGCTCGACCGCGACGCAATCGCCATCAGCTTTTGTCAAAATGCCTTGCCCGGCAAGCATCAAATGCGCCCTACCCTCTTAATAAAATCTTTATAAGAAAAGAATTCTTCAGGTTTTGGCGGCTGTCAACTGGAAACTGAAATTATTTCTTCATTTGTGACATTGACTCGAAATGTGACAGCGTAGTTATATTCATTTCAGGAGCTTGGCATTAGACCAGCCCGGGGAGCAAAATCGAGTGAGCAATGCGTCGAAAACAGTTTCGGACGTAATCAATGACCAATTTGAAGCGCTGACACGCGCCGAGAAGCAGCTCGCCAAGAGCCTGCTCGACAACTATCCCGTTTCGGGGTTGGGCAGCATTACGACGGTAGCCGAAAATGCGCGGGTATCCACGCCGACCGTGGCGCGCATGGTGCAGAAACTTGGTTTCAAAGGCTATCCGGACTTTCAGTCGCGCCTCCATCAGGAGGTCGAGGCGACCATCTCGAATCCGCTTACGAAGCATGACCGCTGGGCGTCCAATGCTCCCGGTACGCATATTCTCAATCGCTTTGCAGACGCCATCATGGGCAATCTCCGTCAGACCCTGACGGACATCGACGCGGCAACTTTCGATAACGTGGCTACGCTGTTGTCGGAGCCCAAGCGCGGGCTTTATTTCGTTGGTGGACGCATCACCGGCGCGCTTGCCGAATATTTCTTCACCCACATGCAGGTCATCCGCCCGAACACGACCTTGCTGTCCTCCAATTCCAGTTCCTGGCCGCAATATGTTCTGAACATGAATCCCGGCGACCTGCTCGTGATCTTCGATATCAGACGCTACGAGCAGGAAATGGTCAGCCTTGCCGCCGCCGCGCGCCGTCGCGGGGCCGAGATCATCGTCTTCACCGACCAATGGGCGAGCCCCGCCGTCAAATACGCAAAACACACATTCCGCGTACAAATCGAGGCGCCTTCCGCCTGGGATTCCTCCGTCGTCACCCTCTTCATCATCGAAGCCCTGATCGAAGCCGTACAAAGCTCGACCTGGGACGAGACGAGTGAACGTATGAAAACGCTTGAAGGCCTGTTCGAACAAACAAGGCTGTTCCGCAAACTAGGTTAGGAGGAAAGGAAAGTATAAAAACACAACCTGGGGATCGGCCAGCAAGACAGAGCCTGTCATCATCGGCGGATAAAAGTAAATCCCCGGTGTTTTCAGGAGACGCAACCCACTGGAACCCGTCACACAACCTTCATGCAACGTCATTAACAGCAACGCCAGACACTGAAAACCCAAAAGGAGGAATACCAGTGATCTCGACAATTCATCGTCTTCTGACGCTCTCCACTGCAATGCTCGTAGCTTCGACTGCCATTGCTGCTGCTGAACCGAGCGCAGACCTTATCGCCGCCGCCAAGAAGGAAGGCACGCTTACCACCATCGCTCTGCCCCACAACTGGTGCGGTTACGGCGATCTGATCGCTGCCTTCAAGGCGAAATACGGCATCGATGTCAACGAACTGAACCCGGACGCTGGGTCGGGCGATGAAGTTGAAGCCATTCGCGCCAACAAGGGCAACACCGGCCCGCAGGCTCCCGACGTGATCGACGTTGGTCTCTCCTTCGGCCCGACCGCCAAGAAGGAAGGCCTGCTGCAGCCCTACAAGGTTTCCACCTGGGATTCCATTCCGGACAGCGCCAAGGATGCTGACGGTTTCTGGTACGGCGACTACTACGGCGTTCTCTCCTTCGTCACCAACAAGGACGTTGTGAAGAACCCGCCGAAGGACTGGGCTGACCTGCAGAAGTCGGACTACGCCAACACCGTTTCGCTCGCTGGCGACCCGCGCACGTCGAACCAGGCCGTTCAGGCCGTTTACGCCGCTGGCCTGGCTGCCGGTGAAAAGGATGCCACCAAGATCGGTGCCGCTGGCCTCGACTACTTCGCAAAGCTGAACAAGGCTGGCAACTTCGTTCCGGTCATCGGCAAGTCCGCTTCGCTCGCACAGGGCGCAACCCCGATCGTCGTCGCTTGGGACTATAACGGCCTCGCATGGCGCGACAGCCTGAACGGCAACCCGCCGATTGACGTTACGGTTCCGGCTTCGGGCGTCATCGCCGGCGTTTACGTTCAGGCGATCTCGGCTTTTGCTCCGCATCCGAACGCTGCCAAGCTCTGGATGGAGTTCCTCTATTCCGACGAAGGTCAGATTGGCTGGCTGAAGGGCTATTGCCACCCGATCCGCTTCAACGACCTGGCGAAGAACAAGAAAGTTCCGCAGGAACTTCTCGACAAGCTGCCGCCGGCTGCCGCCTATGAAAAGGCTGTCTTCCCGACGCTCGACGAACAGGCCGCTGGCAAGACCGCCATCACCACCAAGTGGGATTCGGTCGTCGGTTCGAACGTAAAGTAATCAGACCTGACATGGCCTCCCCGCCTCAGCGGGGAGGTTTTCCTTTTTTTGACGCCGCGGATCGGGCCAATCATGAGCATCGTCACGACATCAACGATCAATTCCACTCCCATGATCAATAAACGCATGGTTGTCGATTGGCTGGGCATAGCGCCCTTCCTGATCTTCGCGCTGCTGTTTCTAATTCTCCCCACGATCTATCTGATCGCAGGCGCCTTTCTGACGCCCGATGGCAGCTTGACGCTAAAGAACATCGGCGATCTGTTCACAGAGTCCATCTGGGACTCCTACTGGATCAGCATCAAGGTATCGCTGGCATCCTCTCTTGGCGGCGCCTTGATCGGCTTTTATCTGGCCTGGGCGCTCGTCATGGGCGGCCTGCCGGCTTGGCTGCGCCATACGTTTTTGACCTTTTCCGGTGTCGCCTCGAATTTCGCCGGCGTACCTCTGGCTTTTGCATTCATCGCCACGATCGGTCGCCTGGGCCTCGTCACGCTGCTGCTGAAAAACTGGCTTGGCTTCGACATTTTTCATGCAGGCTTCAATCTCTACAGCTTCGTCGGCTTGACCATCACCTATATGTACTTCCAGATTCCGCTGATGGTGCTGATCATCACGCCGGCACTGGACGGTATGAAAAAGGAATGGCGTGAAGCCGCATCCATCCTCGGAGCGACCACTGGACAATATTGGCTTATGGTGGCGCTCCCCATTCTCTGGCCGAGTCTGCTTGGCACGACGCTGCTGCTGTTTGCCAACGCCTTCGGCGCCATCGCAACGGCCATCGCACTGACGGGCAGCTCGCTGAACATCATACCGATCCAGCTCTATGCCCAGATCCGTGGCGACGTCCTGCACAACGCCAATCTCGGTTATGCGATGGCTCTCGGCATGATCGTCATCACTGGCATTTCCAACGTCATCTACATCATCATGCGCATGCGCGCGGAACGGTGGCAGAAATGAAGCTGCAAAAATTCTTTGCCTGGATCGCGGTCGTCATCGGCGCCATCTATTTCATCGTTCCGCTCATCGGTACGCTGGAATTCTCGCTGCGCATGCGACGCGACGCCTATAGTTTCGACGCCTATGCATCGGTCTTTTCGGACGCTCACTTCCTGTACGCGTTCGGCTATTCGATGCTCATGGCCTTGCTGACCATCATCTTCGGCATGCTGATCGTCGTGCCCACGGCTTATTGGGTGCGCCTCCGTTTGCCGCAGATACGCCCGATCGTCGAATTCATCACCTTGATGCCGCTGGTCATTCCCGCCATCGTCATCGTCTTCGGCTATCTGCGCCTCTATAATTCGTCGTCGATCCTACCTTTGACGGGCTTCGAGCAGTCGACGAACTTCCTTCTGGTCTGCTCCTATATTGTCCTCTCCCTCCCCTATATGTATCGTTCAGTCGATACGGCGATGCGCACGATCGATGTCGGCACCCTGACGGAAGCCGCCGAAAGTCTTGGCGCTAAGTGGACGACCATTATGTTCCGCTGCATTTTTCCCAATGTTATGAGCGGCGTCCTTTCCGGCGCCTTCATCACGCTGGCGATCGTCATGGGCGAATTCACGATGGCATCCCTGCTCAATCGTCCGGCTTTCGGCCCATACATGCAGCTTGTCGGCGCCAACCAGGCTTATCAGTCTTCGGCGCTGGCTATCATCGCGCTCGCTGTCACCTGGCTCAGCATGGGCTTGCTGCAGCTCGTTTCCCGCTTCTCAAAACTGGCTCCGGTTAAGGCGTAAGGCTTCGCACCATGGCTTTTCTCGAACTCACCCACATCAAGAAGTCCTTCGGCGACGTTCACGTCGTTCACGATTTCAATATGCAGATCGAGAAAGGAGAGTTCATCTCCTTCCTCGGACCCTCTGGCTGCGGCAAGACGACCGTGCTGCGCATGATCGCCGGTTTCGAAAACCCGACGGCCGGAACGCTGACGATCAATGGCAAAGACCAGCGAGCGCTGAAACCGAACCAGCGCAACATCGGCATGGTCTTTCAGGCTTACGCCCTGTTTCCGAACATGACGGTGCATGACAACGTCGCTTTCGGCCTCAAGGTCGCCGGCATGGCGAAATCCGACATCGACAAGCGCGTCAAGGAGATGCTGAGCCTCATCAAGCTCGATCATCTTGCCACCCGCTTCCCCTATCAGATGTCCGGCGGTCAGCAGCAGCGCGTGGCGCTCGCCCGCGCCATCGCCGTCAAGCCCCAAGTGCTCCTGCTCGATGAGCCGCTCTCGGCGCTGGACGCTAAGATCCGCATATCGCTGCGCGAAGAAATCCGTGCGATCCAGCAGCAGCTTGGCATCACCACTGTCTTCGTGACGCACGATCAGGAAGAGGCGCTGTCGATCTCCGACCGCATCGTCGTCATGAATGCCGGCCGCGCCGATCAGATCGGCACGCCCTTTGAAATCTACAATACGCCGGCCACCCGCTTCGTGGCCTCCTTCGTCGGCACGCTGAACCTCATTGAAGGCAAGGTCGTCGATCCCGACAACAGCCGCATCACGATCGGCGATCAGAACGTCACATTGAAGCAATCGGTCACCGCCTATAAGCCCGGCGACACCGTATCGCTTGCTTTACGTCCGGAAGCCGGCTCGCTGGCGGAATCGGCCAAGGGCGACACCGCACTGACGGGCGAAGTCTCCTCGGCGCACTTCCTGGGTTCGGTCATCCGCACCCGCATGAACGTGGCCGGCAACACCATTTCCTTCGACATGTTCAACAGCCCGGGCATGATGCCTCCGAGCGTCGGCGAGAAGGTCACGCTACGGTTTGCCTCCTCCGATCTGCTTGTCATCCAGGATTGATCGCCTCCCTGCGCGGCAGGGAAGTTTGGAAAATTATTCGCGAACGCCGGGCCAAAAGCCCGGCGTTTTTCTTTGATTTCTGTTGCACCGCATTTATAGTCCAGCCGTTCTCAGGGCGGGGTGCAATTCCCCACCGGCGGTATGGAGACTGGTCTCCGAGCCCGCGAGCGCCTTCCGGTTGCCGGAAGGGTCAGCAGATCCGGTGAGAGGCCGGAGCCGACGGTATAGTCCGGATGGAAGAGAGCAAGCTGGGTCGACAGCTCCTTCGCATAAGGGGCTTCTGCGACCTTGCGTGTTCGCCCAAGGGATATTGAGTTAAACCCTTGAAAGGCAAAGTTAATGACCATTTCCATTTCGACACAGCCGGGCCGCATAGCGTTGATCCGGGCTCGCTGGCATGCCGACATCGTCGATCAGTGCGTCGATTCCTTCGTTGCCGAATGGCAGAAGACCGAAGGCGCCTCCCCGATCGACATTTTTGATGTGCCGGGTGCCCTGGAAATCCCGCTGCATGCGCAGACGCTCGCGCGCAACGGCCGCTATAGCGCGATCATCGCAACCGCCTTCGTCGTCGACGGCGGCATCTACCGCCACGATTTCGTTGCCGATACCGTTCTCGATGCGATGATGCGTGTGCAACTGGATACCGGCGTTCCGATTCTTTCGACCGTGCTGACGCCCCACCATTTCCAGGAAACGGAAGCGCATATTCATTTCTTCAAGCAGCATTTCGTCATCAAGGGTCAGGAAGTGGCAAACGCTTGCCGCCAGATCCTGAGCGAACGCGCCAAACTGCTGCCATCGGTGACGGTCTGAGTTAAGATGATGGAGGCGCGGCAAAGGCCCGCCTCCATTTCTCGGGCAAGGAGCATCACATGACCGTCCTGCGAATTGTGCCCAATCTGCATGCCGCCGATCCCGCAAGCGCCCGTGTCTTCTATGGCGACCTGCTCGGCTTGGATATCGTCATGGACCACGGCTGGATCATGACCTTCGCCTCCAAAGCCCAGACTGTCCCACAGATCAGCATAGCCAGCGAAGGCGGCTCAGGCACGACCGTTCCAGATCTTTCGATCGAGGTCGACGATGTCGATCAGGTCTATCAGCGCGCCCGATCGATGCAGTTCGATATCGTCTACGAACTGAACGACGAACCCTGGGGCGTCCGGCGCTTTTATGTCCGCGACCCCTTGGGCAAGATCGTGAATATTCTGTCCCACCGATAGGCAGTTCATCCCAAATCGACGTTGAAGGTCACCCGTTCCGCCGACCATAGTGTCTCAGCATAGGCTATGGGTACGCCGTCGCTATCGACATCCACTTTGAGGATGACCAATACCGGTGTCGACTTCGGCTGCCGCAACAGCCGTGCCTCCTCGGCACTTGGCATGCGCGCCTCGATCTCGGTCGACAGGCGTACATAGTCGTGGACACCGTAGCTGGCGAGCGCCGCGCTGATGGTCTCGTATTGCAACCTCGCCTTATCGAAATCAGGAAAGCGGTCAGCCGGATAATAACTGTCGCCGAGTTCGACGGGAACACCGTCTGCCGTCATCACGCCGCGGCGATGGATGACGGGTGCGCCGGACGCCAGCTTCAGCCGTGCCGCTACACGCTCCGACGCTGCAACGACCTCGTGGATCAATAGCTCGCCGCCAGGCTCGAAACCCTGCTCGATCAGATTCTTGGAGAACCGTGTCTTCTTCGACAGCGTATAATCGAGAGCCCCTCGGTGCACGAAGGTTCCCCGTCCTTGCTCGGCGCGCACCAGTCCCCGCTGCTCCAGATGGCCGAGCGCCTGACGGACGGTGAAGCGGCTGACGCCGAAGCGTTCCATAAGCTCCGGTTCGGTCGGCAATTTGGCGCCCGGAGCAAAGGTCCCGGCGGCGATATCCGCCGCCAGGATTTCGCCGATCTGATGCCAGAGAGCGCTGCCGCTCTTGCGGTCGATCGTCTCCATGTCACACGCGCTTTTCAAGCCGGAACAACAGCTTGTATTCGGCGGGATAGGCGAGAGCATCGAGAATGCTCGGATAATATTTGCGATCCTTCGAGCCGCTGACGAAACCGTCATAGCCGAAACGCCTGACGGAGACATTGAAGCCTGCGGCAACGAAGGCGTCGATATAGTCCTGGGGAGAGCGATCCTGTACCGGCGCATTGCTGTTGCCGCCGATCAGCTCGCGCCATTTCGGCCAGAGGGGCATCTCGTTGTGGCAGCCGGTGACCGCATAATAGATGCCACCATTGCGCATGACCTCGAACATCTGCTCCGCGTGCCGCTTCAATTCCGGCAGCAGATAGACCACCTCATAGCTGAACGCGACATCGAAGCTGTCGACAAAAGGCGAAAGATCGGTGGTGACATGAAATTCCAACGGCATATTGCCCTTGGCCGCGACAGCCGCCGCAACCGATTCCGAGGCGATGTCGATGCCGACGCCGCGGCGAAACGGCCGCATCGCGTGAAGCAGCCGCAGGAAGCCGCCACGATTGCAGCCAAAATCCAGTACCGTCTTCGACGAAAAGTCCCGCTCCGGTACGGTCTCGATGAAATGCCGCCAAAGCGGACTATGCGACTCCGCCATCGCGATGTCGCCGTTCGGTTCGGTATGCCACGTTGCGTAGGTGGTTGCTGCGTTTGTCATCATGCGCTCGCTGTTGGAGTGGACTGAGCGAGCAATAACGCAGCCCTGTGACAGGCATGTGAATTCGTCCGGACGACTGGACTATTGGAAGCTATCGCTGGACAAATAAAAAAAGGCCCTGCCGAAGCAGAGCCCTCTTCAATTCGCTAAGAGCCAAGGCCTACGCGCGGATAGCCTGATCATTCTCGTCGAAGCGATGCATGTGTCCCGTGTCCGGTGTGGCATAGACCGTTTCGTCCGGCTCATATTTGTGTTCGCCGAAGAGGCGCGCGGTCAGAAGGCCGGTTTGATCGGATTCGAGATAGATGATCGTGTCGGCGCCGAGGTGTTCGACATGGATGACCTTGGCCGCCCATGTGCCTTGCTCGCGTGACAACGTGATATGCTCCGGACGGATGCCGACGGTTTTCGCGCCGCTCTGTTCGAGCTTTTCCGCAGGGATGAAATTCATCTGCGGCGAACCGATGAAGCCGGCAACGAAGACATTCGCAGGGCGGTTATAAAGCTCCATCGGCGAACCGATCTGCTCGATCGCACCGGCGTTCATCACGACGATCTTGTCAGCCAGCGTCATGGCCTCCACCTGATCGTGGGTGACATAAATCATCGTCGCCTTGAGGCTGCGATGCAGGCGGGCGATTTCGAGGCGGGTCTGGACGCGCAATGCCGCATCGAGGTTCGACAGCGGCTCGTCGAAGAGGAAGAGCTCCGGTTCGCGCACGATGGCGCGGCCGATGGCGACACGCTGACGCTGACCGCCGGAGAGCTCCGCCGGGCGGCGGGCGAGATAAGGCGCGAGGGAAAGCATGCTCGACGCCTTCTCCACACGGTTATCGATCTCATCCTTGGCGGTGCCGGCCTGCTTCAGGCCAAGGCCCATATTGTCCTTCACCGTCAGATGCGGATAGAGCGCATAGGACTGGAACACCATGGAAATGCCGCGCTTGGCGGGCGGCGTTACCGTCACGTCGGTGCCGTTGATCAGCACCGCGCCCGAGGTCACGTCCTCCAGGCCGGCGATGCTGCGCAGAAGGGTCGACTTGCCGCAGCCGGAAGGGCCGACGAAAATGACGAACTCGCCATCCTTCACCTCGAGGTCGATGCCCTTCAGCACATCATGCGTACCATAGGCCTTGCGAATGGATTTCAGTTGAAGCGATCCCACAGTCTCTTATCCCTTACAAATAAACGGGCTTGCCGGTACGCACGCTCTCGTCGGCGGCGAGGCAAATGCGCAGCGATTGAACGGCATCGGCCATATGGCGGCTGAGGTCGATATCCTCACGGATGGCCTTCAGCATGAAGGCTTGTTCGCGATCGCACAGCTCCTGATGACCCGGCTCGCCATCCATGCGCAGATCCTGGTCCGGACGGATGAACTTGCCGTTCGGGCCGGTCTCGGCGGTATGTAGCCGGATGACGGAGGTCTTGGTGTGCGTATCGATGTCGTCGGACTTGGCGTTGGGGTCCATGACGATCGATACCGCGCCATTCGGCGACATCACATCCTTCACAAAGAAGGCGGTTTCGGAAATCATCGGCCCCCAGCCGGCCTCATACCAGCCGACCGAACCGTCTTCGTAGATCACCTGCAGATGGCCGTAATTGTACATGTCCGGCGCGATCTCGTCCGATAGGCGCAGACCCATGCCGCGCACCTCGACGGGCTTGGCGTCCGTGATCTGGCACATGACGTCGACATAATGCACGCCGCAATCGACGATCGGCGGCGTCGTGCGCATCAGCGCCTTATGCGTCTCCCAGGTCGGCCCACTCGACTGCTGGTTCAGGTTCATTCGGAAGACATAAGGACCGCCGAACTTGCGTGCTTCCGCAATCAGCCGTGTCCAGGACGGATGATGACGCAGAATATAGCCGATCACCAGCTTGCGGCCGGCTTTCTTGGCTGCGGCCACAACACGCTCCGCATCCTCGACAGTCGTCGCCAGCGGCTTTTCCACGAAGACGTCGCAGCCCGCCTCGAAAGCCATGACCGCATAGTCCGCGTGGCTGTCGGAATAGGTGTTGATCGAGCAGAGATCGGGCTTCAACTCCTTTAGCGCCGTCTCGAAATCCGGATGGATCGTGTAACCCTGCAGCTCGTCGGCCAGCTTCGGCATCGAGCGATTGACCAGGCCAACGATCTCGAAACCGGGATTGTTGTGATAGGCGAGCGCATGGCTGCGGCCCATATTGCCAAGGCCGGCGACCAAGACGCGGATCGGCTTATGAGATGAGCTCACTTGACTGCTCCGGAGGTAATGCCGCGAATGAGTTGGCGTGAGAAGATGACATAGAGGATGAGGATGGGCAGGATGGCGAGCGTCAGCGCCGCCAGGACCGCATTCCAGTTGGTCACGAATTGGCCGATGAAGATCTGCGAGCCCAACGTCACCGTCTTTGTCGCCTCGCTCGGCGCCAGGATCAGCGGGAACCACAGGTCGTTCCAGATCGGGATCATGGTGAAGACGGCGACCGTTGCCATGGCCGGACGAATGAGCGGCACCACGAGACGGAAGAAAATCGCATATTCGCTAAGCCCGTCGATGCGGCCCGCATTCTTCAGGTCATCGGAGACGGTCCGCATGAATTCAGACAGTATGAAGATGGCGAGCGGCAGGCCCTGGGCCGTATAGACAAGGATCAGCGAGGTCAGCGTATTGACCAAGCCGGCGGCGACCATGCCCTGCAGGATCGCGACCGTACCGAGGCGGATCGGGATCATAATGCCGATTGCGAGATAAAGCCCCATGATCGTATTGCCGCGGAAACGGTATTCCGACAGTGCGAAGGCGGCCATGGCGCCGAACAGCAGCGTCAAGACGATCGAGACAATCGTCACGATGAAGCTGTTCTCGAAATAGGTCAGGAAATCCCCCTGCTTAAGAACGGTCTGATAACCGATCAGGCTGAAGCTGGAGGGCGTCGGGATGCTCAAGGGCGCACGGAAGATCGAGGCGCGGTCCTTGAAGGAATTGATGATGGTCAGGAACACCGGGAAAACGGCAAGCAACGTGTAGGCGATCAACGCCAGATGCACGAGGCTGGAGCGGGCAAGGGAAGTGCGTGCCTTGGACATGGTCGCCTCTCCTCAGAACTGGTAGCGGCGGATGCGCCGCTGGACGATGAAAAGATAGAACGAGACGCCGGCGAGAATGATCAGGAACATCACTGTCGCGATCGTCGCGCCCATGGAGCGGTCGCCGAGCTGTAGCTGGAAGCCGAAGAAGACGCGGTAGAGCAGCGTGCCGAGAATATCGGTGGAACCATCCGGCCCCGCCAGCGCGCCCTGCACAGTATAGACAAGATCGAATGCGTTGAAATTGCCAACGAAGGTCAGGATCGAGATGATGCCGATCGCCGGCAGCACCAACGGCAGCTTGATCTTCCAGAACTGGCTCCAGCCGGTAACACCATCGCACTCGGCCGCCTCGATGACTTCTTCAGGAATGTTCAGCAGCGCGGCATAGATCAGCATCATCGGGATGCCGACATATTGCCAGACCGAAATCAGCGCGACGGTGATCAGAGCCGTTCCCGGTTTGCCGAGCCAGGGGGCAAAGAACGACTTAAGGCCGACAAGGCCCATCAAATCGGGCGCCACACCCCAGAGCGGCGATAATATCAGCTTCCAGATGAAACCGACGATAACGAAGGAAAGCAGCGTCGGCAGAAACATGGCGGTGCGATAAAAGGCGACGAACCGCAGCTTCGGTAGCGACAGCAGCGCCGCGAGCGCAACACCAATCGGGTTCTGCACGCACATATGGATGACGAAGAAGATCAAATTGTTGCGCAGCGCATTCCAGAAGTCATGCGACCAGCGTTCATCCCCGAACAACACTTTGAAATTGTTGAGACCCACGAAGGTCGACTGGTTGTCGACGACATTATACAGCGACAGCCGCAATGTCTCGATCAGAGGCAGGATCATCACCGCGGTGTAGACGATGAAGGCCGGAAGAAGAAAAACGAAGATATGCCAACGTCTTTGACGCTTGATTGGGACCGCATCGAAAGCGGCTGATATATCGGCTTCGCTCATGGCTCTCTGCCTGCTTTTTTTATGGCTGCGTATCGGGGCGGCAGCGCAAATGTTCAAATTCGCCCGCTGTTCCGGCTCTCCAGACAAATATGGAGAAACAATATCGGGCGCGGCACGACGTAGTGTCGCGGCAACAACCGGTCCGGCGGCTCATCGGCATACGAAATAATGAAGGCATGTCATATACTTACCCGTCAAAAGCGGGAAAGCGGCAACCGATGACTCTATCCTTCGTCTATTCGCATGCACCGGCTGTGGAATAAGGTGAGGAGCGATGAGGCCCCTCACCCATATTGCGTCAAAGCAGGATTACTTGCCCGGCTTGAACCAGCTATCGAGGCCCTTCTGCAGCTTCGTGGCAGCCTGTTCCGGCGTGTCCGTGCCATTGATCACGTTTGCAGATGCCGTCCAGGTTTCGTTTTCCAGGTTCGGCGTGCCGCGCGACAGGATCTGGTAGGTCGAACGAACGGTCGACTTATGATTGTCGCGCCAGGAGACGAATTCCTGGGCGAGCGGATCACTCATCTTTACCGGGTGCGAATTCAGGCTGAAGAAGCCCGGCAGCGCGTTGGCGTAGATGTTGGCGAACTCGTCGGAAGCAACCCAGCTCAGGAACTTCTTGGCTTCTTCTGCATGCTTGCTCTTGGCGTTCAGGCCAACGCCGATATCCGGATGGTCGGAGATGTAGGCCGTGTCACCAGCCTTTGCGACCGGCGGCGGGAAGGCACCCATCTTGAACTGAGCCTGCGTGTTGAACAGCGCGATTTCCCACGAACCAGCCGGATAGATGGCAGCCTTGCCGAGCGTGAAGAGGTTCTGGCTGTCCGAGTAGCTCTGGGCTTCGAAGCCGTCGCCGAGGTAAGGCTTCCACTTGGCGAGTTCCTTGTAAGGATCAACCCACGGGGCATCCGTCAGCTTTTGCTTGCCGGAGATCAGAGCCAGGCGGCCGTCCTCACCCTTCCAGTAGTTCGGGCCGATGTTCTGGTAGCCCATGGTTGCGGCTTCCCAGAGGTCCTTCGTGCCCATAGCCATCGGAATGTATGTGCCGTCAGCCTTGAGCTTGTCCAGCACTGCGAAGAATTCGTCGCGAGTTGCCGGAACCTTCAAACCGAGCTTGTCGAAGGCATCCTTGTTGTAGATGAAGCCGTGAATGACCGAAGCCATCGGTACGCAGAAGGTCGACTTGCCGTCATCGGTGGTCCAGGCGGCCTTGGCGACCGGCGAGAAGTTGTCCATACCCTTCAGCGCCGTCAGGTCGGTCAACTGCTTTTTCTTGAAGAGATCCAGCGAGGCGTCGAAGGGGCGGCAGGTGATGATGTCGCCCGCAGAGCCAGCTTCAAGCTTGGCGTTCAGCGATGCGTTGTACTCGGTCGGAGCCGTCGGCGAGAAGACGATCTTGATGCCGGGGTTCTTGGCTTCGAATGCCGGGATGATCTTCTCCTGCCAAATCTGCAGGTCGTCGTTGCGCCAGCTTTCAACCGTCAGCGTCACGTCCGCCGCATGCGCGAAGCCGACCGAGGTCAGCAGGCTGGATGCGAGGAGCAAGCCTTTCAGAACATTCTTTTTCATTTCCCTCTCCTGTTTAAGCGCCCGGAATCAGGCACTGTTCTCGATCTGAAAATCCGCCGGCCATCTGAGAAAACAGCCAACGCTCCACAAGGACCGCCAACATTGCCGGTCCCAAATGCACAAGGGCGCGCAAGGCACTGTGCCTGGTCGGCCCGACCAATCGTGACCCGCCGGACGACCGGCCAAGGACACACAAACTCAACACACGAGAAATCATGACGAACGCCGTCGCGCAGATCCTTTTGATCCACGCGACTCCTGACAACGGCAGAGGTCCGCCACCTTCTGCTGGCCGCCGGCTATTGTTATTCTGCCGGTTCTGCCGATGCCTGCTCGAACTGTTCCCTTGAAAGAATTAAGGCCAAAAAAATACCAATTGTCCAGCCGAAATTTAACTTTCGTGAGTGAGAAAAAGCGATAAAAAATTTTATCTTTATTTTTCAAATAGATAAAAACGCGAAAAAAGCAGCGCATTACCTATTGGTAAATGGTATTTTTTTGGTATTGTAGAAAAAAACGGGGAACGAGCGGTATCCGGAGGGTGTGATGACGGAGTTTGCGATCGGTATCGACGGCGGGGGGACGAGCTGCCGCGCTGCTGTGACAGATAGGATGGGCAAAGTTCTCGGCAGCGGCAAGGCGGGGGCTGCCAATATCCTTTCCGATCTCGAAAACTCTCTGGTCAACATCGTCGCATCGGCCCGACAGGCCCTCAGCGAAGCCGGACTTGATCCGGAATTGGTTTATACGCTGCCCGCCGTTGTCGGCACCGCCGGCGCCAATGTCGGTGATTATGGCAAGCGCATTGAAAAAGCCCTGCCCTTTGCCAACAGTCATGTCGTCACTGATGCGATGATTGCGCTTCAGGGCGCGCTTGGCGATGCCGATGGGATCATCGGCGCGTTCGGCACCGGTTCCGTCTACAATGCTCGCCGCAATGGCAAGGTCTGGGGTATCGGCGGCTGGGGCTTTGTCATCGGCGACCAGGCCAGTGGTGCTCGTCTCGGCCGCGATCTGCTGGAACGCTCGCTTCTGGCGCATGACAAGGTGCACCCACCCTCGCCGATCACCGAAAAGGTCATGGCTGAATTCGACGGCGATCCCGAACGCGTCGTCGAATTCGCACATGTTTCCAAACCGAAGGATTTCGCGCGTTACGCGCCGATGGTCTTCGAACATGCCGAAGCGGGCGATGTAGTCGCTGTCGGCATCGTTAAGGCCGCGGCGAACGCTATCGCTGAAAGTCTCGACACGCTGCTCTGGCCCGAGTGCTCATCGATCTGCCTGCTTGGCGGTCTATCGAAGGCATATCATCCCTGGCTCGAATCACGGCATAAAGCGCTTTTGACGGAACCGAAAGGCGACGTATTGCGCGGCGCGGTCGAACTGGCGGCCAAGCTCCTGCAAAAAGAAATGGGGAGCACGCAATGACGGAGGATCTGAGCCATATCTTCTCGCCGGAACGCCTGCTCGCCGGCGGCACCGGCCCGCTCTATGTGAAGCTGCGCCGCGCGCTTGAAGAGGCGGTCAAGGTCGGAACGCTGAAACATGGCGACGCCCTGCCCCCGGAACGCGACATAGCCGAATACGCAGCAGTCAGCCGCGTGACGGTACGCAAGGCGATCGACGATCTCGTGGCGGAGGGCATCCTCGTCCGTCGGCATGGCTCCGGCACTTTCGTCGCCAAACCAGTCTCCAAAGTCGAACAGCGCCTATCGCAGCTAACGTCCTTCACCGAAGACATGGCGCGGCGCGGCATGACGGCACGCTCCGAATGGCTGCATAAAGGCGTGCACACCCCATCACCCGATGAAATGATGATCCTCGGCCTTGCCGCCGGCACCAAGGTCTCCCGCCTCAGCCGTTTGCGCATCGCCGACGACCAGCCGCTCGCCATCGAACATGCCAGCGTCTCCGGCGAGTTCCTGCCTGACCCATCGATAGTGACTGCGTCGCTCTATGCCGAACTCGAAAAGCGCCAAGTCCGTCCGGTTCGTGCCGTCCAGCGCATCTCCGCAACCAACATGAAAGAGGCCGACGCCGGTCTGCTCGGCGTCCCCGTCGGGGCTGCAGGCCTATCGATCGAACGTATCTCCTACCTCGGCTCCGGCCGCGCGGTGGAATTCACCCGTTCGCTTTATCGAGGCGACGCCTATGACTTTGTTGCGGAGCTGACGATCGGGTCGACGTAACGGCGAATTCACCAGAGCCGGGCAATCCAGTCGGAACGATCGGCAAGCCCGTCGACCTCCGCCTTCAAAATCAGATCGTCATGCCGCGTCTTCCACCGCCGCATCGCGCTTTTCCGGCACATAATTGAGCACCGGTCCGAGCCAGCGTTCCACTTCGGCAACCGGCATGCCTTTGCGAACCGCATAGTCTTCCACCTGGTCCCGCTCGACCTTGGCGACACCGAAATAATAGGAGTCGGGATGGCCGATATAGAGGCCGGAGACGGAGGAACCAGGCCACATGGCGTAGCTTTCAGTGAGCTTCACCCCGGTCGCAGCTTCGGCATCGAGCAAACGGAATAAGGTTTCCTTCTCCGTATGGTCGGGCTGGGCGGGATAGCCCGGCGCCGGCCGGATGCCGGCATAGGATTCCGACAGCAGCTCGTCGCCGCTAAGGTCTTCATCCTTGGCATAGCCCCAGAACTCACGCCGCACCCGCTCATGCATCCGCTCGGCAAAAGCCTCGGCGAAACGATCGGCGAGCGCTTTCACGAGAATTGAGGAATAATCGTCATTGGCACGCTCAAAGCGTTCGGCAATGGCAATTTCCTCGATACCGGCCGTGACGACGAAACCGCCGACGTAATCGCTGACGCCGCTCGAAGCCGGCGCGACGAAATCCGAGAGCGCCACGTTGGGGCGGCCATCCCGCTTCGACAATTGCTGGCGCAGCGTATAGAAGGTCGCGAGTTCGTCGGTGCGGCTCTCGTCGGTGAACAACCTGATATCATCGCCAACCGTGCCCGCCGGCCAGAAGCCGATAACGGCGCGTGGGCGGAACCAGTTTTCCGCAATGATCTTTTCCAGCATGGCCTGCGCATCGGCATAAAGCTGCCGCGCCGCCTCCCCCTGTTTATCGTCTTCGAGGATCGCCGGGAAGCGCCCCTTCAACTCCCAGGTCTGGAAGAACGGCGTCCAGTCGATGTAGGTGGCAAGCTCCGCCAGATCATAATTTTCGAACACCTTCGTTCCGAAGAACTGCGGCGCCACCGGCTTGTAACTCGCCCAACCCATCTTCTCGGCATTCTCGCGCGCCCTTGCGATCGGCAGGCGCACTTTCTCCGCCTCGCTGCGGGCATGCGCCGCGGCGACCTTGGCATATTCGGCGCGAACCGTGTCGACATAGCCCTGCTTGGCCTCCGGCGACAACAGCGCCGAGACGACGCCAACGGCACGGCTGGCGTCGGTGACATAGACCGTTTGCCCCTTCTCATAGCGCGGATGGATTTTCACGGCCGTATGCACGCGGCTGGTGGTGGCGCCGCCGATCAACAGTGGAATATCGAACCCTTGCCGCTCCATTTCCGAGGCGACATGCACCATCTCGTCCAGGGATGGAGTAATCAGGCCGGAGAGGCCGATAATATCGACTTTTTCGGCGATTGCCGTTTCCAGAATCTTCGTCGCCGGCACCATGACGCCGAGATCGATGATTTCGTAGTTGTTGCAGGCGAGCACGACGCCGACGATGTTCTTGCCAATATCATGCACATCGCCCTTGACGGTCGCCATCAGCACCTTGCCCGCCGCCTGACGCTCTCCGCCGCCGCCATTGGCAAGCTTTTCCGCCTCCATATAGGGCAACAACACGGCAACGGCCTGCTTCATGACACGGGCCGACTTCACGACCTGGGGCAGGAACATCTTGCCCGAGCCGAACAGGTCGCCGACGACATTCATGCCGGCCATCAGCGGCCCTTCGATGACATGCAGCGGTCGCTCGGCCTTTTGCCGCGCCTCTTCGGTGTCGGCCTCGATATAATCGGTGATGCCGTTGACCAGTGCGTGCTCCAGCCGCTTCTCGACCGGCCATTCGCGCCAGGCGACATCCTGCACTTTGGCTTCCCGGTTGCCGGCACCACGAAAACGCTCAGCTATTTCGAGCAGCCGCTCCGTACCGTCAGGCCGGCGGTTAAGCACCACATCCTCACAGGCCTCCCGCAGCTCAGGATCGATATTGTCGTAAACTGCGAGCTGGCCGGCATTGACGATGCCCATGTCCATGCCCGCTTGAATGGCATGGTAGAGGAACACGGCATGCATCGCCTCGCGCACTGGCTCGTTGCCGCGGAAGGAGAAGGAGAGGTTCGACACGCCGCCTGAGATATGCACCAGTGGCATCGTCTCGCGGATCGTCCGCGTCGCCTCGATGAAGTCGACGCCGTAATTGTTGTGCTCCTCAATGCCGGTCGCGACCGCAAAGATATTCGGGTCAAAGATGATGTCTTCCGGCGGCAATCCCGCCTCTTCCGTCAAAAGCTTGTAAGCGCGCGCGCAGATCTCGACCTTCCGCTGATAACTGTCGGCTTGCCCCTGCTCGTCGAACGCCATGACGACGACGGCCGCACCGTAATGGCGCAGCAGTCGGGCTTGCTTGAGGAAATTCTCCTCGCCCTCTTTCAGCGAGATCGAGTTGACGATCGGCTTGCCCTGCACGCATTTCAGACCCGCTTCGATGATCGAGAATTTCGAGCTGTCGATCATGACGGGCACGCGGGCGATGTCCGGCTCGGCGGCGATCAGGTTGAGGAACTCGACCATCGCCTTTTCGGAATCGATCAGGCCCTCATCCATGTTGATATCGATCACCTGCGCGCCGTTTTCGACTTGGTCGCGAGCAACGGCTAGCGCCGCCGTATAGTCGGCATTGGTGATCAATTTGCGGAATTTTGCCGAGCCGGTAACGTTGGTGCGCTCGCCGACATTGACGAAGGGAATGTCTTTGGTCAGCTCGAACGGCTCTAGGCCGGAGAGCGACATGAATGGGCGGTGTGCGGCAAGCTGGCGAGGCTGATATTTCGAAACCGCTTGCGCAATCGCGGCGATATGCTCCGGCGTCGAGCCGCAGCAGCCGCCAACGATGTTGACGAGGCCATCGCGCGCAAAACCTTCGACCTGCGCGGCCATCATCTCAGGCGTTTCGTCATATTGGCCGAACTCGTTCGGCAGGCCGGCATTGGGGTAGGCACAGACGAAGGTATCGGCAACGGCCGAAAGCTCCTGCAGATGCGGCCGCATGGCGTTGGCGCCAAGTGCACAATTGAGCCCGATGGTGAAGGGGCTGGCATGGCGTACCGAATTCCAGAAGGCCGATGGCGTCTGGCCGGAGAGAGTCCGGCCGGAAAGATCGGTGATCGTTCCCGAGATCATCACCGGCATGCGGACGCCCTTTGCTTCGAACCGCTCCTCGCAGGCAAAAATCGCGGCCTTGGCGTTCAGCGTATCGAAGATTGTTTCGATCAGGATGATATCGGCGCCGCCATCGATCAGCCCGTCGATCTGCTCACCATAGGCTAGTCGCAAATCGTCGAAGCTCACCGCGCGATAGCCGGGATTGTTGACATCAGGGGAAATCGAAGCAGTGCGGTTGGTCGGGCCGATGGCACCAGCGACAAAACGGCGCCTGCCATCCTCATGTTCGGCACGGATCGCCGCCCGGCGGGCAACTGCTGCGCCCTCCTTATTGAGATCGTAGACCGCGCCTTCCATCTGATAATCGGCCTGGGCAATGCGGGTCGAAGAGAAGGTATTGGTTTCCAGAATATCCGCACCGGCCTTGGCGTAGCGATAATGAATTTCCTCGATCGCGTTAGGCTGAGTGAGAATGAGAAGGTCGTTATTGCCCTTCTGATGACAGGCGCAGCCGATGAACCGATCACCGCGAAAATGATCCTCGTCGAAGCCGAGCCCTTGGATTTGTGTGCCCATAGCGCCGTCAAGCACAAGGATTCGCTCGCTCGCTGCCTGCTTCAGGGCGGCGAACACTTCACTGCCATCACGTTTCGCTGATTCCGAGCCAAAAAGATTGTCAAACATAAGCGAACTCCACTGGCCTGATTGCGACTTCGCATTCAGATCACATAAAGATATCTTTATGTCAACATATCTATACCTCGAAGAGGCCCCGCGCAAGGATAGTGCTGCTTTGGCTTGCCGTGTCCCCGAAAAATATCGATGCGATCGGCCTCTATCCTCTACAGGCATGGACAACGCAGGGCAGCCGACACAGTTTCATTCCTTAAAGCCATGACAGCGCTTTCAGGCAGCGCTATAGGGCTTATGGCAAAAGAGTCTTGGGAGGCGAGCATGAGCATACAGCGTGAAACGGCGGCACTCGGCAATTGGAGCTCGCGAGCCTACCACCGCCGCTGGCTGCTTGATCAGGTAAGCGGGCTTTTCGATTTCTTCCAGTATCGTGCCATCAATCCCAAGGGGGGATTCTACGATATGGACGATGCCGGCAGGCCGCTCGATGCGATCAATCCTGTCCGCGGCATTCATTCGACCGCGCGCATGGTTCATTGCTTCTCCATCGGTTCGCTCCTCGGCCGTCCCGGCTCCGAGGATATCGTTGATCACGGCATGAACTATCTCTGGAAGCATCACCGCGATGCCACCCATGGCGGCTATGTCTGGTCGCTCAACAATGACGGCCCCGTCGATGCCACCAAGCAAGGCTATGGCCATGCCTTCGTGCTGCTCGCCGCCTCCTCCGCCAAGACCATCGGCCATCCGCTTGCCGACGGCATGCTCGCCGATGCTACCGAAATTCTGAACACGAAATTCTGGGAAGAAAAACACGGTGCCATCGCCGAGGAATTCAACCAGGATTGGTCGCCGATCGACGGCGGCAGCTATCGCGGCCAGAATTCCAACATGCACCTGACGGAAGCACTGATGGCCGCCTTCGAAGCAACCGGTGACAAAGCGTACCTCGACAAAGCCGAAAGCATCGCCGATCTCGTCATCCGCCGCTCGGCGGGTTCTGTCGGTTGGCGCGTCGCCGAGCATTTTACCGCCAATTGGGCGCTCGATAAGGACTATCGCGGCAATGAAATGTTCCGCCCCTCGGGTACGACGCCCGGCCATTGGTTGGAATGGGCGCGCCTCATCCTGCAACTCTGGTCGCTCGGCGGCAAGCAGCACAACTGGATGCCGGACGCCGCCAAAGGTCTGTTCTCCCAATCAATGTCACTAGGTTGGGACAGCGATAAAGGCGGCTTCTTCTATACGCTCGACTGGGCTGACGTGCCGGCCAAACGCAACAAGCTCTGGTGGCCGGCCTGCGAGGCAGCCGGTGCGGCGCACTATCTCAACGAACACATGCCGAGCGATTTCCACGAGGAGAGCTATCGTAAGATCTGGGGCACTATCGGCCGCTGCTTTATCGACCATAGGAACGGCGGCTGGCATGAGGAGCTGACGGAAGACTTGATGCCCGCTCATACGATTTTCCCGGGCAAGGGCGATATTTACCATGCTTTGCAGGCTTGCCTCATCCCCCTCTTCCCGGCAACGGGCAGCCTGACCAAAGTCATCGCCGAGGCTGGCGGGAATATCTGAGATCGATCGCGGCGTCCGCTAAGCGTGACGCCGCAATCATCTTTTACGACAGGCTGAGATTGTGCAGTTCGTGGCCAAGCGTGAGCGCCAGGGCCTCCACGACCAGATTGTGATCTTCACGCTGCGGAAGTCCCGACACGGTGACGGCGCCAATGCAGCCTGTGCCGTGGACGAAGATCGGAAAGCTGCCGCCGGATGCGGCATAGTCGGCGCTTGAAAGCCCGTTGTCCTCGATCCTCTTGCCCTGCTGTTCCAGCCGCAGAGTGCTCGCATAACTGCTGCGGAAATAGCGCAACACCATGTTGCGCTTGCGGCGGATCCAGTTGGAATTATCCGGCGTCGAACCGGGCAGCGCGATGTAGAAAACCGGCATGGAATGCAGCGTGATGTCAATCGCGACACCCAAATTGCGTTCGCTGGCAAGATCGTGCAGCAACTTGCCGAGCACCCAGGCGGTCGAAAGATCGAAAGCATCGAAGCGCAGCGTCTCCTCCTGCAGCGCGATGCGGCTGAGGTCGTGTTCGATCGTCATGAAAATCCTTCCTCCAAAATTGGCCGGCTTATCAAACGCGAACGAGATGATTTGTCTACCTATCTCTTCGGCATGTCGAAACCGAGCCGCCACTTTTGGCCAAACTGCCAGCGATCACTTACCGAATGCCGCCTCCTCTTGCCCATGGAAGGCGAACAGGTCATTGATAGTGCACCAAGATCATCGCGCCGAAGGAGCCCGCTGTCATGAACGCAAAATATGCACTGCCCGCCATCCTGGCCTGCACTTGCACCTGCGCCATGACGCCCCCCGCTATGGCCGAGGATCCAGCTCAATTGGTTCTGCACGATGGTTTCGACGGTACGGACTTCGCGCCGTCGGGCCATCTCTACTATCGCGACAATTCAGAACAGAAGGCTGGTAAGATCGAATTTCAATCGGAAGTAAAACGCACCGGCACCGGGGCACTGAAGCTCAGCGTCAAGCCACTCTGCGACGCGGGCAAGTCGAACTGCAGCGAAAGAGCAGAGATCTGGGAGCGCACCAAATATCGGGTCCCTTATAACCAAGGCGTTTGGTATGGCTTCGCGGTCAAATTCGCCGACCCCATTCCCTCCGGTGATCATCGCTATCTCATTGCGCAGTGGAAGCGAGAGATCGGGCCGAAGGCAAAGGGGGATTTCAGCCCTTTCCTGGCACTGCGACTGAACAACGGCAAACTCTTCGCCACCGTCGAAACCAACTATGTGGCTCCGCCGACGACCGCGGTCAGCGACGCGACCAAGAAATGTGACGACAGTCAGACGCCTGTCTGGTTCCGCTCGGACACCAACCAGATGCGAGCCCTGGTCGCCACCGATAGCAGTTGGGGTAAGGAGGACGGCAAGGAATTCACCGGCTGCACCAGCGCCATCACCATCACCGACCACGGCAACAAATTGCCGACGCCGGATTCCGGCTGGATCGACTTCGCCATCTACAGCAAGCCCGGCCCTGACGGCACCGGCCATATCGAAATCTTCGCCAATGATAAATGGATTGTCACCGTCAAGGGACATATCGGTCATGCCGACAAGGGCTTAGGCAAAAACCAGTATTTCAAGTTTGGCCCCTATCGCGCCGCCGACACGACGGAATGGACGCTCTACTATGACGATTTTCGCCGTTCGCCCCGCTGTGCCGATGTCCTGTCGGATGCGAAGCTCTGCCCATTGAAATGACCGATTTTCGCACACTTCCTCGTCCATGATATCGCCGCGAAAAGTTAGTTGCCACCGGTCCAGATTTTCGTAAGATTTGGGTGAACTTTTTTGCCTCTCATTGGTTATTTGCCTCAGCAGAGGAGACCACTGAAATGCTCACCACTCATCGCGATTGCAAACACCATGTGGAGAAGAATGCCATTCCTTCACTTGGCGAAATCGAGGGGCGTGTCGCAGTCCTCGAAGTCGTAGCCCAATCCGCTTTGACGCACGTCTTTTTCGAAGGTCATGTCGATGTCGACGCGACCTTACTTTCTGAGATTCGCAGGGCCATGCATCGCAAATGCCGGGAACTGAAACTCGATGGCGAAGATACAGCCTCCGCACTATCCTATGCAGAGGAATTGATCGAAGCAGCAGTCGAAGCGTCGCAGCCGGTCCACCAATGATGCCCTCGCGGCCAAGACTGATCCTTTTGATCATGGTGGCGCTCGCCCTTGCGCTGGGTGTGCTCCTGTTCGCCGTACCGCATAACGGCAAGGATCAGGTTGAAAACCCGGCGCCACACGCACCGGATCAGACGCCGCAATAGTCCCCTTCGAGCCAGCACCTGTGCCAATACGAAACTGTATCTGTATCAAATCAGGCAGGCGTTAACGCCGGCGAGAGAAGCCGATTGCAAACTTTCGGAATCAAAGCAGTCTTGCTCCGCTCCCGCTCAAGTTCGAGCTTCCAACCACGGTGTAGCGAATGTCTATGATGGTCAACTCGCCCCTATATTCCGATGATGTCGATATCCTCGCCGGCGCGCTCTATGCCTGGTGTGCCGAACACAGGATCAAACTGCAAAGCCAGGAAGGACTGTCGGCGGCCAATGTCGCGATCAGCCTCTATGATGCTGGCTATCAGACGCAGGACCAACTGCTCGGCGCCTTGCACAATTACGAATTTCATTGAAATCGTAGCGCCGGCTCAGCCCTCTGTTAGCGTCTCATCGGCAGAAGACGGCCTCGCCGCAACCCGTGGACAAGTCGGAAGCGCTAGATTTCGGCTGGCGTGAGCATGCTTGCAGCGAATGTAGCTCGCCGCTGTAATCATGGTGCGGTCACGCCGCCGCAGCGGCCTTCCGCAACACGCCCGCGATACAATCCCGCTCCTCCAATATCCCCGACCATTCATCCTCATAAAACGAGGAGTCGTAGATCAGCGTGAATGGGCCTTTATAGCCGGCGGCATTGGAGAGTTCGACGCAGCGAACATAGTCCTCGGTATCGAGGCCGGTTTCCGAATAATGCGCCTTGGCATGGCAGAGTTCGGCACGACCCATGATCTCAGCGAGATCGCCATATTTGCCCACGCCCGTCCAATTGCCGAAATCGCCGTTGAGGCCAAGCTTGCCATCAAGCGCGTCAAGCACACGATGGACCTCGACCGGCCCCGGCAACAGCGAGAACCAGTTTTCGATGACAAGGCGGATACCAGTGCCGGCAATCCGTTCGGCCAGCCAACGAAGATGTTTTTCCGCCCCGCTCAGTGCTTCGTCGGTCGGCCGCGCCTTACCGGCGATCACGCGCATATTCTCGGCACCGAGGGTCACAGCGACCTCAATCCAGCTCGCCATCCATTCCACGTCGCGCTTGGCCGTCTCGGGATCACTGAGGTCGCCGTCTTCAATCAATAGCGTCTGCACCTTGACCCCTGCCCTGTCGAAGGCATTCCGCAGGCCGGCGATATAGTCGGGCGAGCGGCTCGGCAGATGAAACGAGCAAATTTCCATGCGGAAGATACCGCGTTCGGCAAACTGTTTCGGAAGATCGATCAGCTCTACCGAGCCTTCACCATAGGTCGGCTGGCGCGCTGGAGTGTCCGCGCCGCCGGGCTTGTAGGGATAGGTGCCGCCGAGTGCGCGATGCAGTGACCATGTGGAAACGGCAAAACGATCTGCCAAATCAGCCGTGAAAGCCATTGAATCTCCTCCTAATTACCCGCAGCGGACTTCCCGATTTGACGAAGCCCAAGCTTTCGGCAGCAAATCAGAAATAGAGCGACATGACGATGTCCTGATCAAAATCGCCGAAACCCTTGCCGAAAATATTGAGGCCACCGGGATTGCCGGCCGTCTCATCGATGCCGATGCGAAAGCGGATCGAATGATGATCGTGCAACCCAAGCGACGTGATCGTTTGCATCGAGACCATGGTCCCGTCGATCCAAGTGCCCTGGTCGTCGATGCTCCAAGTCTTCAGCTTGCCGTATTGCGAACCACTGAGTTTCCACCAGCTTGGCGAATAGAGCCCGCGCCTGTCGCCAAAATCGCCTGGGGATGTCCAGTGGCCGGCCTTGATGCCATTGACCCAGATGGAGATATCAGATGGCCAGTTGGAATTGGTGGCTGGCGTCTCGGAACTGAGTTCGGCGGAGAATTCCACCTTGCGGATACGACGCCCGTTCACCTTGGCATTGTTCGGGAACTTATATTCGACATAACCGCGCGTGAACCAGAGAAGCGCCGCCTGCATGCGCTGCGGATCGAGGAATACGCCCGGCACATCGAGCATGCCGATGACATTGTGGACCGAGCACAGACCGCAGGGCGGCCCAACTTCGAACTCCGTGAACAGGCCGATCGGCATGCTGACGGCGACGACGTCCTCACGCAGGCTGGTAGAACGATTTTCGAAGCGAATGAGAATTTCGCCATAAACGCTGGAACAAATCTTCTGGTTGCCCTTGCTCGCTTTCATCGTATGGGTCTCGATTAGTCCGGCCTTCTCGAGCGATTTGATGTTGATGGCGGCAGTCGACTGCGGCAGCTTCATATGCGCCGCAATGTCATTGACGTTCAAAGGCCCTTTGAGACGGAGAAGATTGAGAATTTCGATACGCGTTGCCGACCCCAGGGCCTCGACGACCTCCGTATCCTTCATCGGATCGACTGTTAGAAGCTTAGTCTCCATATCGAACTGTCATATCTCCACGTCATAGCAATCTTTGGCTCATACCACGCTCTTCGGTTGCTTTCCTCTCACTTTTTCAGGGTACCGGCCCGCGGTTCGGGAGAGATACCGCGGGCCGGTCGGGAAAACGCAGCCGCTCACCCCTTGATGCCCGAAGACAGCATCAAAGCCTGCGTCACCCGTTTCTGGAACAGGAGATAGGCGACGGCAACAGGCATAGCGGCAAGGATCGCCACGGCCATGTCCCGGGCATATTTGATGCCAAAAGCATCGTCGACCTGAGTGATGCCGACCGTGACCGTCATGGTGTTTTCGGAATTCGACACCAGGAAGGGCCACAAGAAGGCGTTCCATGCCATGATATAGGTGATAATCGCCAGCGCCGTCGTGATCCCCCAATTCAGCGGCAGGTAAAGCCGGAAGAGAATCTGGAACTCGCCGCAACCATCGAGCTTTGCCGCCTCACGCAGCTCCTTCGGCACGGAATCGAAGAACTGCTTGTAGACGATGACGACAACCGGCACGATGAGCTGCGGCAGGACGATGCCGCTCAGTGTATTGATCAGCCCCAGCTTCTGCATCAGCACGAATTGCGAAATGATCAGCGCCTGCGACGGCACCATGAAGCTTGCCAGAATAACGAAATAGAGCACTCGCCGCCCGGCGAACACGATCTGCGAGAGCGCATAGGCGCACATCATACTGATCAAAATGACGATTACAGTGACGCTGATCGATGTCACCAGCGAGTTCATGTACCAGGTCGGTAGATTGGTCTGGAACAGCGCGAAATAATAGGACGAGAAATCGAACACGCGTGGAATGAAAGTCGTGCTGGCAATGACGTCCTGCTCCGGCTTCATCGACGTTACGATCGCCCAGTAAATTGGAAAGGCCCAGAGACCGGCTATGAAAAGCGTCAAGATCAATAGCAGCGAGTTACCAATCGCGCGTCCTGGCATCAGCTTGCCCTCCTCACTCTCAGAAGCTGGTATTGCAGCACTGACACGACGACGATGATTAGGAACAATATGACCGCGATCGCGGAAGCAGCGCCGCCATGGCTGAGGCGGAAGCCCTCGCGATAGACGAGCAGCAGCAGCACATAGGTGGAATTGAACGGCCCGCCTTCGGTGAGCAGATAGATCTGATCGAAGATTTTCAGTTGCAGGATGAGCTGCAGCGTCAGCACAAGGGTCGTTACCGGCCAGATCAGAGGCCAAGTTATGCGGCGAAATGCCTGGGAGCGAGACGCACCATCGAGGGCGGCGGCTTCATAGTAGTCCTTGGGAATGTTCTTGAGCGCAGCGATGAAAAGCAGCAAGTTGAAGCCGTTCGTCCACCAGATGGTGACAAAAGCAACCATCGGCATTGCCCAGATGGGATCACGAAAAACGCTGACGGGATGGCCGGTGAAAAGTTGGATCACGTTTTGCGCGATGCCGAATTGCTGGTCCAGCACCCATTTCCAGATCGTCGTGACAACAGAGACTGGTAGAATATATGGAATGAAGAACAGCACGAGCACCAGGCTCTGCAAGCGGCCTTCCAACCGAACGACCATCAGCGCCAGTGCAAGCCCAATCACCGTGTTCGGTACGGCGCTCAAAAGGACGAAATAGCCGGTGTTCCACATCGACGTGTAGAACAGCTTCTGACTGAAGAGTTTGACGTAGTTGTCGAAGCCCACCCACTGGCCGTCGCCGATCAGCGGGGCATTCGTGAAGCTCAGCGCAAACATCTTATAGACGGGATAGGCAAATACGATCAGGTAGACGATCACGAAGGGCGCAACCATCAACACGGCGGTCAAGCCCTTCTTTCGTCCTTCGTTCGCAAACATGGCGTCTCCTCTTGCCGGCCGGACGCCGACCGGAATGACTCCGGTCGGCTTTGCGCTTTGGGCCCCTACTGCTGGCTCTGCAGCTCTTCACGCATCTGATCGATGGCATCCTTCGGATCGAGCTGACCGTTGATTGCCGGAATGATGAAGTTCTGCGCGGCCTCGTAGATCGGTCCAGCAACACCGGCGAGCGGCGAGATCGGATCGTAGACGGCGGTATCGGCGAGCTTTGAATAGACAGCGTTCGGCTGCATATTCTTGAAGTCGGCGCTTGCGGTCACAGGCTTATAAGCCGGGATGTGGCCGGCACTCGCCCAGGAGATGCTGTTCTCGTTCATCCAACGGATGACTTCGAGCACGGTCTTGACCTTTTCCTCGGAGATCGGCTTTACGGTGCTGTTCGGGATCGCGAAGGAGTGGGAGTCGACCCAGGTCGCCTGCTGCCCCATCAGGTTCGGAATTTCGATCGCACCCCATTGAAAGCCGAGTTGACCTTTCTTTTCCAGGTCAACCATGGTCGGTACTTCCCAGACGCCGTTGATATGCATCGCAGCCTTGCCGGAGGTGAAGAGCGCAATCGACGCCTCATAGGAGATAAGCTGCGGGGAATAACCTGTTTTGACCCAATTCGTTATCGTATCCAGCGCCTTCAGGCTGGCATCTCCCGGCATGATTTCTTTGCCGTCCATGAACTTCGCGCCCTGCTGAGCGACGAGTGTATAGAAGATGCGCCAGATAGAGGCGCCCTGATCACTGTTGATCGACAACGGATATTGGACCTTGCCGAGCGCCTTGATCTTGCCCAGCACCGCATTGAAATTGTCGAGTCCGTCCAGCCCCTTCGGCAGGCCGTCATCGCCGAGCAGGCCGGCCTGCTTCAATATGTCCTTGTTGTAGTAGAGAATGATCGAATGGACATCGAAGGGAATGCCGTAAGTCTTGCCGTCAGAGGTCGCTGAGTTCCAAGCGGCGTCGACATAATTCTCCTTCTTGATACCCGCTGCCGAAAGCTCGTCGGCGGTAAACGGGCGCAGAATGCCGGTCGGCACGGCCAATGGATAGCGCGAGATATGGTAAGTCATGATATCGGGTTGCTGGCCGACGGCGGCGGCCGTTTGCACCTTGGTGTAGAAGGGTACGCCCCATTCGAGAGTCGTCGCGTTGATCTTGATGTCAGGATGGGTATCGTTGAATTTTTGGATCAGCGCCTTCATCCGCACGCCATCGCCGCCGCTCAGAAAATCCCACCAGGTGATTTCCGTCTGCGCGAAAGCCGCCGTTGCCGGCAGCAAGGTCAAAGCGGCCGCCATGGCCAATTTCAAAAGTCGTCTCATGTCTGTCTCCTCCAACACAGGGGCATGATTGCCATTGAACCCGGCTCGCTCCACCGAGCCGGAAAATCCATCGGAAACACCCGGCATCCTCTTGCCGGCCGTATTCCGCACCTCTAACTGCCTGCTCACTCAAAGTTTTTTGGTATGTATCAAAAAAATCGATACTAACGAATGCGCTTGCCGTTTTCACTGAATGCAAGCAGCGTCTCCGGCGTCATCGTCAGCTCCACCGGCTCGCCCGGTTTCGGGCGGTGATCGCTGCGGCACTCAATCGTGAGTTCAGTGCCGGTACGGGTCAGTGCATGCAGGTATGCGATGCCGCCGAGCTCCTCGACGAACTCCGCCTTCACCTGCAAGGCGACTGACCGAACCTCGCCGTCCAGCACCAATTGCTCAGGCCGGACGCCGATGAAAACCTTGGCTCCCATCTGCGGCAAAGCCCCCTTCAAAGCCAGGACGACCGAGGTTTCAGGCTGGTCATCAAGCGCGATAACCAAACGACCGTCGGCGTTGCCGGTAACCTTGCCGGAGAGGAAATTCATCCCCGGCGAGCCTATAAAACCGGCGACAAACATATTGTCGGGATTGCGATAGAGATCGAGCGGAGCCCCGGTCTGCTGCACCACGCCGGACTTCAGGACCACGATCTTGTCGGCAAGTGTCATCGCTTCGACTTGGTCGTGGGTCACATAGACCATGGTCGCGCCGATCTGGCGATGCAGCCGGGCGATCTCCATCCGCATCTTCACGCGCAGTTCCGCATCGAGATTCGACAGCGGCTCGTCGAACAGAAAAACCCGAGGCTCGCGGACAATGGCGCGACCGATGGCAACACGCTGACGCTGACCGCCGGAAAGCTGGCTGGGTTTGCTTTTGAGATAATCGGTGAGACGCAGGATCTCGGCAGCCGACCGCACCTTCTCGGCAATCTCAGCCTTAGGCCGGCCCGCCACCGACAGGCTGAAGGCCATATTGTCGAAGACGGTCAGATGCGGATAAAGCGCATAGGATTGGAAGACCATGGCGACGCCGCGCGTGGAAGCTTCCTTATGTGTGACATCCCTGCCCTCGATCTCGATTCGCCCGCCTGTCGTTTCCTCCAGTCCGGCGATCATGCGCAACAAGGTCGATTTCCCACAGCCGGAGGGACCGACGAAGACGGCGAACTCCCCCTGTTCTATTTTGATATCAACACCGTGGATGACCTTCAGCGCACCGAAGGACTTGCTGACATCGGTCAACTGGATTCCTAAATTCTGGACTTTGGCATTCTGAACGTCGGCAGTCTGAATTCCCACCATGAGCCTGATCCTCCCGTGATCAACTCTACCTCCGGGCGGCGGCCTCTTTCGCCACCGCCCAGCGGATCCGCCTGTTAGGCCAATGCGACCGACAACAGGATGAAGTGGTAGGATTTTGGCGGCAGCTTGCCGGCAACAGCGCCCTCGTCCGTCAAAACGAGACCGGAGCCTTCCTTCGGTACGACAGTGTGCTGCGCATCGACGGTATTCCGGGCCCTGAGATCTTCACCGGCCATAACCGTGTGCTTCTCGACCTTGACGTTCTTAAACCCTTGAAGCGCAACAGAAAGATCGAGTGACTGATCAACGCTGCGATTGACGGCAAAAACAGCGATGCTCTTGCCACCCTCATGCAGCACCGCCGATATGTCGAGATAGGGTACATCTTGAGCGACTTCGCAATCATAGGTCGGGCCCGACGCCGAGACATTCAACGCCGTGCCGCGTCCGTACTTGGAAGCAAGCTGCAACGGATAATAGATAGTCTGACGCCAAGCGGGGCCATCGGTACGCGTCAGAATTGGTGCGATGACGTTCACGAGCTGAGCCATGCAAGCGATCTTGACGCGATCGGAACGGCGAATGAACACGTTGAGGAGCGAGGCGACGAACAACGCGTCCTCTAGGTTATAGACCTCTTCAAGCAGCGCCGGCGCTTCCGGCCAGTTCCAACTGGCGATACGCTCGCCGTCCTCCTTGCGATCGTGATACCAAACGTTCCATTCGTCGAAGCAGATCTTCACATCGCGCTTCGAGCGCTTCTTTGCCTTGATATAATCGATGATACCGCCGACAGTGACGATGTAGCGGTCGAGATCCATCGCCTTGGCGAAGTAGTTGAGCGTGTCCTGCTTCTCGTTGCCGAAATATTTGTGCAACGAGATATAATCGACGCTCTCATAGGCCTGATCGAGAACGGTAGCTTCCCATTCGGGATAGCTCTTCATCTTGTCGTTGGAGGAGCCGCAAGCCACCGTCTCGAGGGTTTTATCGAAGTATTTAAATGCCTTGCTGACCTCATTGGCGAGATGCCCATATTCAGCAGCACTTTTATGACCAACCTGCCAGGGACCATCCAACTCGTTGCCGAGGCACCAGATACGGACATTGTGCGGGTCCTTGTAGCCATGCTTGGCGCGCAGATCGCTCCAATAGGTGCCGCTCGGATGGTTGCAATATTCGAGGAAATTGCGGGCGTCATCAAGGCCGCGCGAGCCGAGGTTCATGGCAAGCATCATCTCGGTCTTGGCGAGCTTCGCCCAGTCGGAGAATTCGTTGACGCCGACCTGGTTGGTCTCGCGCGTCCGCCATGCAAGATCGAGGCGCACTGGCCGCTCATCACGCGGACCGATACCATCCTCCCAACGATAGGCCGAGACGAAATTGCCGCCCGGATAGCGCACGATCGGCATATCAAGATCGCGGACATACTCCAGAACATCCTGACGAAACCCGTTCTTATCCGCCGTCCTGTGCCCCGGCTCATAAATTCCGGTATAGACCGCCCGACCCATGTGCTCCAAAAACGAGCCGAAAACCCGCTTATCGACGTTGGAAACAGTAAAATCCTTGTTGATGACGGCTGCAGCTTTCATCGTGCTCCCTCGCTTATTGCTGTTGGTTGACTGCGAGGTTATGATGAAAGATTTTATTATTCAAGTTTTTTGTTTTATATCGTGATTTTTGATTTACTTGGTAGTTCAGCTCCTTGCCAGCCGTTCCATAAGCGCGATTGCGTCCTTCCCTAAAAGAGCGGTCAACTCAGCCGACGGAAGCGATTGCGCCAGTTTCGCGGCCTGGCCTGACCAGAGATTGGTGAAATCACCGGAACCAGCCGCTTCGGCCTTGGCGCGCAACGGCGCCAAAGCGCCGCCGGCCGTGGGAAATGCCGGCACAAGATCAGAGAGTGGCCCCAGCTCGCGCATAACGCGGTTCATCACGCCCCTCGCGGGCCGGCCGGTGAAAACATTCGTCAAAGCGGTATTGTCATCGCCTGCGTGTTCCAGAGCCGCGCGATGAACCAACGGAATTTTCGCTTCAGGCGTAAACAGGTAGCTAGTGCCGAGCTGTGTTGCGGAAGCGCCAAGTGCGAAAGCAGCTGCGATTCCACGCGCGTCTGCAATTCCGCCAGCGGCAATGACGGGGACCGCGACAGCATCAACAATCTGCGGCACCAGCGCCATCGTGCCGACCTGCGTCGCCATATCCTGCGTCAGGAAATTGCCTCGATGGCCACCCGCTTCGAAACCCATGGCGATGACAGCATGGACACCGCGTTCGACAAGCCACCGCGCCTCCGCCACCGTGGTCGCCGAGGAGATGATCTTCGCTTCGGTTGCCTGTACCCGTTGGACCAGCTTCTCATCAGGCATTCCGAAATGAAAGCTGACGACCTCGGGCCGGTAGGCCTCCACGATCTCACAGAAGGAGGTGTCGAACGGCGCGCGGCCGCCAGCCGGAACCGGTGCGACAGGATCAAGCCCCGCCTCGACATAATAGGGAGCAAGCCGCGCTTGCCAGGCCATCTGTCGTGCGGGATCGTCTTCAGGCATGGTATGAGCGAAGAAGTTCACGTTGATCGGCTTTTTCGTCGCCGCTCGTATCATATCCAGAGCCGCACCGAGTTGCTCGGCATTGTATTGCGCACTCGGCAGGGATCCGAGCCCGCCGGCCTCGCTTACCGCAATTACCATCTCTGGCGTCGTCGCGCCTGCCATGGGCGCCTGGATGATGGGAATGTCGATGTGAAATAGGTCAAGGATCCGGGTATCTGGCCATCGGCTCATCGCAAGCACCTTTCGTCTTCGGTGTCCCCAGCCATCATTATCAGCCTAACAGAGGCGGCGATAATGATTAGTGCGGATGAACCCATGCGTTTGTCGACGGACCGAAAATCTCATGCTGCGAACTGGATTAGCCTGTCTCGACAAAACACTGCTGAGAAAGGCTACAAAAACCAGAAACGCAAAAAATGCCCTCTCCTGTTCGGGAGAGGGAGATAGGAAAAACGGCACACTGCAAAACCGACGCATCCACCAGGGGACTGAAATGCGACGATATGGAACATGATAGTGGCGGTCAGGGAGCGGCCCTTCCACCTCTAATCCATCGGCCAATCGAATCGAGGATCAGGTCGGCGATCCACATGGCGCAGACGCCGACCACGAAGGCAGTCGCATTCATGGCAGCAGCGTCCTTTTGCGGCAGCGGCCAATTGATAGCGCGTAAATAGTAAAGCGCGGGCTCTGTCAGATAGGCCGCAGCCAGCGCCCCGCAAATGGGCGACGCGATAATTTCTCTGGTGGTATATTGACGACGGGACAAGCCGCGCAAAATGCCGCCGGAGAGGCCCGCGATGACGACGCCGGCCTTGATGCCCAATGCATCGAGAAATTCGTTCACCGTCATGATCTATCCCTGTAAGCCCTTGCTGGGAAGCTACCACCTCCCGCCAAGTAATATGGCTAGGAGGGGCGCTATTATTTAACGACGGGCGGCTGAGGCTTCACCAAACCAGAAAGCCCGTCGCGGGTAATATTGACCACGATCTTGAGCCCACCGAGGGCGGCGACGATGTAGGCCGTGTAGCTCGGGCTGAAAAAGGATCGCGAACATTCCAAAGTGCCATCGCCCAACTGTGTGCAACCCGTCGCCAGGAGAATAGCGACAAACAGCGCGGACAAGGTAATCAGTATGTTCAAAATATTGTGCAAAGCATTGGTATTAAACATGAAATTTCCTTTATGAAGATGTGAAAATTACTGCGCCTGTCGAGCAATGTTGAGAGCAGCATCGATTGTCGCGTAAGCCTGCGCCACCTGTGCCACGACATCCGCGGCCGTTTCACGCTCGGGATTGACGCAAAGGTTTCGGACGCCGACGTAAGCCGCGGCTTCCTTGTCGATCATAGATTGTTTGACCGTACCGATTTCCGCAATTGACGTGAAAGCGGCGTATGCGGTTTCCAATGCTTGACAAGCCTTCGGGAGATTTTGCTGGATCGCGATATTGAGCGATGCCGTCTGACAGCCGGACAAAGCAAATCCGATCGCCGCCGCTAAGAGCGGAGCACGCATGTGATAATCCTTTGCTAGGAGAAATGATTGTATCGAGCCGTCGCAGTCTCGCGACGCCGATTACCGCGCCGCTTCGATCGCCGCGGCGAAGGACTTGGCATAGTCCGCAATGTCAGTGGCTCGATCACTGCCATTGATAATTTTGCGGGCGCCGGTCCAATCGGTGACAGTGGCGTTGAAGTGATCGGCCAGCTTCTTGCCTGTAAAACGGCCATTGATCATGCCGTCGAACAGGATCTCGACAGCCTTGGCGGGATCGAGGGCCTTGTCGGGCTCCTCAGAAAGGCTGTACTTCGCATAGTTGTCGTAACCGGTAATCTGTACCAAGCCTCGCCCACGATAGCGCCATCCATCACCGCTCGCCTCATCGCCATTGCCCATACGTGCTTGCATACGCGCGATTGGCGATACGTTGCGGCTGCCGGGCATAGATCACCGCTTGCGCTGCCGTGAAGTATTTCGGAAATGTCACCTTGAGACCAGCGGCAGAGTAGTTGAGGTTCTCCACGACGGCGCACATCGTATTGTCTGTTTCGTGATAGGCCGTCGCCAGCATGTAGGAGAGCCAGCGTACATCGCATAGGCTTTCCTCCCAGGCATCGAGGATGGCCTCCATGCCGTTCGCCTGATTTTGCGACAGCCGTCCGCGGAACAGCGAGGAGCGCAATGCCGCGAAGAATTTCGCACGATCCATGAATGATCCTTTGGCTAGTGTTAAATTCGGCATCGAAGCATTGGAGATCGAGAGGATATTCTCCAACGCAGGCAATTTAGCCGCGTATTTATTTCCGTCGCTGGTTAGAAACTTTTATCCATGTAAGGGCCTCCTCCCTTATGCCGCAACTACTGGCCAAGGGAAGGCGTCGACATCAGCCGCCGTCTTAATCGTGCCTACGGTGATTGCCTCAACAACCGCATCCTCAGCCGCAAAACTAGCCTGCACATGGGCGCCGACTGCATTGGCGACGGCCCTCACCTGCGCGGCCGTCAGATTGACGAAGCCGTTCGCAGTCTTGAAATTTACGGTGATGGTAGGGTTGGCCTGTACATAGGCATAGGCCCCGGCTATGAGTGCTTGGCTCTGACGATCGGTGGAAACCGCCATATCGCCAAACACGATGCCGCCAGTCTCAACAGCATAACGTTTGGTCGCCGCATAGGCCTGCAAATCGACCGAGACTGGTTCGGGCGACCAGCCAGCCACGATAGACATCAAGCTTGGCGGTGCTTCCGGCCAATCGCTGGCGGCATCCACCAATGTGATTTCCTGCTTACTGAGCTGTTCGATGATCGCATCCTTTTCAGAGGCCGGCAGCTCGACGGTAATCTTGGCAGCCAGCGCCAGCCAATAGTCTTTAACATTGTAGATCTGCTGTCGACCGAGCCAGAAGGCGGCCGACGCCATCCACCGATCGGTCTTGTTCTCGGCGCGCGCCGACAACAGCGCCTCGATCATCGGTTCATACATGCTGTCAATGCGATACATAGGCAGTCCTTTCCTGTGTTTGGGCTTGGGCAAAAGCGCGCACTTCGCGCCAATCGATAATGGCAGCGGCGCGGATTTCGGGAGCTGTGGTCGCGGCGGCAAGGGCAGACTTTGCCGATCGGCGGACGCATTCGATCATCTGCGATCCGCTTGCCCAATGCTGATCTCGTGTGAGGATCTCGACTGCTTTCTCGAAACGGCTTACGGCGTCGCCGGCCGCTTCCGCTGTGATGTGCAGTGTCTCGCCCTCGGGTACGTTCGCGCCCTGCTGCAAGTCGGCAACAATCAACAGGGCTTCTTGCCGTTTGAGCCTATAAATGGCGTCTTGACCGGGCACGAGAGTGATAAACAACCCGCGAGCATCAGCGGCTTGCGCTTCGATATCTGCCGCTATCTGTGCCCTGAGCTGATCAAGGTCGGCACGACGATCAAACCGCATGGATTGTCACCTTGAAATCTCGATAGGCGGCCGGTGCCTGGAAAGAAAATTCGTGATCGCCGGGCATATCAGTGACAAATTCGAAGACATTGTCCTCTACGGCGACAATCCGGCCGCTGTGAATGACGGAGGTCCCGACTGGCAGGGCAAAGCGCACTTCGTCTACGCCGTCGGCTTTGATGCTGAGGTCCGGCACTTCAACGGCGGTGCCTTTGGAAATAATAGTGCCGTCTAGGACATAACAGTGCGCGTCGATATCACGCCAGTATTGGTCCGCCTGCACTTCCACCGCCTTGAAGCCAGCGCCATAGAGGCCCGCATAGTGCGGCAGCAGGCTTAAGGCACAGTCGCCGCTCTGGCGGATCGCGCCGTCAGGGCCATAGACGATGTAATGGATCGTTCTGTCTTCTAACGCGGTCACGGAATTACCTCTTGAGAGATGTTGCGGTGATGTTGCTTTCGTTCCAGCCGATGGTGTTGCCGGGGCAATAGATCTGCAGGATGTAGGTGTGGTTGCCGGCGCCGGGGGCATCATAGAGGCCAGAGACTGCGACCAGGCCGGCCGTATACGTGGTCTGTGTGGTGCTGCCATTGCTGCCACCTGTGCCAGAGACGACAGTCTGAACCACGCCGAGATAGTAGGTCTGGCTGAAGATCGCCGTTCCGTCGCGGAAGATGTTGACGCCGATCGGCTGGGAGTTCTGGCTACCGCCATTCTGGTTGTACTGGCCAAGTGTCATAGCGTCGATCACGACACGGCCATCGCCGGCAACATTGACGACACAGCTCACCAGATTGACGGTGCCGCCAGCACCGATCGTCTGTGTGCCGGCCGTACGCCCGACGCCCACCCCGGTGACTGCACCACCGGAGATGTTGGACGTGCCCACCTGCAGCGTGCCGATGACAGCCGAGCTGATGTTGACTGCGCCCAGATTTGCAGTGAGTGCGTCCAGGCTGTTGACCGAGATCTTGTTTGCGGTGACCGCACCATCCACGATCAGCTCCGCGCTCACAGCACGGCGCATAACAGGCCGCGACCAGTAGCACGAGGTCCCTGTTCCGGCCGTCTTAGCAACCTGCAGGTCCATGGCGAGCGCGGTTATACCGGAAGGGATAGTGTACTTGCCCTGAAGGCGCACCCACGCGTTTTTGGTGCCCGTTCCAGTGATCAGTGCAGGCGATATCACACCTGTAGGCGAACGCGCGTAGGCATAGACATTGGCCAAGTTCGCATCGGTGTTATTCACCCAAACATCAAAGGCGTAGGTTTCTCCCGGTGAGACCGCCACGAAGTTTGAATAGGCGCAGTCTCGCCCAAGCGACTGCAACAGATAGCCTGAGGCGTCGCCCTGGCTGTTGTCGAGATAAAAGTTCTGTAGGCTTTGCGTCGTCCAGCCGGCGATACTTCCCGCCTGCCAGCCGTTGTCCGCCATGTTAGAAAAGTCGGTCAGCACGAGTTGCTTGGCAGTGATCGCGCCAGCAGCGATCTGAGATGCGCCGATCGTGTTGGCAGCAAGCTTGTCACCGGTGATCGTGCCGGCCGCTACCGTGGCCGCCGTCACCGCGCCGGCCGCAATCTTGCCGGCCGTCACCGCATTGGCTGCGATCGCATCTGCGGTCACAGCATTGGTGGCGATCTTGGCGGCAGTTATCGCTCCCGCAACGATCCCGCCACTGTTTATCGTGACTACGCCGCCGTCACTCCATTGCGTTGCCTCGCTTGCTCCAGCGGGCGCTCTGCAAAGCATCGGCTTGTTGACGAACATAAAACTGTCCGTCTGACCGGTATTGGTATCGAGCTTCCGAAGATGAATTCCTGCCGCAACTGTGCCAGCGGGAGCGATACCGATAACTCGGAGGCGGGTCCATAAATCGGGATTATGGGAATCGCCATAGACCGCGTTGTTCTGTGCGGGGCCAGTGTATCCAATCGCCGTTCCGTCGCTTGCTACCCAGATAATTCGTAGTTCCACGGTGCATCGATGCGCGGATATGTAAGCGGAGCACTCAAATGTCTCCCCCGGTTGGCATGGGACCGAATATTTCAAGTTGCCTGCGCCACTTGGGTAGTCAAGACGCTGCCACATTACATCTTGGTAAAATCCGGTAGGTCCGCTGCCTTGATAGAGCATCAACGTGGGGCAATTGTATCCAACCCAGCCCCCAACGTCTCCCGGCTGCCGAATAGCGAAAACGACGCCGGGGATTGTACCGCTCGCGTACGATATGGCCCAGCAATCCAAACCCATTGAGAAGCTTGCGTTCTGCAGCAGGTTCTTGCCGGAGCCGACCGCAAGCGCATCCGTGGTAACAGCATTGGAAGCGATCTTGTCTGCAGTCACCGCGTCAGCCGCGATCTGCGAGGCCGAAACCGCGCCGGCTGCGATCGTACCTGCCGTGACTGCGTTCGCGGCAATGGTTCCGGCCGTTACGGCATTCGCCGCGATCTTGTCTGCCGTGATGGCGTTTGCGGCAACCTTGGAGGCAGTGACCGCACCGTCTTCGATCATGACCGCGCCGGTAGCCTTGCGTAGAACCGGCTTCGCAACGTCGTAAGACCCACTGTTGTTCGCCGTGCCAGGGCGCGCGGTGAGCTGAAGATTGAACCTTGCCGGAATACCATTGTTCGCCACGGTGGCGGGAATGTTCACCAGCGCCTGCACCTTCGTCCAAACTGTCGGAACATCCGCCGCGAGCGCAAAATACACCTGCGGCCATACAGTGTTGGCACCCAAGCGATCTGAGACCGATAAGTAAGAGCCGAACGGCGCTGTGGGCGCACCGTTCTTCCGGATGTAGAACTCGACATAGTAACTATCCCCGGCCGAGCAGGGCATTGAGCCTGTTGTGGCCTGCCCAGGGTCGAAGATGGCGTAGTCGATCCCGCCGTTCGCGTCCGGAATGCGGATATAGTTCGGAGCGGGGTCTCCGGATGTGCCAACAACCCGGCTTGGTGCGATCATACCGCCCAGCAGCCAACCGTCCGTGCCGGCCGCTCCTTGATCGAAGAACGGGTTGGTGACCATGTTGGCGAAATCGCCGATTGAAACCGACCTAGCCGTCACTGCACTTGCAGCGAGCTGTGTTGCGCTGATCGCGCCGGCAGCAATTTGCCCGGCCGTGATGCTATTGGCAGCAATCTTGTCGGCGGTGATAGTGCCGGCCGCGATCGTGTTGGCTGTGACCGATCCGGCCGCGAGCTTCGGCGTAGAGATCGTGCCATCGGAAATCTGCGTTCCAACGATCTGACCAGTGATATCGCCGGCCGCCGTCGCCGATGTCCAGGCGCTACCGGTATAACGGTAGAGCTTGCCATCTGTCGTTAGATAGACCGTTCGGCCTTCGATGTTGCCCGTCGTCGGCAAGCTGGCGACAATTTCCACCGGCCGAATATCGGAAGCGAACTTTGTCGTATCCACCGCATTTGCCGCAAGCTTCGCGGCACTCACGGAGCCATCAGCAAGCTTGCTCGCATCGACTGCCAGAGCTGCCAGCTTGTTGTTCGTGATCGCGCCGTCGGCAATTTGCGAAGCGTTCAGCGTCCCGTTGACGTCGCCGGCAGCGACAGCAGCCGTCCATGCGCCGCTGTAGTAGCGATAAAGCTTGCCGTCCGTCGTCAAATAAACCTGTCGGCCTTCGACATTGCCTATGGTTGGCAAAGAAGAGACGACTTCGACAGCCTTAATGCTACTCGCGAGGCTCGTTGCATCGACCGCACCCTGAGCGATCTTTGCCGCGGTTACAGCGCCATCCGCGAGCTTCGTAGAGATCACCGCGCCGCTTGCCAGCACGTCGGCGGTAACGGCAGCTACCTGCATCTTCGCCGCCGAAACCGCCTCGTCAGCGAGCTTCAGATTGGTGACCGCCTCGTCCATAATCTTTTCGGCGGTCACCGCCGCATCGGCGATCTTGGAGGCGGTGATCGCGTTGTCGAGAACGTCGCCCGATTGGATCAGGACATTCGGCGTCTTCACACTCAGCCAAGCCGACCAATCCGTGGCGCGGTTGGACTTGGGAATGTAACGCCCCCTCGCCTCGTAGTCGGTGTTCGACAGCATCCATTGTCCCGAGATTATCCAGGAGAATGGCGAAGCATAGCGAGTGCTATCGCTGTCGAAGACGATATCGCCGGTTTCCTTTAAGCGGACTTGCACCCACACACGCTCGACATCGTCCATGTCCGCCGCGCAACTGATCTTGATCGCCGGCCGACGATCGATACCGCCGGCGTCTTTCACAGTCGCCGGCTCGACGGTCCAGCCGACCATTGGCTGTGAGGGCGGCGTAATGGGGCCGATCCAACCTGTAGCAGTGGGCAATTGCAAACCGCTGTGCCAGTCGTAGTCGGCAGGATCGACTTCCTTCAGCGTGACAACGATGAGGAAATTCGGCTGTGGCTCGACCTTGACGACAAGGAATTTCTTTTCGTCATAGCCATTTCGCACCGAAGTCCAGGAAACGACATCGTTCGGCTCCAGCGGATAGGCGTCCGGCGGCAGCGATACCTGGTGCACGCGGAAGCGCCGGTAGTCCTGGATCATCGCCAGGCCGACACGTTGCACCTGATTGGCGAAGGGAACTGTCGGCAACTGGATCTGTGCCGGCAGACGGCGATTGCCGTCCTGAGCTTCCAGATCGGCATTGTAACGGCCGGGCGCATCCTTCGTCGCCCACTTCTCGGTGGGCTCCGGATAGGTCGCCTCGATGGCGTTGTAGGTGTCCGAAAGCGACGGAAACGGCTGGAAATCCTGCTCCTCCGTCACGACGATATCATCGTCGGAGAAAGAATAGACAGCGCCGCCAGGCGTGCTGATAAGCACCTTGAAGATGCCGCCGACTTCGGCCATGCGGCCGTTGCAGCCTTTCAAGAGTTCGGAGATCACGTCGAGCGGCTGTTGATCGCATTGCACTTCGTAGCCGGCGCGGAAGGCGGGTTCGCTAGTGCCGTCACCGAGTGCAACTGGAGCATCGCAAGCGTTTGCCGCCGCCATCCAGTTCGCGGCGGGCAGACAGAAGGCAGCGATATTCTGGCCACCACAGACCCATTCCGACCCACGGTAGACGCCGCGCGCCAGATTGTAGATCATCGTGGCCGGGTTGCTCGTCGGCTCCCAGCTAGCCGGATTATCCCAGCGATGGGTGCCATTGCCGCCGACGGACGAATCCTTGCGGATATCGTAGAGCGGCACCGGATGCGGCTGGTACAGGCCGGCGGGAATGCCGGAGAACAGATTGGTATTATAACGTGCAGTCAGGATGACGACCTGACAGCCAAGGCCAATCATCGTCGGCTTCCATGGGCGATCGGGATTGGAACCGAATTTCGCAGTCAGGAAGGCGTCGGCGCTGGACTGTGTTCCGTCGAGAAATTTGATCCAGAGATAGTCCTTGCCTTTCACACGATACTGCAGAACGGGAAAACCGCGACCATCGGGATGCGGCTCTTCCCAGAGCACGCCGACCTGCTGATCATCGATCCAGACGCTGGTCAGCCCGCGTTCGCCGGCATAGTTGGGCAGGTTGCCGACTTCGATGACATCGGTGAAATAGGCGTTCGGCGTCTTGCCATCCTCGCCCCAAGAGCCGGCATATTTGCGACGGCCGGCGGTGGCGTAGCTGCCCATGATGAAGGACATGGGGTGGTCATCGCCCATGCTGATTTCCAGCTTGGCGCCGGCCTGTTGCGGCTGGTCTTTCTTAGCCAGCGCCTTTTCGACCAGCGACAGGCCGACATTGATGGCAACCGTAAGCACCAGCTTGCCGATGACACCGACCGAACCGATGAATTGGGAAATCGCGGCGATCGCCGCAGTGATCGGATCGGCATGCGCCGCATCCGCCATCAGCCAGAAGCTGAGGACGCTCAGGATCAAAATCAAAATTTTCATGGACCGGGCGACCTCGAAAGACGCATGGAAAAAGCGCGCCGCCGGTTGGTCGGCAGCGGCATATCACCGATAGGTGATAAAGAAAAAGCGGTGGCGTCGCCGGCTCAGCCGACCCTGAAGGCCCGCTTGGCGTCGAGCAGATCGACGGTGCCGAGGCCGGTTTCGCGCAGCACGAAAATGCGCTCGCCATTGACAACGCCGAGGGCGTAGCCGAAGGGGCCTTCATGCGGGATGGCAGCGATGTCGCCGATATGGGCCTGGCTCGGATGGATCTCCGGCAGCATGCTGGCGACGAGATCGGCGAGATTGTCGAAACCGGCCACCTTCATGGTCTTCAGCGCGCCGGCGGCGGTCGAGTATTCGCCGCGAAACTGGGCAGCGCAATCGATGCCGGTGATCGCCAGCACCAGATTGCCGGCAAGGCCCGGACCGCAATCATGGCTGCCCCAGGCAAAGGGAGTGCGCTTCAGCCGATCGATCTCGGCGACAAAGCGAGCACGCCAGTTCTTGAGCCTGACAAGATCATCAATCACTTCTGCCCCCAAGGTATCTGCCAATTGGCGACGGTGCTGGAATAAAGGCCGAACTCATCGCCGCTGCGGCGCTTCTGGCCCTCATAGGAGGATTTCGCCGGATTGGTGCGTTCCAGCATGGCGATGGCGGCGGAGATGGCGGAGATCTCGATATCGCCGTCCTGCCCCACCGCCGGCGTCTTGATCGGCGCGCCATCGGCAATGCCGAGAAAGGCGATTTCCGGCACCGCACTCGGCAGACGCGTGCCGGTATCGAACGACATATCGTGGATTTCGATCGGCGCCAGCCGCAGATCGTAGCCGCGCACGAGCTGCTGCACGGCGGGCGCGATCTGGCCGACGGTGATGGTCACGGTCTGGATCGTCAGGTCGGCGGTGCGGGGGATCGGGCTCACCTTCAGATTGAGGCCGCCATAATAGGTCCGCGCCTCCGGCAGACCGGTGACGCCTGAAGTGACCGTGATGTTGATGTCGTCGTCGCCGGTCCAGAGGCCAACGGAAGCGGGCGCGCCGCTCGCCAGGTCCTTGCCGGTGATCCATACGAAGCGACGGGGCACGAGCCCCTTGTCGCGCGCGCCGGTCAGCGCCGCGAAGAAGGCGGAGGTGATGTTCTTCATCGTCTATTTCTTCTGAATGACCTTGAAGGTGGCGCCCGAGGTGATCGGGCCGCTCGCGGCGCCGGGATTGTGGCTGCCCGGCGTGATCAGACATTTGCAGGCTGGCAGCAGCAGGATCACGCCGAGACCGGCGGCAAAGCCCGCCGGCAGATGCGGGAAGACGCCGAAGACGGGCGTAATCCCCTGCCCGTCGGCGCTTGCCGTTTCCGAGACTTCGAGAAAGGCGTAGCGGCCGCCATAGCCGACCTGCATCTTGTCGCCGACGGTCAGCCGATATCCCGACGGCAGGCCCTTGAGGCTGAGCGAAGCATTATCGCCCCCGAGCGCCGCAATGCTGACGCTCGCGGCCCCGATCTTCGTCCCGTCCGGATCGGCCTGCGGATATTTCGACAGCGGATCATAAAGAAAAAGCGCCTCCTGGGCGCCGTGTAGTTTGCGGATGCGGGCGGCGATCTGTTTCGCCTCCGCATTGTACATGTCGGCCAGCGTCACCGTGCCGGTCCAGAGCGGCGGCGCCAGCTCCGCCTGCCAGACCCTGCCATCGCCGGAGCCGGAAAGCTCGTCGTTACGCTGAATGTCCCAGACGATGCTGGAAATCTTCAGAAGATCGGCAAAGGCCGGCAGGCTGTAGGGATAGGAAACGGCCATCAGCGCCTCCGGGGATTGCGGTTGATTTGCGCGACGCGATCGGGAAGCTGCTGATTGAAATCGTTCAGCCCCTGACGCGTCGAACTCTGCGCTTCCGATTGCGCGACATTCTTCACATAGGCCTTCAGATTGCCATCCTCATCGACGGAAACGCCGACCGTGACATGCACACCGGAAGCGGAGCCCGAGGCATCGTTCTGATTATCAGCCCAGAGGCGACGGACGGGAACGGGAGCATCCGGCTGCGCCCGTACCAATTTCGGGCCGCCCTCGCCGACCACGCCGCCATCGGCATAGCCGCGCCGGCCAAGCCGCATGGCCTCGACGACGCCGACGCCGCCCGCCCGGGCGATATCCTTCTGGCTCCAGACGACCTCGCCGGCATGAACGATGCCGGCCGGCTCATGCTTGCCGCCGGGGCCGGTATAGCCGCCATCGGCCCAAAGGCCGGGAATGCCACTCGCAACGGCTGCCGCCGCCTGCGGCGATCGCGCCAGAATACCGAGATCCAGCCCACCGCCTCCGCCGAAGAGCCCGCCAAGAATACCTCCACCACCGAACAGCCCGCCGCCCGCGGCGGCGCTGTTGACCTTGAACAGGCTGTTGAGCACATCGTTCAGCAACCTGTCGGAAATCTTGGTGAGCACGGAAATCGCCGCCTTCCCCAGGGATTTCCAGAGCCCCTCGCCATTGCGCAAGCCGCTGACCGGCGTCGAGGCGAAATCGCCGGCAAGCTCGCGAGCATATTTCAGCTGCTCATTGTAACGAATGATATTGGCCGAGGCCGAATTCATATCGACCGGCAGGCCATATTGCTTCTGTGTCGAAGCAACAGTCTGATCGATGGTCGAGCGGCCCATTTGATCCTGCTGGAACTGGATATCGCGCGCGAGCTTCTGCAGCGCCTGCGCCTCGGCGACACGCCGATAGGCATCAGCCTGATCGTTGGCCGCCTTGGTCAATTGCGGCATTTGCACCAACTGCGCTGCACCACTTTTCTGAAGATCGTCCTGACTTTGCTTCAGCGTGACGACCTTCGATGTCACATTGTCTGTTGCGGCAGCGGATTGGGTGGAGGTCTGTGTAGTAAGCTTGGTTTGTCCAGCGTAAGCTGCCGAGGATTTTGTCGCGTTATCAATGGCCTTTGCTGATCTCCCAATAGCAACGTCATTATCGGTCCGTCCTGCAACTCGATTCGCCTCTACGCTAACGGTAGATTGATCGGCAATTTTTGCGCCAGAATTCGTTGTCGCAGCCGAACTGGACAAACTTGCCAACCCTGGAATAAGCAATCGCGTGATGGCGGCCATTCCATTAACAAATCCTGAGGAACTATTTGCCCATTCAACTAACTTTGAAGCGACTATTTGCGTCGCAGCATTCGATGCCCCAACGTTGTTAATGTTTGTCGCATCAACCGAAGTTCCCGGTGCACCTCCGTTAGTCATATAGCTTACAACCGCAGCTTTAGCTTCCGTACTCGTCTCTTGAATCTTTTCCAATCTCTGCGAAATCAAGCTGGCGTAATTATTTTCCCAAGAGTTTTGTAACGCCTCCAAGTCGGGCGCCACGTCCAGATTTTCCGGCTTCGCTCGGGCTGCTGCAATACCCTCGATAACTTTTTTCACATCCTCCGGAACGGCGTCCATGTGCTGTAATCCGTTGATCAACTTTTCCAACGGCGCCGCAAACTCATAATAACTCGCACCAGGAGTATTCCGCTGAATTCTCGCGTCCGCAACAATATTATAGTTTTCTTTCATAAAGTTATCTAGAATTTTCTCTGATTCTTGGTATTTTTCGTTTATAGATATTCTACTTTTATATATAGTATTTGCCACACTAAGCATTTTCTCAGCGTCTTCGGCGTCTTTCTTAAATTGCGGCATAGAATCGCCGCTCAGCGTGCTTCTATCTTTCTTTTCATCCCGGTCTTTTTTTATTTCCTCAAATGCCGTGGCTTGTTTATTGAGATCGGTCTCGCGCAACAGCCGAGTCAATATGTTATCGCCTTGAGTGGCAGCAAGTTTTGCTTTCGCATCACTAACAAACGGCCCAACAAGCTGCAGAAACCAATGTATTGCTTCACCAACTTCCTGGATTTCGCTCTTGCGAAGGGGTTCACCTGCCCCCGAGGCGCGTTCACGAATAAAATCGAAGTTAGAATATCCCGTAGGATGACTAAAATCTAACATGCTTCTATTAGCACCGCTGGCTGATGCTTGTGTGGTTGGCGGCGCGCTATTAATGAGTTGCGCAACTGCGAAAGTAGTCGTGGCATTTGCTGCCACTTTGCCGTTCGCTGCCGCAAGTTTTATAACTTCTGCGTTTGCTTTGCCGATCGTTCCGCCAGCGACCCGAACCTTGCCATTCATATCGTCGATGGCTCGCGCTGCTGCGCTTGTTTTCTTTTCCGCCCGTGTGGCCTCCGCATTCCATACGCTAAGATCGTTTGCTGCGGAGCGTACTTGGGATGCATCAATGACAATACCAAGTCTTGCAATGTCTAACATAGGCTTGCCCTCCCCTGAATAGCAGAGTATCGTCTCTAGGTTGTCTCATTGGGAAAATTTCGTGCTGTATCTTTTATCTACGGCTGCAGACGCAGCCGCTGTGTGCCCACACCTCAGCTATTTGAAGCGGGCTTCAATCATCGCGAGCGCTTTGCTTGCAACGTCGGCCTTGAGCGGCTGCAACTTTTTTGATCCACCGCTCGTTACCGCATGCGAAGAAAATCTAAAAGGCGCGCTCGTAAAACCCTCAAGCTATCGGCGCCATGATTTCAACATCACTTCAATGCCAGTCACACGATCCGAATTGGATAATTATTTTGAAGGCACGCCATTAAAGGCATTGCGCAAAGAGGCTCTTGAGCGTTTTGACGACGGAACTGAGCGACCGGTACGCTATATGCTAAATTTACAATTTTCCGCTGACGACGAAAACGCCGAAACTGTGACAACAAAGCTCGCGTGCGAGTATTTCTCTTTTGACGGCAAACAGTCCAGCGTCGTTCCGTTCGTAACAGGGTTAAAACCCTTAGATATTTCCGAGTTTTCGCGACTAACGTCCAAATCACTTACGGGTATCGCCGAAGAGAACCTTCGAAAGGCGGCGGAAGGTCTATAGTAGTCCAGCCAACTATGTTTACCTTCTCCCTATGCGGCAGCGCCCACCGCTACTTTGTCAAGTGCTCCTCGTGAAGCTGTGGCGTTCCCAGTTACAACAGCAAATGCTTTTGCTAAAGCTCCCGTTCCCTTCTGTGCATTCCAAGTAGCCACTGTCATACTGGCGAGATTGGTGTTCGCGGCCTTAATACTTGAGCTATCAGCCGTTAAAGTCAGCGTTGCAATGTCCGTCATGGGCTTTCCTTTTCCGGGAAACTTGTCTTATATCCACTAAAATCAATCAGGAGATGAAAATGCGCTGTACCTTTGCGGCTATTTGTATGTGTTTGTGGAGTAATAGTGTAATGGCAGACGATAGTACGCGGACTGAATTGTCCAATACGGTTGTCAATGCGGCACTGACTGCCATAGCTCATGCTTACGTATGCCGTACCGCCTTGGGTTTGGATTATTACGATGCAGTTCGTGGAGGGGCAGAAAGAGCGATCGAAAGTGTGATCGACGACACGAAGGTTTCAGAAAAGCTCAACAGCCTTGAAGAAGAAATGAAAAATAGACCTAAATTTACCAAATTAAAGCCAAGCAAAGATAAATGCATTGAGGTATTATCGAATGGCAAGAACGATATACTCATAAAACTCGATAAATATCAAAAATATAAATATTGAATGTCGCTCTTCATTAATTGAACTAAGAATTATGCAAGAATTACGGTGACAGTGCATTCAAATACACTTCCAGATTTGACCAAAGCAACCAATGGCCCGTCTCGCTCGTATCGTCATCCCTGACACTCCACATCACGTCACCCAACGCGGCAACAGGCGGGCTCAAACCTTCTTTTGCGATGACGACTATGCGCTCTATCGCGATCTCCTAGCTCATTATTGTCGCGCCGCCGGTGTCGAGGTCTGGAGCTGGATATTGATGCCCAACCATGTGCACCTCATTCTCGTGCCGGCGGATGCCGACGGCATTCGCCGGGCTCTATCTCGCGTGCATCGCGTCTACGCCGGCCGTATTCATGCAAGGCTGCGCCGGACCGGCCATTTCTGGCAGGGCCGCTTCGGTTGTGTCGCCATGGATGAAGAGCATCTGGCAGCAGCGCTCCGCTACGTCGCCCTCAATCCGGTGCGCGCTCGCCTTGTCGAACGGGCTGCCGATTGGCGAAGGTCGAGTGTCGCGGCCCAACTTGGACTGATTGAGGATAACGGCGTCACGACCATAACACCGGTTCGTGCTCGCTTTCCCGATTTCGCCGCCCTCCTCGCTGCCGGAGAAGAAGAGATGGCGTTTGCCGCGCTTCGCCGCGCCGAAAGCATCGGCCGCCCCATTGGCAATACCGACTTTTTCGACTGGCTCGAAGACCTCACCGACGCCACCCTCAAGCCGGCTCGTCGCGGCCGCAAAGCTAAGGCCCTCATGGGCGAGAATTAGTGCTCTGTCACCGTAATTCTGTCACCGTAATTCGAGCCGAATACTTACGGGACGCCCACACGGCACATTTCAAAATGCACTTATGTCGGTAATGACGCTTCTAACGTTTTGGAACCAGATGTATCAGTGGATGGTATGACATGGGCGGATTTGCATTGATCGTGTCGTCGGCAAAATCGCAGAAAAATTGTTGGAAGAGCAAAAGCTTACCCCGCCTCCCGCGCCCTGATCGCCTCCGTCTCCTCCTCCACCGCCTGGCAATAGCGCCCGTCCATCGCCTTCAGCACGGCGATGTCCTCGCGGCGCAGAAGGTTGCCGGTCAGGTGCAGCCAGGCAAGCATTTCCTGATGAGAGAGCGGTGCGGGGCCGGAAAAGCCGGGGGCCTGCGCCGAACGCAGGTCCCAGAACCAGTCCCAGAGCGCATAGCCGGCCTCCGGCACCTCGGCCTCCGGGCTTACAAGCTCGAAGGCCTCGTTACGCTCGCGCCGGGTCTCGCCGTTCGCATCGCGCACGCAATCATAGCGTGCGACGATCCTTACGGCTTCGGAGAGCCCTTCGGCAAGCTCTTCATAAAATTTGCGCGGTCCTCCGAGGCGCCGGCCACCTGATCATAGATCCAGCCGGCTTCCTCGACGACTTCGCGAGCCTTCTCGAAGGAGAGTGCCGGCTGCTCGCCCTTCCACTGCTGCTCGCCCCAGCTCCAGGAAGCGATGGCGGCGGCGGCCTTGTCGAGATATTCGGCCTCGACCTTGCTGGTCGTCAGCTTCTTCTTGCGGCTGGCAAGGAAACGGTCGCTATGCTGGCGAACGATCTTCTTCACCTCGTTGCTCTCGGCCGAGCGGATCATGAAGGAGATGCCGAGCGGCTCCTCGGTGGCCGGATGCAGGAGCCGCAGTTCGAAGAGATCTTCGGAATTGACGAGACTGGAGATATCCAAGGAAACACCTTATCGGTTGGGACATTTGAAAGTGGCCGCGCGCCGCAGGAGAGCGACGCGCAAGATTCCGTAAGATGGCGCTTACGGCGTAGTGACAGGATCGACGCGGATCGGAAGCTGGTTGAGCCCGATCTTGAACTTCTCCAGATCGAAATCGTCGGAGCCGCCGCCCGGATAGAGCGGGCCGGAAACGACGCCGCGCGAATAGAAGACCGTGTTGGTCTTGCCCTGCGGCGCGTCGTTGCGCTCGACCTTGATCGCCATGTTGTTGATATTAGGCGGATCGCCGAAGGTGCGCAGGATGATCTGGCCGGGATCATCGGCGATGGAGGCGACTTCGAGCTCCGGATCGCCGGCGTTGGAAACGCCCTTCTGCTTCTGCTGCACCGGCTCATCCAGCGTATTGTAATTGTTGATGGTGGAGTCGGAGCCGAAATCGCCGACCTTGCCGACCTTGCCCACCTGCACCCAGGTCAGCGCGGCATAGGCGCTGGCCGTGAGATCGCTATTCTGGGGCGTCTCGCATACGTAGACCTTGGAGCCCTTCTTGGTACTTTTATTCGCCATGGATCATCTCTCCGGTTCAAAGGCGGTGTAGGGAATGGTGACCGGTATCTGCACGCGGTCATCCTCTTGGATCGGGCCTGCGGCCCACGGCTCGCTACTGATCGTGATCTTCACGCCAGAGGCGAACAGCGTCTTGTTGTTGAAATGGTCGATGAGCCGGCCGGCGGCATCGAGCGGCTTGATCAGCCCGCCGCCGGCCTGCCAATAGACGGAAACCTGCAGAAGCCCGCGCTTCTGCTGCGGATCGTCGCCGAGCGTCACCTGCCGAGTGCGGTTGGGCAGGAAGCTGACGGCCAGATATTTATCCGGCTTAATTTGCCCTGCCGGCGGAAAGGCAATGCCCGGCTGCGCCACCGGCAGCGGCGGCGTAAAAGTCAGCGCCGCCAAGTGGTCCAGCAGCGCAGCCAGAATGAGTGCGTCCGTTCCCGTCGCCATGAATCCCGCCTGATTGTGAGTTGAAGGAGTTTTGCGTTACGCGGTCTCGCGCACGGCCTGCTCGACGGTGTCGGACCAGCGCTGGGCGGCAAGCCGCACCATGCCGGCGCCCGCCTTGCCGTCGACCCCATATTCGACAGCAGCCGCATAGGGCGCGGTAAACCCCATATAGATCCTGCCGCCTAACGGCACGCCGAGGATCGCCAGATTGACCGGCCCGGCATCGAAGCCGTAGCTGCCCGCAGGCGCTGTGTCGGAGGATTGCCCTGACCGCAAGACCGGTATCTCTGAAGCAGAGGCCTGGAACGAATGCACCAGCGCGCCGCTGTCATCCGGTGTGCCCTCGATAACGGCCTCAGCAAGCCGGGTCGCGGAGGTGTGAACAACATCCTCCATCCGCCGTTTGGTCTTTTCAACCCAGGCGGAAACGGCATCGGAGAAATTGGAAGAAGCCATCGTATCAGCCCTCTGAAATGATTCGGCTTTGGCGGCACGCGCTTACACCCGACGACGGAGTGCGCCGTTCGAAATCCAGCAAGGTCGAAGCGCCATAGCGCACGCGGATCGCGGAAACGCCACTTTCCCGGGCAGCCCTCTGCCTCCCCTGCCGCTCGCTCTCTGACAACGACATCAATCGGTCCAGCGCCAGGAGAAACCGGAAAACCAACCAAAGAACGAGCGCGGCGCGGAAGCGGGCAAAGGCGCTCACTGGCGCACCTGTAGCTGCCAGAGCACTGTAATCCCGCCCGGCGACAGCGGCAGCACATCGAAGATCGCATGCTCAACGCCGGCGATCAGCAATCTGTCCTCGAGCATCGGCGCAATCGAAAGCCCGGCCGTAGACAGATAGATCATCCTATCGCCGCGCTGGATCAGCGTATTGCTAATGTGCGCCTGCGTATAATCGAGATCGACCAGCACGCAGGCAAAATCCTGGCTCGTCTGGAAGGGATCGTAATCCGCACCTGAATTGGTGATGCGCCTAAGCAGAGCCTGCTGGCCGAATTTGGCGATCAGCCGCTCGGCCGTTGTGCGGGTTTTGGCATAGTCGAAAGCGGCCATCACACCACCAGGATGCCCGGCAGAACCGGACGCAAGAAGGGATAGAGCAGACCGTCGAGAATGGTCATAACCGGCCTTGCCGAAGAAATGATGTCGGCTGGCGAACCGGCCGCGACATATTCCGTCTCCAGCGGCCCGACCTTTTCGCGTTTGACGGTCTGCGCTGCAGTGACCACGGGGGTCAGGCTGCCAGGTTCGGCGAGCTCGACAGCGGCCGCCTCATAGGCAGCGTAAGTAATCGGCAACGGCACGACATCTTCGGGAACAGCCTCGCCATTGGCCGTCCTGGCCACCTTCCGCGGCCAGGACAGAGCCTGGTCATAACCACCAGCGCGAAGGCCGGGAAAACGCGACTCGTACAAGCCGTCCACGACCTGCGATCCGCGCACTAGGGCAGCCGTGCGCTCACTGTCTCCGGTGGCAGCCCAGGCTGCGTTGTCCCGATCGACAAAATAGGTATTGGCAGCATCGAGCGTGCCGTAGAAAGCTGCAGACATGAGAACTCCAGCGGTAAATGAGGCGGCGCAGCCCCTCTCCCCGCCGAGGCGGAGAGAGGGAAATCAAAGTCACGACGCAGCCGTGATCTCGTCGCCATAGGCCATCGCGGCCGGCAGGCGTACTTCCGTGCCGCCGGTGCGGGCGATGATGCCGGTTTCGAAGCTCATGATCGATTTCTGGCGTGGCTGCAGCACACGCCGCGGCATCGGCAGATGGAAGCGCAGGACTTCCGGATCGCGGCGATAGACGACCATGCGGCCACCGCCATCCTGGGATGCCGTCGCAAGCTCGCGCAGCGGCTGGATATCCAGCGGCTGGCCGGTCTCCGCCGTGTAGACATTGCCCTGACGCAAGAATTCCAGCACGGTGATATAGCCGTCGCCATCGGCAAGCCGCTTGGTGGCAATCAGGCGGAAGGCTTCCGGCGGCAGGCGCAGACTATCCACCCATTCCACTTCGCCGGTGCTTTCGCGCACGCCGCCGATGAGATCGTTGACATCGCGCAGGATCTGATCGGCCGTCTTGGCGGACCACAAGGTCGAAGAGCCCGTGCCATCCGCGGCAATATCGACGCGCGAGACATTGGGATCGTTGACAAAACCCGTCCAACCCTTTTCCGCGGAGCCGACCATGGCAACGGAGTTGAGCAGACGTTCGATCTTGTCCGCAGCAAAGATGGCGTTGGAGGCGTTGAGATCGAGATTGTAGAGCGCCGCCTGATTGACCTCCTCCAGATTCCATTCCCAGCCGGAGCCGACCATTGCGAAATCGTGACTGGCGCTGTCACGCGTCGATTGGTTGAAGGGCATATCCGTGCCGGCGCCGGAGAGGAACTTCGCTTCGCCCGCGCTATCGACGGTGAAGAAGGTCGTACCGGCAGCCCATTCGTTGCCCTCGGTGACGACAGGTACATGCAGGCCGTAATTGAGTGTGGGGTAGCGACGCTGATAGATGCGCGTCTCGATGTTGCGGCCCTGCGCAATGACGAAGGAATAGGCTGCCTGGGCATCGGCGAAATGCTGTCGAACGAACTGGTTCATGGATTAAGCGCTCCTGTGCTTGAGCGAGATTTCGACGATGTCACCATTGCCGCCGCTCGTATCGAAGAAACAATCGGGAATGGGACCGACGATGCCGGTGCCAGCGGCGTTGACATAGGCATTGGTGACCGGGTTGTAATAGACGGCGTCGCCGTCAGCGACCGCACCGCCCGCCCGCACATACATCTGGCCCGAGGTCAGAAAGGCGCCGGTGATGAACTGCGCATAGCCGTCCACCTGGGTCGCGCCGGGCAGCACGGTCGGCGTCAGCACAGCGATACCGAGAAACTTGCCACCTGCGGCATAGGGCGCAACGCCATGATCGGCGAGACCGCGCTGGGCCGGCTGGCCGAACTTGATACCGGCGGCATTTTCCACCGTACGGCTGATCTTGTTGGATTTTTCCTCCGAAGCGATCTGCCCGTGCAGGCCCTTCTGAGGAGCGTTTCCATAGGTGGTCTGATAAGTCGCCATTGAAGCGTCTCCTTTTCGTTGACCTGGTTAGATGGGATTGGCCGGCAGGTGAGCGGACCGCAGGTCACGCACCATGGCGGCATAGGCACTGAACGCCGCGGACATCGACGTCTGCTCGGTAGTAATGCCGTCCTTGACCACGGCCGCGAAAGGATCCGGCGTCTCACGGATGGCCTCGGCTAGCATGTCGAAACGAGCGTCGATATAGGCGTCCGATCTGCCCTCGACCGCCGCTTCGCCGACCTTGGCGAGGACGACCGCCTTGCGGATCGCCGTGTCGGAAAGACCTGCCGTTTTCACGTTGCCGACGATCGCCTTGGCAAGCCCGATGAGATCGGCGCGGGCCTCGGCTCGCCGTTCGATCTCAGCATCGGACAACAGCCCTGCCTTGACGGCATCGAGTTCGGCATCGCGAATGGCAATGGCCTTCTGGCTTGCGATGTCGGCGTCCGCGAGCCGTTGCTGCAACGTCGCAATAAGCTCCGCAGCCTGGTCGCTGACCTCGATGCCGACGCCATCGACGGTGATTGTCTTTGTGATCATCATTCCTTCCTTATTCAAATGGTGATCGGAATTGGAGCGTGGGGCTGCGAGAGGAGCGCAGCCCCACGGTGCTGCCACATCGCCGATGCGGACTTTCGATCCCGCACGGCCACGGCGCACAATGGCGATATGATTGATGCGAATATTCTTTTGGACGGCGTCATAGGCTTCGCCGGCAGGCGTCACGCCCGCGGTAAAGTCGAGATCGCAGACATAGCCGGCTGACAGCTCCTGCTTGCCGCTCTCGATGTCCTGAATGGCCGCCTCGTCACTGACCATGAGTGGCACGCGAATGAAGATGCCCTCGCCGGCGATCTCATCGCCGGTCTGGCCGACGGAGTAGGTCTTCCAGTTTGCCGACGTGACCATTTCCGGCGGATGCTCATTTGTCACCGGTCGGTGAGCAGCACTCTTCAGCGTATCCTGGGAAAAGACTTCCGCACCCGGCCGATAGACCCGCACGGTGCGCATTTCCGGCCTGCCGACCTCCGCACCGAGATAGTTCTGAATACCCGTGCGAGCGATCCGGGCGTCGGCGACAAGATAGCCGTCGCCAGTCCGCCGCGTTCCCGCGACGGTGACAATGTCTGTAAAATTCATGATTGGATGTCCCTTGGTCGGAATCGACTTTGGCAGATGGTTCCGCCGCCTATGACAAGGCGGGGTTCGCTGCGGAGGCGGCAGATGCCGGGCTTTGTTCCTGGCTCTGACGTGTGGTTTCTTCGGATATGCCTTCTTGCAGACCCCCGCCAAAAGCCTCGATCGCCGCCTCCAGTCCCGGCAGCGACCCGTCCTCGACAAAGGTGTTCACCAGTGCCTCCGACAATGCTTGCCGCGGGATGATTTCTTGACCGGAAGACGAACCAAACAAGGCCCGCGCGGCATCGGCCTTAGTCTTGAAAATCTCGGCCTTCTCCTTCTCGCTCATCTGCTCCAACGGCGCCCAAGTAGCGTAGATCTCGGGATCGCGGGCGCCCGTAGCGGAGCGAATAAGGCATTCGTCCAGTCGTGACATGGCGGGTGTGAAATCGAGCTCCTGAATCGCCTGGATGCGATCGTGATAGTTCTTCATGTCGCCATCGCCGGTCGCGTTGAGACCGGCGGGAGATTGGCCAAGCAGGCGCGTGACCGGAATATCGGCGGCACCGGAGACGATCTGCATGAAAGCCATGAGGATGTCCGTCAGTCCCGCCAGCGGCGCGCTCTTGCTATCGTACTCTTCCTCACTGTCGAGGATCAGCGTCCCGTTGACGCCCTTGATGGTGTTGGCCAGCGTATAGCGGCGCAGTACAGCATCCTCGTAAGCCTGATTGCCGATATTGGCCGAGAATTGCGGTACCTTGATAATGTCGATCTTCGCCTCGAAAATGAGACTGGCGATGTTGGCCGCCGTGCTGTCGGCATTCTTGATGGCATCGAAGGTCGCCGTGAGCACGCTCTCGCCCCAGCCATGACCGGCCTGCCCCAGTGTGCCACCAAAATCCTCGTCCGGCGCCATGGCGCCGTTGAAGATCACCAGTCTCGACGGGTGGATGGCAACCTGCGATCCGTTCGCGCCCATCAGTGTGTAGAATTTCGGACTGCCATACCATTCCGACGTCGGGTCGCGCTCGATCTCCCCCGCGGCAAGTTGACGACGTGTCAATACGGTCAGATGCTTCAGCCCGCCCTTGCCGACGCGCTCTGCATCGAGCGGCTGCGAAGGATCTGCGTCGCCGGTGCCGATGAACAAAGCAGCGCCACCGAAGAGCCGCCCTTTCTTAGCGGCTTCCAGAACTTTGCCGCGCAGGTTCAACCGGCGCTCCTCGGCCTCGATCGCCCCGATCTGATCACTCTCGGCCTGCCAGTTGCGCCATTTGCGGCAACTGTCCAGGGCCGGGATATCGACGATCTTGCGCGGCAGCCACGAACCGCGATAGGCGGCAATAATCTGTTCGTCGGTCAGGATCGGCTGGGCATAGAAGACCGATGCCGCCTTGTCGCGCTCCGTCCCCATGCGAGACGCAAGGTTCATCAGCCCATCGCGAACCATCGAGAGTACGTGTCCCATGGATTATCCTTTGGCATCTATGTGAAGGAGAGACCCTTGCAGGGCCTTAGAAATTCTTGAAGCTGAAGGAGGAGCCTAAGGCCAGCTCGTTCAGCGCGTCGGCCAAGGCATCCACCTGATCGTCGAACTGCGCATTCGGAAAGGCGCAGACCTCATCGAGAAATGCCTCGTTCCAATCGCCACGCAACAATTTGACATTTCCAGCCTCCGCCTGCGCAGAAGCCGGCTTGGCGCGCGTCGCCTTGTCACCAGTGATAGACATGACCTTAATGGGAAAGCCGGCAAGCAACTTGATCTTCGTCTCCGCATCGGCTTTGCCGGCGGCGCCAGGGTCCTGTGGCATGCGGATCATCACCGCCGGCCCATCCTGCGTCGCCATGTTCTTCAGATTGCGCTCGACCTCTGCCGGCGACCAGCGGCCACGGGTGACAGTCTCCACATAGAAGATGCCGTTGGCTTGCGCCATGCGCAGGCCGACAGTCCAATCCGGCTGGCGACCGGGACGCTCCTTCGAGGCCGCAAAATCCCAGGCGCGGCAACGCTTCGCGCCCGCCGGTACGGCATCGACGATTTCGAAATCGCCACGCTGAAACAAACCGCCCGAGCGTGGCGACGGCCGCTGCTGAAACTGGCCGGCGACAGCATAGGAGCCGAGCGGTACCTTGTCCCGCTCGACCACCGAACGCGGAAACCGCTCGGGAAAGAGCAATTCGCCCTCCTCCGTCCGCGGATCTTCGAAACCGATCGACGTTCGGCATCGGCGCTCCGGCTCGAATTCCATCGGCAGCATCAGATGCTCATAACCGAGCCCAAGCGCCAGGATCGCGCCCGAGACATCCGCCTCGTGCAGCCGCTGCATGATCACGACAATCGCCGAGCGCTGCGGGTCGTTGAGCCGCGTCGGCACGGATTCGCGGAAGGTGCGGATGGTCGACAGCCGCTCCGCTTCGGATTCCGCGCCATCGACCGAATGCGGATCGTCGATGATCACCCGATCGCCGCGCCCACCGGTCAGTCTTGAAAATGGCACACCCTGGCGAAAGCCGGTGTGCGTATTGGCAAAGGCCATTTCGCCCGTCCGCGTCAGCTTCACCCGGTCGCCCCAAAGCGTCTGATACCATTCCGAGGCGACGAGATCGCGCATGCGCCTATTGTCGCGTTTGGCATAATGTTCCGAATAGGACGAGCCGAGATAGCGCATCTCCGGCATGTTCTTCGGCCCCCATTCCCAAGCCGGCCAGAAAACACCGCAGAGCAGCGACTTCATCGTGCCTGGCGGCACATTGATCAGCAATCGCGTGATCTCGCCAGATGTCACCGACTCGAGATGTCGGCAGATGGCATCGATATGCCAACCATAGACATAGTCGACGGAAGGCTCGACGACATGCCAGGCTTCGCGGACGAAACCGACAAGCGACTGACAGCGCGCCCGAATACCCTCGGCGTTCTCGGCAATCTGCCGGGCTAGTTCCGTCCGCTCCGCCTCAGCCTTCCGTCTCGTCCGCTCCTCGCGTATCGCGGCCATCATCGCCGCCGGGTCCGGCAAGCGGACCGAAGAGGGATTCAAGTGTCGCAAGCTGCTCATCCGTGGCGTTGGTTAAGTCGATCGTGAAACTCTGGCCGCCCTTGGCGCCGCTGCTCTGGCGTTCACTCGGTTTCTGATGAACATAGGATGCGGCGATCTTCGCCATTTCATCCCGCCGTTTCTGATCCGCCTCGTCATCGCGCATGACCTTCAGCATATAGTCGAGCGGCGTATCGCCGGCAGACGCGGTTTTTCGCGGGCGCGCACGCGGCTTGCGCGGCACGACAGGCTTGTCGGCAGTGGACATGCTTTGGAATTCCGATGGAACGTTGAAAGGAAACTCGCGGCTGACAACGGAGCCGCTTGCGGTCAACAGTGCGTCGCTGCAACTGTTCTCATCATGCCAAAATCAATACCCTAATTCGGCGCAGTTGGCGACACCCTTGATCGATAAGACGGCTGCAAGGATTGCGAAATCTTTGATCGCGTCACAGATAATCACTTGAAATTACACTAAGATATCGCACTCTGTCGTCCGACGATCAGAGCAAGATTGCTCCCCTTTTTCCTTCAAAAGGCTTCTGCGCCAGACAAAGCGAATGACCAACAAGCAAGATCATAATCATGCGAAGATCGCCGCGGCACGGGATTTCATTTCTGCCAATCTCCCCATCGTACCCGTCCCTTCAATTCCAGAGATTCGCTTGCACAAGGCCGGACCGCAAAGCGGCTTGTGGCGGCTTGCCGAGCAGGATCAGGAGTTTGGTTCACCCTATTGGGCGCATCATTGGGGTGGAGGATTGGTGCTGGCGCGATATCTTCTCGACCGACCTGACGCCGTCGCCGGCCGCCGCGTACTCGACCTCGGCGCCGGATCCGGCATTGTCGGCATTGCAGCGGCAAAGGCGGGTGCGGCGGAGGTAATCGCGGCCGACGTCGATCCCTATGCTATCGCTGCGACAGGGCTGAATGCCGCCATCAATGGGATGACGGTTCTGCCTGTTCTCACCGATCTGACGACAGGCGAGCCTCCCGCCACGGACATTATCTGCGTCGGCGATCTCTTCTATGAAGCCGCGCTTGCCGAGCGTGTTACCTCATTTCTTGACCCTTGCCTGGCAAGAGGCATCAAGGTCCTGATCGGCGATCCCTGGCGTGCCTATCTGCCGCAGTCGCGGCTGCGGTTGCTGGCGGAATATGCTGTGCCGGATTTTGGCACCACCACCAGCTCGAGGCCGAGCGGGGTCTTTGCATTTGAAACGCAAAACGCCCCGGCAAAGCCGAGGCGATGAAGATCAATCTTGACGACGAAAGCCCTGGGGTTGAATCAGGGCCGATAGCGAACTTAAGCTTTCATCTTCGCACGCCGCCGGTTCTCTCGTTCCAGCCGTTTCGCCAGCGCCGCCAGTTCCGGGCTGGCCGCATCGAAGACCGGCTTTGAATCGTCCGGCAGCCAATGCATCTCGTACTTGACGGGCGGAGTTTTCACGCGCTCAAAACTCCCTGCCGAATTCGGCATCATCGGGGATATGCGTGACCAATCAGGCTCCTGTAGCGACGACGAAATCGCGAGCAGCGCATTGGCGACACTTTGAAATTCGCTCTGAATGCGCCGTTCCGCCGTTCGCCTCACCCGCCCAGTCTTCCCGCAGAAATCGCGGAAGGAACCGACAATATGAGGCGCAGCAAGGCAGACCGACCATCGGGAAAGCAGGATGCGACGTTCCTGATCCCTGACATGGGTCAGCAGCCAGTCCTGCAGCACCTCTTCGGCGCGGCTGATAGCCGCTGCATTCGGACGATAACGGATGCGGGTATCGGCGTGGTCAGTCGGTTCGGGAAGAACATCCGGCCAAAGCGTGCGCACCCGATCCGGGCGGACGCCGCGCACGTCGAGATGAATCATCGTATCGGCAGCCTCGACGAAGCGGGCACGAACGACGAGGCTTAGATCGGCGATCTCGGCCGCACGCTCGGAAAGATCGTCAAACTGCAAGGCGCTGTGGTGCATCAAGTCGCTTCTCCAATTCCCGATAGATCAAAATCCGAAGTGTGGCGCGCACCGGCCATGGACGCCGCGCCACTGCGTCGGCGCGCAAAGCGCCAAGCGCGATATCGTCGAAGGCGGCAAGCAGATCACCCGGTCGGTGCAGCGCCCAATCCTGGCGCTGTACAAGGATGTCGGAAACGGCTCCGATCGTGTCCGACCATAGTTCATCGCGGTTGTTGCCGGTCTGGCGAATACAGCGCAATACGAAGACCAGATGCCCATCGCCGTACTGCCCTCGAATTTCCTGCATCGTGCCGCGGGCGTGGCTTTGTGCCGGCGCACGGCGGCGATGGACGGGCACGAGCTTGATGCCGAGGCCGTCAAGAAGAGTGTCGAGCCTGCCTTTGCTCATGAAGATATCGCCTCCCCTCCAAAAAAATTGAATGCAATCAATGGCAATCGCTTGGTCACGCTACCTTCCCGTTTGCCGCGCCGGCGTCGGCAAAGGGATGCCTCGGCTTGAACAGGGCTTCCGCCTTTGACATCCTCTCCACCCTCGCCCCATCGCGCAGCATCGGCGTGTTGAGATAGGCAACCATCGCCTCGCCGGCTGCCGCCTTGGCCGCATCCTGGGTCGGGAAGACGATGGGCTCGCCGCGATGATCCCTAAGGACTTCGTTCGTGGCGCGGTGGACCTTGCGTATCCAGCCGAGGTGACCGCAGGCGACAGCTTCAGTACCGATTTGAAATTCATTCATGGAAACCTCCTCTGGCGCATCGGCCAGGTCTTTCGAATTAAGTTTTGAAAGTGGTCCAAATGCCTGGCAGCAGGCGGTTCGCGCTGTATCAGCGGGTGCGGAATCTCGAGCGCAATCCGAATGGCCAAAGTCCTCGACGTCCAACCGGATTGGTCTCTGGCTGAAGCTCATCCTTGATCATCTGGAAATGGATCAGATCCCCCTCCGGCGCGCCGCTGGCATCATCCTCCGGACCGGCAAGCCTCGAAGATGAAATGATTGGCTCCAGAGCGGCAAGAACGCAGAGGAAGAAAAGTGCGGCGCCGAGACAGGCAAGAAGACCTTGAATCATCTCGCTCATACCGTCTTCTCCATACCGGGCTCGCTCCCGACCGAACCGGGATCGGATATCTCCGTTGGCTCGACATGCTCATCGCAAGTCTCACAATGCCGCTCGATCACCTCCCCGATCGACAGCGCCCTGCCACAGCCGGGGCAGCCCCAGAAGAAGTCGAAATAACCCACCTTTATGCCCTTCATAGTCGAGATCATACGATCACCCCCAAAATCATCCTTCGCCGGACGCCGTTCGCCTCAGCACTTCGGCCTACAGCGAATTTCGTCGCCGGCATCTTGATGCACACAAAATATGTTGTTATTAATGTCGATGTCAACATGATTTATGTTAATTATTTTGCGAGTGTTGGATCATGCAGAAATCCATGGGCGAACGACTGAAGGCGGCGCGCGAAGCCGCAAACTATCCCTCGGCGACGAAGGCGGCGGAGGCACTCGGCATTGGCCTGTCCACCTACCGAGCGCACGAAAACGGCCAGAACGAATTCGGTCCTGAGATCGCCGACCGCTATGCCAAGAAGTTCGGCACTACCGCTGGTTATCTCCTGACCGGCGAAGGGCCAAGGAAGGTGGAGCGACCGGGGCCACGCATGGTGGTCACCTCCTTCGATCCCGATGAACAGTACAATGAAGGGTTTGCCGAAGGCGGCGAAGACCTGAGCTACAGTCGGGAACATTGGCAGCCGAAGATCGAAGGCGCGACGCCGGAGGTGGACGTCAAACTCGGCGCCGGCAGCGGCATCGTCGGCGAAGTCATCAACCTGCCGGTCGGCGCAGGCAATGTCGCCGGCCACAAGATCGTGGCGGAATGGCTGATTCCCTCGGGCTATTTGCGCAACGAAGCAAAGGCATCACCGAACCATACCATCATCATGGAAGTGATCGGCGATTCCATGCAGCCCACCTACATGCCCGGCGATCGCGTCGTCGTCGATCTCTCGCAGAACCAGATGGCGACCGATACGGTCTATGCCATCAGCGACGGCTATTCCGAACCGCAGATCAAACGCCTCCAGCGCGTTCCCTTCACCCAGCCCAGCCAAGTGAAGATCATCTCCGACAACCCTGCGCTGGAGACCTTTACGGTTGAATTGGCGCGGCTGACGATCATCGGGCGCATCTGCGGGCATATTGCCAGGAAGTAAGCGCCCCCTCGTCTTAAGCCTCATCAACCGTCCAGCCCAGCCTGACCGATTCCGGCCGGTCACTTCAACTCAAGCCAGTTAAACATCTTTCGTGTTTTTCTGCAATTATAAGACACAAATTATGTTGACACATATCGTGCCATATGACAGCTTGCCTTTCGTGAGCCGATCGGCCGAAACGGAATGAGCCCAGGCAAGTCCAGAAGATCTTGCGTGAAGTCAGCGAAACCGGATCGGCGGTCGGATGAACAGATGGTGCATCTCTCGGGTGCAGAAAGGGAAGACGCCACGCATGCCTTCGAGATCCGATGTCATGACTACCGCCTGGACGCTCTATCGCCGCGACACGCGGTTGCTCCGGCCTTCGACTGCGGCCGCCCGGCGCAGATGGTTTGCCCGCTCGCTTTCGACGGCTTGGACATGGGCACGCCAACAAGCAACCGATGCGACCAAAACCGAAGATCAGAACCGCGCCGAGCGAATTGCAGGCTTGAGACTGGAACTGTTGCGCATCGACGCCCGGCCTTTTGGAATGTCGATTGCGAAGGATCGGGCAATGCTGGCGGAAGAGATCCATCATCTGTCAGCAAAATCGTGTTCGTCGGTTGCACAAATGGCCGCCTGATGATGCCTGCTGATGTTTTCTCCTGTGAATATTCATTCGACGAACTCACCATTAACCTCTGCGATCGTTGGGAGACGGGCCTGCTTCTCTACGGCCGCGCCGAATTGACATCGGCAGGGGATGGTTATGACGGTGAGTTTTATGTCTCGGCGATCCGATTGGATGGCGGTGCGCGCCTGGCACGGCCACATCCGCTCGGCAACGCAGGCGGCTTCGAGGCCGAACTGTTCCGCCGCATCGCTGCCGTGATCGAAAACGACAAGACGCTCGCTGGCCGTCAGGCCGCCGAGCTGTTCGCCATCGAGTACGGACAGTCTACGGAGACCGATTACGATATATTTCGCAAAATTGAGCAGGAGAGGATATTGGAGCCGGTGGCTTGATATCCTGCCGACGTCCCTTGAAGAAGAGTGCGGAATTACGGCCTGAACTTCCGTTAGTGCGCGACGGGGAATCTGTTGGCCTACACGTTTTTCCATTTCGAAAACGTCGCCGCCTGCCCCCGCCGATTTCCCTCGCGGTCGATGAGTTGCCAGACAATGCCGTCTTCCATCCAGAAGCGCCGTCCCGACTTCGTGATCCGCAACCCGCGATACCCCGAAATGAAACCGTCCCGCGTAACCGCATCCAACAATTGCTGACGCTCGGCCCGGTTGGGCAGCTCCGCCGAAAGACGCGACGGCAAAGTGATGAACTCATCCCAGGGATATTCGAAACAAGCCTGGCCAGCTTTATTCGCATAAATAAAACGCGGATCGGCGTCGGTATTATGCGCCACGACCACGAAGGGGGCTTCATTGTAAAGCCAGCTCGGCCCCAGCCCCTCGCCGATGAGAGGCGCCCCGACGATACGCGCATAACTTCCGGTGAGTAGATCGAAGAACTCAGGATCGACCGACAAATCGGCGGCATTGTGTTCTGGGCTAACGGCCATGGATATCTTTCCTGTTGAGCACATCCGGCTTTTCTTTAGGCCGGATGTGCGGGAAACCAAACAGGAAATCTCGCTGATACCTGTGACTTGGCCTGGTGCATAGGTTCAAAAGATGGTGAGCCCGAAGGCAAACCATAACCAGCGAAAATCAATGATTTAGACGAAAGCGGGACCGGAAAACCTTCCGCAGATAATCTCGACCGCCCGCTTGACTATTGATAGTCGTCGTCTCGCGACGAGGACCGCCGCCCTTCAAGCCTATCCAGAATTTGGTTTAGCTCGTCCGCACATGCCTTCATCGGTTCATCTTCGGCACATTTGATATCTATTTTAACGTCGCCGCTCTCGATGCGAAAACGAGCGGCCTTGGACATCATCGGACGATGCCCCATCATGCCCCTATGCCAATCGCCCCTCATCGCGTCGTCATCGGGCCGGCGCTGCCCCATTGTTGGCGGTTGCGGCGAGTTTGCTGGCGGTGCAGTTTCGCTCTGGGTCGGCTGTTGAGCTGGCTGCTGGGCCGGCTGTGTCGGCGTCGCTGTGTTCGGCGCCTGTTGGGCGAAACCGACGCCAGCCGAAAACAATACCGTCAGCGCAGCGATAGATAGGATCGTTCTCATTCCGTGGTCCTCCTCTAGACTGTGTGAAGAACACGCGAACTGGAGGATGGTTGCCGGGATGTACGAAAATTTGAAGTCACGTAGCCTAGGGGCTCCGAAAAGCACCATTGGTAGCTGCAGCCAGAAGAAAAAAGATGGTGGGCCCGGAGGGACTCGAACCCCCAACCAAGCGGTTATGAGCCGCCGGCTCTAACCATTGAGCTACAGGCCCGGCACGAGTAAAAATGATCGTGCATACAGCACCGGAGCAATGGTTCCCCGGAAGCCGACTTGGCTCTAGCCCAATTCGTCTTTCCCCACAAGGGACTGCCGCAATACCTTCACAATCAATCCGCAAAAGCGAACCTCAAGGAAACACCAACCAAGGAATGAGCCATGCCCCTGACGAAAACCAGAGATTTTATTTTTGCCGCTTTTCTCGGCACGACTCTTCTCGTGCCTGCCACCCATAGTTTCGCCGAGGATGCGAGACCGCGCGAGGCGACCATCACGGTCACCGGCGAGGGGCATTCCGCAATCGCGCCGGATATGGCCGTTGTCACGCTCTCGGTCGTCAAACAGGCAAAAGCTGCCCAGGACGCGCTCGATCAGAACAACAAGGCAATGGGCGCGGTGCTGGCGACGCTGAAGGACAGAGGCATTGCGGAGCGCGATCTTCAGACTTCGGGCTTCTCGATCCAGCCGCAATATGTCTATCAGAACGATAAGAACGGCCAGTCCCTGCCGCCGACGCTGACCGGCTATCAGGTGATCAACGGGCTGACGGTGCGCGTGCGGGATCTCTCCAAGCTCGGCGCCCTCCTCGATCAGGCCGTCAATCTCGGCATCAACCAGGGCGGCGATATTCAGTTTACCAACGACAAGCCGGATGCGGCGCTGGAAGAGGCCCGGAAGAACGCCGTGGCCGATGCGGCGGCGAAAGCAAAAACCTTGACCGATGCGGCGGGCGTCAAGCTCGGCCACGTCCTTGCGATCAACGAGGGCGCCATCGTCATGCCGCCGCAGCCACTTATGCGTCAATCCATGGCGATGGCTGCCGAGAAGGCGGTGCCGGTGGCGAGCGGCGAAAACACCTATAACGCCTCGGTCAGCATCACCTACTCAATCCAGCAATAGCTTCAAAACAAAACCGCCCTTCGCTCAGGTCCTAGGGGACCGAACAAAGGGCGGTTTCATGGCCCCCGCCGATAAAAGCGAAAGCGTCAAGCGGTGGTCGTTGGACGCAACTAGGCGTCCGTAGTGATATCAGCGGCCGATCAACGGGCAGCCGCGAACATTGGCGAACATCATCGTGTCCGGGCCACGGCGGCCAAAACCATCGACGATGACGCGGCGCGGCGTTACGTCGACCACGCGAGCGCGGTGCAGGCCGTAGCTACGGGCAACATCCATGGCTTCGCGCGGGTCACAGCCACGGCGCTCGTAGCGCGGCGGCGGGATATCGTAATCCGGCGGTGGCGGCCGGTGCCGGCCCGGGCCGATATAGATGTCGACGCCCTGGGCGGCAGCATATCCCGTAGTCCCCGACAGCGCGGTAACGGTGATCGCGGCAGCGATCCCCAACTTTGCCAGCAATTGTTTCATTTATCCTCCATAGAGCAAATGGCTTTCCCTCATGTGCTTGCCGCCGCTCCTGAGGGAATATCTTGGGAGTAACGGCATGATACTGAACAAGTTCAGAATCAACCGTTCATGCGCTATTCAGGTACAATGAAAGCAAAAGCGAGGCCAGTGGCCGAGTCGCCGCACAGCAGAAAATAACAGCCGCCCTCTTTCATGAGGACGACTCTCCTAATCTTTGAAACAGCGCTGCGGCTGTCCGCCATCAACCGCGAATCACCCATTCAGATTGCATTCAGCACAAATTACGATCGGCTTACGGGAATTTTCGCAGCGTCAGGCAGAAAGATGCAGCACGATTTCGCGTCGGTGCGGACGGTCGCGATGCTCGAAAAGATAGATGCCCTGCCATGTGCCAAGCGCCAGACGACCGCGCGTCACAGGGATGCCGACCGACACCTGCGTCAGCGCCGTCTTGATATGCGCCGGCATATCGTCGGGCCCTTCCGTCGTATGTACGATCCACCGCATTGAAGGGTCGGAAGACGGCGGCACGAGCCGGCGGAAGAAAGCATTGAGATCTGTCTGCACGTCAGGATCGGCATTCTCCTGAATAAGGAGGGAACAGGAGGTGTGACGGACGAAGACGGTCAACAGACCGTCACTGGATGCCGAGCCTGCCGAAGTTGCCGCGCGGACGAATTCCGCCGCCTGGCCCGTGAACTCGTAAAGTCCCTGGCCATGGGTCGACAGGGTGATGACGGTCTGCGGCATGGCATCTCCGGTAGTGATCGCAGCGATGCGCTTGAGGTCGGCCGCAGCGGTCGGAAAGTCAAGCCCGGCCGCCGGGATCAAGAGAGATTAGAGCTGCAGAAAAATATCGAAGCCGCCATAGATCATGCGCTTGCCATCAAAAGGCATATTCGCCATCTCATCCCTCAGCCGCGGATCGGCTATGACCTTTTCCATCACAGTGTCGCGATGCTGGCGAGATTCATAGGTGATCCAGGAAAAGATCACGATCTCGTCTTCCTTGGCCATAACGGAACGGGGAAAGGATGTCAGCTCGCCATAGGGCACGTCGTCCCCAACGGACTCCACGTAGCTCAGCGCTCCGTATTCCTTCCAGACATCGCCGGACTTCCGCGCCAATGTCTTGTAGAGCTCGATCTTGTCTTTCGGAACGGCGATAACAAACCCATCCACATAGGGCATGGCAATCTCCTCTGTTCTGTTTCCACCCCCAAAGACGATTGACTATAGCGCGATCCGACATGGGATGCACTTTCCCATTGCAATTACTCGGATATCGCTTGCCTTATGAGCCCGTTACGGTCGTTCTCCCTGCGGATAAGCTTGGCATTGAAGTTTCATCAATAACGAGAGGATGGTCATGACGATCGAATTCAGGATCGATCCCTATCCTGACAACAACGCACTCAACGCCTTGTGGGCGACGGCTTGGAACGAAGTCGCCGTGCGCGATTTCTCATCGGTTCTGTCGAGAAGCCTCGCCCATATGGGCGCTTTCGACGGAGCGCGCCTGGTAGGATTCGTCAACGTAGCCTCAGATGGTGGCATACACGCCTTTATCCTCGACACCTGCGTCGCCCCGGAATTCCGTCGACAGGGAATAGCGACCAGGCTTGTCGAAATGGCAACGAATGTTGCGCGCGAACGCGGCGCGGAATGGCTACATGTCGATTTCGAACCGCATCTCACCGACCTCTATCGGAGGCTGGGCTTTGCAGCGACGGAGGCCGGCTTGATCAGGCTACGCGATTGACGGCGATCGCCTTTCAAGCAATTGCGTTGACCTGCGATGTCAACCACGTACGGAACAATGCCGCCGATGGATTTTGCAAGGCGTTCGGCGGGTACAGCAGGTTGTAGCTGACGGCTGCCGGCTGAACCTCCACGAAACAACGCACCAACTGCCCCTCCGCAATGTCCTTCGCGACAAGAGAACTGCGAACCAGCGCAAAGCCAAGGCCGTCTCGGCATGCTCCAAGCATATCGGCAAAGGATTCGAAGAGAGGTCCATTCTCGACCGCCTGGCCGATATCAAAATCGGCCATTCCGCCCGCAACATCATGATCAAGCACTTGTTCGTACCAGCGTTGCCAATCGAGCACCGTATGTCGCATGCCGGTGTAACGCAGCAGGGGCGCGGCTTTTATGGCGTAGCGCTTCGGCAGCCGCTCGGACAGTGTTGGCGAGCTGACGACAAACTCCTCATCCATCAGCAATTCATCGAGAACGAGACCGGCTTCGGCTCGCCCGAGCCAGATCGCAAGATCGACGCCATTAGGCCCGAAATCGGGCCGCTGGTAGCCGACGACCATCTTCAGCTCGATGTCGGGATAGCGCTGGCAGAAATCGCCGAGCCGCGAAGCGAGCCACTGACTGGAAAATTCCGGCGTTACCGACAGCGTCAGGGTGCGAACCGACACGCTCGCCCGCGCCTGATACAGCGCTGTCTCCAATTGAGAGATCGTGTCGACGATTGCCGGATGAAGACGCGCACCCAGCGGCGTCAACCTTGCGCCTGAGCGTCCTCGATCGAAAAGCTTACCGCCGATCCAGCCTTCGAGCTGTGAAAGCTGATGGCTGACCGCAGTCTGCGTCAGTCCCATGCGTTCGGCCGCACGACCAAAGCCGCCGGTTTCGACGATGGCGCAAAATGTCTGCAACACGGCCAACGGCGGAAGCGGTCTTTTTCCCATGAAAATCCTTCATGCTTGATCGACGAAGGCTTCATTATACATCGCAAATACGTAGGCGCATTCCTCTATGTCATAAGAACATGGAGCTTATAATAGATGAGAAACATTCATATATTCACTCCGATGCGTCGCGCCCAAAAGTGGCTCGGCCGAATGCTCCGGGCATTTGCTTCTGTGCGAAAGCAGCTCGCCGACAAGGAGGCCGGACGCCAAAGTATCCTGTCAATCAGTGCCCACCTTCAGCGAGATGCCGGGCTGGATAAAATCCCGGACGATCCATGAGCGAAGCCGCCTCACCCCTTGAGTGTCTTCACCTTGGTCAAATCGGGAAAAATCCGCATCCAGAGCAGTACGACCGCGATTGTGCCGATGCCGCCGACGATACCGGTAAGAACCGGGCCGAGCGCGCTGGCGAGCATGCCGGATTCAAATTCGCCGAGTTGGTTGGACGTGCCGATGAACAGGGAATTCACGGCATTGACGCGGCCGCGCATATTGTCCGGCGTCAGGAGCTGCACCAGCGAACTGCGCACGACGACGCTGACCGTATCCGACGCGCCGACGATAAGCAGCGCTGCGACGGAAAGGATGATGTTGGTCGAAAGCGCGAAGACGACGGTGGCAACGCCAAAAACGAAAACTGCGAGCAGCATTTTCTTGCCAGCATCCGTCTGCAGAGGCCGACGCGCCAGCCAGATCGACATGACCAAAGCACCGATTGCAGGTGCGGCACGCAGAAGTCCGAGCCCCCATGGTCCGGCATGCAGGATATCCCGCGCGAACATCGGCAATAGCGCCGTGGCGCCGCCGAGCAGCACGGCGAAAAGATCGAGCGAGATCGTGCCCATCATTACCGGCCTACTCCGGATAAAGGAGACGCCGGCAAAGACCGAACTCAATGTCACGGGCTCGCGTGACGACGGCTGCTTTCGTTCGACGCGGATCGAAATGACATTGAGGCTCGCGATGACATACAGCACGGCGGATACCGCGAAAGGCGCGATCGGACTGACGCCATAGAGCAGGCCACCGAGCGATGGACCGATGATGAAGGCGGTCTGCATCATCGACGTGGAGGTCGCGATCGCCATCTGTAACATCAATGGCGGCACGATATTGGGCAACAGAGCGGCCATGGTAGGGCGTTCGAAGGCGGTGGCGGCGCCCATGACGGCGACTGCAGCGAGGATGCCAGCCGGGCCGATCCAATGCTGCCAGACGGCGACGGCAAGCACCAGCGCGGTCAAGGCTTCGACCAACTGGCAGACCAGGCCGATGCGCCGGCGGTCGAACCGGTCGGCAACATGACCGACGATGAAGGTCAGGATGACCATCGGCAAAAATTGGCAGAAGCCGACCAGGCCAAGGAAGAAGGCGCTATGCGTCTGATCGTAGATCATCCAACCCATGGCGACCGTGACCGACTGGAAACCGATCGAGGAAAAGACGCGAGAGGCAGCGAAGGAACGATATCCGGGATGGCCGAGCACGCTTGCCCGGTCTTGGCTTTGCAGGGTGTCCATATGTCTTTCTTCAGCTCCGGACGCCGCGCCCAGAGCAAGATTTATGAGCAATATGAAATATCTATTGGGTTCCCCTGCTCTGCCCGAATGCCGCGCTTGTCAACCGCATTTTTGTTTCTGATCGGCCATTTGCCGGCAAATACTAAGATCTACAGATCAAATCGTGGTGAAGAGCAACTGAGCACCTTTGTCCTGGCTTGGACCGACCACACGGCGGCGAGTTCTGCCGCAAGGGTCGCGATCAATTTCGGCACATCACTGCTGGCCGCCTCGTGCATAGCCTCGGCGACGATCAGCACGGATCGCGTATCCTCGCGAACGGCGGAAAGACCGCTTTGACGGTTGGTCCAGCGCCGCGCATGCGCCTGACCGGCACCATCGGCAAAGATCACCTCGCGCAGCTCTGGATGCTCTGTTTCGCCGGCGAAGGTCAGATAGGTCTCTCTGCCCGTCGCGTGCCTGACTTCGAGATCGCCGGAAATTTTCGCAAGATCGAAGACGGCAATGGGAATGGCGAAAGCGATCGAGATGGCGTTGCAGAGATCGACGAGCGGATGCAACTGCGGCAGCGATTTTTCCTGGCGGAATCGCCTGAGCAAAGCCTCGGAAGCACAGCGATATTGCGTCGGCTTCAGCCCCATTTTCGAGAAGGTGCGCCGCCAGGCTTGGATCTCCGGCATCTCACCTTCCGGACTGCCCGCCAGCCGTTCCTCGGCGATCGCATGGAACGTCGCGAGACGATCGGTGACGCCCACATTCGCGGTGACTCCTTCCACGAAGAGTGCGCCGGCGACCAGATCGGGGAATTCGTTCCACATCTCATTCGAATGGTGGAAATACATGGCTTTTCCTTCTGCGGTTCTGATTTGGAGCAGAAGAAAAACCCGAAGCCGGCGGCCGGTCTTGAACGAAATTGCAGATGCCTTCAGCGCTTCGTGTCGGCGTAGATGCGTGGCGAGACGCCGAAATTGCGCACGAAGATCCGAGTCATATGGCTTTGATCGGCAAATCCGCTGGCAAAAGCCGCTTCCGCCAGGGGCATGCCAGCGGCGATCAGCCCCCGTGCCCGAAGGATGCGACGCTGAAGCAGGTAGGCGTGCGGTGTCAGCCCCGTTGCCTTGGCAAAACCGCGCAGGAGCTGGAAACGGCTGAGCCCGCTTGCCTCGGCGAGATCGGCCAGCGTCACCGATGCTGCCGGATCGTCATCGATGAGATCGCGGGCACGCCTGATTGCGGCGGGAACATTGGTACCCTCATCCGCTTGCCGCTGTTCGCGCATCACGTCCGCGACAATCGATAACAACAGTCCATCTCGCCGCAACGCAGCTTCCGGGCCATCCTGGCCGGTCACCGTCGAAAACAGTGCTTTGAACCGCACCGCAGCTTGTCCGTTTCGAAGGACGGGAGAAGGAAACTCCCCCTCGCCGCTGCCCCCTTCGCCGATATCGCCCAGAAGATCTCCCACCAGCCGCGGATCGAAATAGAGCATCGACCACGCTCGGCTCTCCCCAACCGGCATGCCGTCATGCACCTCGTTCGGATTGAGAGTGATGATGTCGCCGGCTTCAGCCCGTACCACGCCACGCCCGCTCAGCGACACCTGCGCGCCGCGCTCGATGACGCCGATGCCGAACTGATCATGCGTATGCTTGGGAAAGCTATGTCCGGTCTCCGCCGCCACGGCTTCAACACCAGCAACGGAAGAGCGAAGCATCCTGAACTGGCTGGACCTCATGCGCGCCGCCCGCCCGGCTTGCTGAAACCCGTCATCCCAACACTCGGCCGGGCAACGATACACGACCACCATGCCGCCAGCTTCGGATGATGCTCGATCATTTCCCGCCCCTCCGGCGCCATGAGAAAATAGTCGAACATTGGTGCCACATAGAGATCGGCAAGCGTCAACTCCGGGCCGCACAACCAGGGACCGTCGCCGATCAGATCGGAAAGAGCGGCAAGGCCGATGGCAGCTTTGGCAAGGCTCGCCGCAATCCGCTCTTCATCGGCGGCGATGCCCTTTGCCGGCTTCGAGACCCGTTCCACGCAAACGCCCCAGACCAGATGAGGATAGAGATATCCGTCGGCAATGCTGACGATCTGGTTCATCCGTGCCCGCTGACGAGGCGCAACAGGCTGAAGGCGCGGCCCATCGAATGCCTCATCGACATAGCGTGTGATCGCAGCCGTTTCATAGAGCCGAAAATCACCGTGCTCGAAGGCCGGAATGCGGCCGAATGGATGCCGCTCCAGATAGGATGCCGACGGCCCGCCCTCAGCGAAAATGTCGATCGGCACCCTCTCGTGCTCGACGCCTTTCTCGAGAAGCGCAAGCCGCGCAATTCGCACGTAGACGCTATAGTCTGCGCCAAAGAGGCAGGGCTTTTCCATGTCTCAACGCCATTCTGTTCATCCGCCGACATCTTTTCGAAGTCGGCCGCTGCGGTCAATGGCGACACGGCTGGCCACATCTTCCATATACCCGGTCAGCCGCCGCTGACCGGGTTTCAACAGTGACAAAATCGCCCCCAACACTATCCCAAGGACGCCATGATTTCGCGATAAGCGGCCTCGGGAAAAGCCTTCAGCGTGCGCGAGCGCACGTTGCCGCCCATCCCAAGCGTCAAGGCGAAGCGCGCCATCACCGCGTCATCGGGCGCCTCGCAGACGGCGACCATGTCGTGATCGCCCATGGTCAGGAAAAATTGCTTAAACGAACCGCCCATATCCTGGAGCTGCTTCTTGGCAGCATCCAGCCGCCGCGGCGATTCCTTTACGCTACGCACTCCTTGGTCGGTCCAATTGAGCAGAACGATATAAGTGGTCATCCCACACCTCCTCCGCTGCGTCGCGCATCCATTGAGACGAGCAGGCAGATGACGCAGTAACGGTTTGATCCACGCGTAAGCCCTGGAAAAACCATCCCAGTTTTCGGAATTACGCGCCGCCACCCCGGCGTTTCGGGCCCCGTCCCGTCAATACAGGTCGCGCTTAACAACCATAGGCTTGTCACCTCATGGCGACAATAAACCTAATCCCCACTCATTCGGGTGACGCGCGATGGGATCGCAGGCGAGCCACATCATCTATCTGATGTCTCAGCCGCAAAGGCGCCTTGGGTGTTGGCCGCAACAACGGCCGCCGGCAAGGGTGTGCCGCGTTTGCGCTCACGCGCCAGCGTCAGCAGGCCGGAAAAGATGATGAGGACGATACCGAGCGCCATCGCTAGATCGATGCTGTCATTGAACAGCAGATAACCGAAACCGATCGCCCAAATCATTTGGCTGTATTGCGGCGGCGCGACGAGATTGGCGGGAGCCAACTGCGCCGCGCTCATCAGCAGAACGGTGCCAACAGCGCCGAGAAGGCCGTAGCTCGCGAGGAGTATCCATTGCCACGCCGCTGGCCACGTCATCTCCTGCAGCATCAGCAATCCACTGACGATGAGCGTGCCGAACAACACCGCACCATAAAGCGAGATGCGCTTCTCCTTCGAGCCGAGTGCGCGATTGATGATGATCGAGACGGCCCCGCTCAAGCCGCCGATCGCCGCGCAGAGATGGCCGATCGAAAGCTCGCGAAAGCCCGGCCGCAGCACGATGAGCACGCCGACAAAACCGAGGATGACCGCGGTCCAACGCTGCCAGCGCACATCCTCCTTGAGGAAGACGACAGAAAGAATAGTGACGAAGGACGGCAGGAGGAAGAGCAGCGCGAAAGCCTCTGCCATCGGCAGCTTGGTGAAAGCTATGATCGAACATATGGTGCCGATCGCGCCACAGGCGAAACGCAGCATCCACAACGGCCGGTTCGTCGTCTTGACGACATCCATCCAACCATCCCCGCGCCCCTTCAGGAATGGAATGGCCGCAAAGCCAAACAGCGAGCCGATGAAGGCCACTTCATAGGACGGCAGCGTCCCATGCAATAGCTTGATCGACGCGTCACTGAACGCATAAACGGCATAGGATGCGAATGCCACGAGGACGCCACGCAGCGTTGAATGGCCAGCGGCCATGGATTTGGAATCGGCTGTGATCGATGTCATTAGAATTGTGCGATGCAAAGGGAGGACATTGAATCAGATAGATACAGTGAATTGTATGATGAAATTGGCCGAATTTCGATCGGGCATGGGAATAAACTATTGTTTCAAGCTGACGAGGCGAGTGTTGTCATTCAATTGCTGGGAACGCCCAGTTTCTCCAGCCGACTGACGGGGATGCGACCTTTGATGGCATAGGAGAAAGCGACAACTTTCAAGGCATCGTCATCAACCTGACATTTGAATTGGACCTGTTGCCATCCCTTGGGTGTTTGAACGGCAACGCCATCGCCATAGATGCCAGTATAGATGTACATATTAGGTGAGAGCGCAGAATTGATGAAATTGAGACCATAGGCATTCAAATCATGCCAGTACTGCTGCTTTTGCTCGTTGTTGCAAAGCATCCGCACACGGTCGCGCCGCGGGAGTTTTTTCCAGGCGTCCAACTCGTCCTTTGACATGCGCGCTATTTCCGTGCCGGAGTAGAAGCGCTTGGCCTGGATGACTTTGCCCTGTTGGCCGCCGGTTTTGTCCACCGGCTTTTGTTGCGTCTGCGACGGATCGGATGTCGATGCCTGTTGTGTACCGTCCGCCGGCGACCGCTGCTGCGGTCGAGGTTGAGGCTCGGGAACGAATGTGGTTCCAGCCGTTGGGTCGCTAGCGGCGCCGGAGATCGATTGATCCTGCGATTGTTGCTGTGGCTGTGCGCCGCCGGTCGTCGGAACGGCGACATCCGGGGCGACCTTGGGATCGGCCGCGGCCTGCTGTTGGGCATTCTGATCTACCTGCCCTTCGGCGGTCTTCGCTTGTCCCGCAATGGGATCAGACGCCGCTCCGTCTTTTTGATCCGCCTGCGTTCCTGCTTGATCCGTCGAAGGTTTATCCGGCTCCGCAACCTGGGTATCGGACGCCTGGTCCGTCGCCAGCTCCTGCGGCGTCGGCATTGACGCTGGATCACTGGAATTCGGATCGGTCGCAGATGTTGCAGCATCTGGCTTGGCGGCCTTCGCCTCCGCGTCGGTCTTTGCCGCCTCCTGTGCCTGTTGCTGCTGTGAAGCGGCATCGCTTGGGGACGGCGTCACATCTGTCTTCGGCTGCACGTTGGCCTCCGCCGCAGCTTGCGCGGCCGAAGCATCCAGCGCCGGTTGATCAGCAGTTTGCTGTTGCGGCTGGGTGTTCGCGTCCCTGGTCGGCGGTGTCTGGTCCTGCTTCTGCGCCTCTGTTGCCGGATCGGAGTTGGGCGGCGTCTGGTCTTGCTGCCGCGCCTGCGTCTGGTCTTGCGGCTTCGCCTGATCATCAGCCGGTGTCGGCGACGGCGTATCACTCGGCTGCGGCTGCGCGTCAGCTTGCTGCGTGGCCGGTGACGGCTGATCGGCCTTTACATCGGCAGGCTTATCCGCCTGCGCCGGCTCTTGCGATTTGGCGTTCTGGTCTTGCGCATTCGGATCGGGAGCCTTCTCGGTCTTCGTCTTGCTCTCGTCGCTCAGCTTGTCGGCGGTCTGCTCGCCCTCTGTTTTATCGGCAGATGCTGCCTTTTCCTTCGAAGTATCCTTCTGATCAGGCCTGGGCGTCGGCGTCGGCACGCGGCCGGATCGCTGCTCCTGTGGCTTCGCAGCATTTTGTGCCTGCTCCTTGGGCTGCGGCACCATCTCGACATTGATGCTGTCTTCCGGCTGCGGTATCGGCATCGCCACCACCGGCAGCAAGAAAAGCGCCGCGAAAAACAGGATATGCAGCAGGATCGAAGGGATCAGTCCCCATCGACGCTCATCCGGCTTCCGCTGTTCGGCGACGCGCTCCATCGGTCAGCGGCCGCAAGGCTGACGACGCAGGGCAGACGGAGAAGCGCTCAACAATTTCATCCAAACCTTACCGAACAAACGACATCCCACGATGCCCAGATTCCCGACATATGGTGTTAAACATCAAGGCCAGAAAGAGGCAGCCGGAAAATTGCAGGCTGTCAGTCTGACCACAGCTCCGCAGTGCCCGGAAAACAAACCTGCGTGATCCCAGGCAAAGCCTCGAGGAAGCCCCCCGACAAGGTAACATACAACGTCGCACCTTTAGAAGAACGCGCCGGGAAACGGCGGTGCCGGCATCTCACAAAACGAAAAACCCGGCTCGCTTCCGCGAACCGGGTTCTGATCTCGTAACAGCGCAAATCCCTCAGCTATCGAGGAACGAGCGCAGCTTTCTGGAGCGGCTCGGATGCTTCAGCTTGCGCAACGCCTTGGCTTCGATCTGACGGATACGTTCGCGGGTAACCGAGAACTGCTGGCCGACTTCTTCGAGCGTATGGTCGGTGTTCATGCCGATGCCGAAGCGCATGCGCAGCACGCGCTCTTCGCGCGGCGTCAGCGATGCCAGAACGCGGGTCGTCGTCTCGCGCAGATTCGCCTGAATGGCGGCGTCGATCGGCAGCAGCGCATTCTTGTCCTCGATGAAATCGCCGAGATGGGAATCTTCTTCGTCACCCACCGGGGTTTCGAGCGAGATCGGCTCCTTGGCAATCTTCAGCACCTTGCGCACTTTTTCAAGCGGCATGGCAAGCTTTTCGGCCAGTTCTTCCGGCGTCGGCTCGCGGCCGATTTCATGCAGCATCTGGCGCGAGGTACGAACGATCTTGTTGATCGTTTCGATCATATGCACCGGAATGCGGATCGTGCGCGCCTGGTCCGCGATCGAGCGGGTGATCGCCTGACGAATCCACCATGTGGCGTAGGTCGAGAACTTGTAGCCGCGGCGATATTCGAACTTATCGACCGCCTTCATCAGGCCGATATTGCCTTCCTGAATGAGGTCGAGGAACTGCAGACCGCGGTTGGTGTATTTCTTGGCGATGGAGATGACGAGGCGCAGGTTCGCTTCGACCATTTCCTTCTTGGCGATACGCGCTTCGCGCTCGCCCTTCTGAACCATGTGAACGATGCGGCGGAATTCCGAGATCGAAATGCCGGTTTCGGTCGCAAGGTTCTGAATTTCCTGGCGGATGTCGCGGATCGTGGTGTTTTCGCTCTTGGCGAATTCCTTCCAGCCGCGAGCGGCCAGATTGCCGATCGACTTCATCCAGTTCGGGTCGAGCTCGGCGCCCTGATACTGCTCCAGGAAGCTATCGCGCTTGACGCCGTAGGATTCGGCAAGACGCAGCAGGCGGCCTTCGTTCTGCACAAGGCGCTTGTTGATGTCGTAGAGCTGCTCGACGAGAGCGTCGATACGGTTCTGGTTCAGCGACAGAGACTTGACCGACTTGACTAGCTCATCCTTGAGTTCCTTGTAGCGGCGCTCCTGTGCGGAAGACAGCGTGCCGGAAGCCGACAGGCGCTGCTCGACCTGCTGGTCCTGCAGCTTGCGTAGCTTCTTGTAGGTCTCGGCGATCGTATCGAGCGTCAGCATGACCTGCGGACGAAGCTCAGCTTCCATCGCGGCGAGCGAGAGGCTGGATTCGTCCTCGTCCTCTTCCTCCTCCTCGATCGGCATGCCTTCGCCGCCGACATCGGTGATGTCGTCGTCGCCGGAGGAACGGCCACGGCGGGCCTTTTCCTTCTCTTCAGCGGCCTTGCGGTCCGCCTCGATCTTTTCCGGGCTCTGGAACTGCGGCGCAGCCTTGGCCTCGGGACCGGAATAGGTCGTTTCGAGGTCGATGATTTCGCGGAGCAGCGTGGTGCCTTCGTTGAGTTCGTCGCGCCAGATGATCAGCGCCTGGAACGTCAACGGGCTCTCACAAAGACCGCCGATCATGGTTTCGCGGCCGGCCTCGATGCGCTTGGCTATCGCGATTTCGCCTTCGCGCGACAGCAGTTCGACGGAACCCATCTCGCGCAGATACATGCGCACGGGATCGTCGGTGCGATCGGTCGGCTCTTTCTTCTTGGTGGTTGCAAGCGCTGAACCGCCGGAAGGCGCAAGCTCGCCGCCTTCGCCATCCTCGTCGCTGCTGGAATCGTCGTCGTCGCCGCCACTGGCTGCCGCGCCCGCCTCTTCGACATCCTCGTCTTCGATGACGTTGATGCCCATATCGGAGAGCATAGCCATCGTGTCTTCGATCTGCTCCGACGTCACTTCTTCGGACGGCAGAACGGCGTTAAGCTCGTCCATCGTCACATAGCCGCGCTTCTTCGCGGCCTTGATCATCTTTTTGACCGCGTCGTCGGAAAGATCGAGAAGCGGGCCATCCGAGGCGCCGTCGCGTTCGACTTCAGCTTCTTCGTTCTCTTTGACCTTGGTTGCCATCTCTATATCGTCGCTTTCCCTGACGCTTAAACTACACGCGGTGAATGACCGCTCTGGCCCGGCGCGCTTCGCGCCAGCCCCGAATCACCGACAAACACCTAACGGAATGACCTTTAATGCCTGATTAACCACGATCGCCGGCTCCGAACAGCAAAGCTGGATTGCGTTTGGAATTCCGGCCATGGTATATGTGATCCGCCTGACCCAGTTCACCGTTTTTCCGAGGACAAACGGTGATTCCTACAATTTTTGTTCTCGTCAAGCTTTTCCAGCAAAAAAGCCTGTTAAAATCGTGAAAAAGCCTTATCCACAGGCCCAACACGCCCAGAAACGATTGCTTCCCGTATTTAGGAAGTCCCCGTGCGATGACAAGGGCAGGTCTATGAAACCACCCGTATTTCCGCAGTTCGCGGCAATATTGATGCGATCGGGCCACAATTTTGCTCAAATCCAGTCCATCACCACCTTGCCGGAGTTACCGGAACGCATGGCTTCGAAGCCATCGCGGAAATCATCGATTCCGATACGGTGGGTAATGACCGGCGAGACGTCGAGCCCGCCCTGAACGAAGGCGATCATCTTATACCAGGTCTCGAACATCTCGCGGCCGTAGATGCCTTTCAGATTGAGCATCTTGAAAATCACCTTGTTCCAGTCGATCTCGAAGCCGGCCGGCGCGATGCCAAGAATGGCGATCTTGCCGCCATTGTTCATCTTGTCGATCATGTCGCGGAAGGCGGGGGCTGCACCCGACATTTCCAGACCGACATCGAAACCTTCGGTCATGCCGATAGACTTCATCACATCGGCAAGATTTTCTTTTGAAGCATCGACAACATGCTCGATACCGAGCTTGCGGGCGAGCGCCAGCCGGTTGGGATTGATATCGGTGATGACCACCTTGCGGGCGCCGGAACGCTTGGCGACCATGGCGCCCATGATGCCGATCGGCCCCGCGCCGGTGACCAGCACATCCTCGCCCACCAGATCGAAGGAAAGTGCAGTGTGTACCGCATTGCCGAAAGGATCGAAGATCGCCGCCACCTCATCCGGGATATCGTCGGGGATCGGCACCACGTTGCTTTCCGGAATGCAGACGAATTCACCGAAGGAGCCCGGACGGTTGACGCCGACACCCTGCGTATTGCGGCAGAGATGCCCCCTGCCCGCCCGGCAGTTGCGGCACTTGCCGCAAACGATATGTCCCTCGCCGGAAACGCGCTCGCCGACGTGATATTTCGTGACCGCCGAGCCGATCTCGGCAATTTCGCCACAGAATTCATGACCGACGACCATCGGCACCGGAATGGTCTTCTGCGCCCATTGGTCCCAATTCCAAATATGCACATCCGTGCCGCAGATCGCCGATTTTTTGACCCGGATCAGCACATCATTCGGCCCAACCTCGGGAACCGGAACATGCTCCATCCATAGCCCGACTTCCGGCTTCGATTTGACCAGCGCCTTCATCATGTTCGACATGAGCTGTCGTCTCCATCCGATTCAAATGATTCCGAGTTCACGTCCCGCCTCAGCGAAAGCGGCAATCGCGCGCTCGACATCGGCTTTCGAATGCGCCGCCGACATCTGCGTGCGGATGCGCGCCTGGCCCTTCGGCACGACCGGGAAGGAGAAGCCGATGACGTAGACGCCCTTTTTCAGCATCAGCGCCGCCATCTCCTGCGCCAGCTTCGCATCGCCGAGCATGACGGGAATGATCGGGTGATCGGCGCCCGCCAAAGTGAAACCGAGCTTGGTCATTTCACTACGGAAAAACTCCGTATTACCACGGAGTCGGTCGCGCAGATCGCTGCCGTTTTGGATCAGCTCGAAGACCTTCAACGAGGCGGCCGCGATAACCGGAGCCAGGGTATTGGAGAAAAGATAGGGGCGCGAACGCTGGCGCAGCCAATCGACGATCTCAGCCTTGGCCGAAGTGTAGCCTCCCGATGCACCGCCGAGCGCCTTGCCAAGCGTACCGGTGATAATATCGACCCTGCCCTCGACACCGCAATGTTCCGGCGAGCCGCGACCGTGATCGCCGACAAAGCCGACGGCATGGCTGTCATCGACCATGACCATTGCGCCATATTTTTCGGCAAGATCGCAGACGCCCTCGAGATTGGCGATGATGCCATCCATGGAGAAAACGCCATCGGTAGCGATCAGCTTGAATCGGCTGCCCTCCGCCTTCTTCAGCTCCTCCTCCAAAGCCGCCATGTCATTGTTGGCGTAGCGAAAGCGTTTCGCCTTGGAGAGGCGCACGCCGTCGATGATCGAGGCGTGGTTCAGCGCGTCGGAGATGATGGCGTCCTCCTCCGACAACAGCGTCTCGAACAGTCCGCCATTGGCATCGAAGCAGGAGGAATAGAGGATGGTATCCTCCATGCCCAAAAAGGCCGATATCCTTGCCTCGAGCTGCTTATGCTCCTCCTGCGTCCCGCAGATGAAGCGCACCGAGGCCATGCCATAACCATAGCGATCAAGTGCCTTCTTCGCAGCCTCGGCCAGTTCCTCGTTGTCGGCGAGCCCGAGATAGTTGTTGGCACAGAAGTTCAGCACCCGCTCGCCGCCAGCCACGGCGATCTCGCCCGCCTGCTTGGATGTGATGATCCGCTCGGACTTATAGAGGCCTGCCTCCTTCAGACTGGCGATTTCGGATTGAAGATGGGAGATGAAGGCAGATGTCATGATGAACGCGCTTTCTCGAAAAGAGATGGAACCATCTAACGACGACATCATCGAATTAGCACATCTGCACACACCATGTCGCGAGGAAGGCGTCAGCGCGACGGTCAAAAGTGTCGCTGGCTTGAATATCGCCGCCGTGATATACAGATATACATGGGAGATATATCGATGGCACTTTATATTCGCGATGCGGAAGTAGACTCCTTAGCTAACGAAATTCAGAAATTGACCAAGGCGCCCACGAAAACGGAGGCGGTTCGCCAAGCGCTGAAACATGAGCTTGCACGCGCAAGGAAGGAGCTTCCGCTGCGCGATCGACTGGCCCGCGCCAAAGCAATGGCCGATGCACTAGGCCCCAATGATCCAAATTTCGATATGAAAGCGTTCACTGATGAAATGTGGGGCGATGACTGATGTTTATCGACGCATCGGCAATTGTCGCAATACTTGGCGAGGAGCCAGGCTATGAGGAAATTGAAAAAAGCCTGGCGAAGGTCAACAGCGATTTCTATGTATCGCCACTCGTGAAGTTCGAGGCAACCTTAGCCCTCGCCCGTCGTAAAACCCCGGTCCCCGGGCAAAAACCATCACCATCTCTCCTTCGACGGGCCGGACAAGCTATTGATACATTTATCGAGGATATCGGGGCGCAGGAGATCGAAATCTCATCGGACATTGGCAAAGCCGCACTGGAAGCAAGCGCTCGATATGGCAAGGCGGTAGGTCACAAAGCCGATCTCAATTTTGGCGATTGTTTCGCTTATGCTTGCGCCAAAGCCCTGAATGTGGGCTTGCTCTACAAGGGAAATGATCTCGCTTTCACTGATATCGGGTAAAGGAAAGCCCCTGCCGCTCATCCCTCTTCGAACGCCCGGATAACCTTCAAGAACGCATCTCCGTAGCGTTCCAACTTTGACTGCCCTACGCCCGAAATTTCCAGGAGGGCATCGCGGCTTGTCGGCCGCTCCGTAGCAAAGGCAATCAGTGTCGTATCCGGGAAAACGACGTAGGGCGGCACGCCGAGCGCCTTAGCGATCCTGGCGCGCTCGCTTCTCAACGCCTCGAACAGCGGCTGAGCCTCGCTCGACAGGCTTGACTGCCGCTTCTCGATCCGCGCCGCCTTCTTGGCGCGACGCCCCGCCTCCGGCCTGTCCTTGCGGAAGAAAACCTGGCGCTCGTGCTTGAAGACCGCCCGCGCCTCCGGCTCGAGCTTCATCGCGCCGAAAGCGGCGTGATCGATGCTGACGAAGCCGCTTGCCAGCAATTGGCGGAAGACAGACTGCCAGGTGCGGGCGGGAATATCTTTGCCGGCCCCGAAAACCGGCATGTTCACATGACCGAAACGCTCGGTCTTCTCATTGACCGTCCCCATCAGCACATCGATGACATGGCCGGTGCCGAAGCGCTCGCCGGTGCGGTAGACCGCGGCGAGCGCCTTGATCGCCGCTTCCGTGCCATCCCAAGTCTCGACCGGTTTCAGGCAGGTGTCGCAATTGCCGCAGCCGCCGCCATGCCCCTCGCCAAAATGCGCAAGGATCGCCTGTCGCCGGCAGCCGGCCGTCTCACAGATCGCAAGCAATGCGTTGAGCTTGGCACGCTCGACGCGTTTGATCTCTTCCGCAGCATTGCCCTCATCGATCATCCGCCGCCGCTGGATGACGTCAGCCATGCCATAGGCCATCCAGACTTCGGACGGTAGGCCGTCGCGTCCCGCGCGCCCGGTCTCCTGATAATAGGCCTCGACGGAACCGGGCAGATCGAGATGGGCGACATAGCGGACATTCGGCTTGTCGATGCCCATGCCGAAGGCGACCGTCGCCACCAGGCAAAGATCCTCTTCCTTCAAGAAGGCATCCTGATTGGCATCGCGCACCGACCGATCCGTGCCGGCATGATAGGCAAGCGCGCGAACGCCCTGCCCGTTCAACCACTCCGCCGTATCCTCGACCTTGGCCCGCGACAGGCAATAGACAATGCCGCTATCGCCGCGATGACCATCGAGGAAACGCAGCAATTGCTGACGCGGCTGATCACGCTCGACGATCTCATAGGTGATATTCGGGCGATCGAAGCTGGTGGTGAACACCTTGGCGTTATCGAGCGCCAGCCTCTCGATGATATCGTCGCGCGTGTGCGGATCGGCCGTCGCCGTCAACGCGATGCGCGGCACATCGGGAAAGAGTTCCGCAAGCTTGCCGAGATCACGGTATTCCGGCCGGAAATCATGTCCCCATTGCGAGACGCAATGCGCCTCGTCGATCGCGAACAAGGCAATCTTCGCCTTGGCGATCATCTGGCTGAAGCCGTCGGTCAAGATGCGTTCGGGCGTGACATAGAGCAGATCGAGCCTGCCCCCGGAGATGGCGCGATAGACATCACTTGCCTCATCCCGCGATAAGGACGAGTTCAGCGCCGCCGCCCGGATGCCGAGCTGTTTCATCGCCTCGACCTGATCGCGCATCAGGGCGATCAATGGCGAAACGATGATGCCGAGGCCATCGCGGCACAACGCCGGAATCTGGAAACAAAGCGATTTGCCGGCGCCGGTCGGAAACAGCACGACCGCATCGCCACCGGAAACCACATGCTCGACCACCTGCTGCTGCTTGCCGCGAAAGGCGGAATAGCCATAGACCCGCTTGAGGATATCGAGCGGCGCCGCTCCCGAATTGTCTCTCCCGAACAGCGCATCATCGGCGGAAAACCGCGGCTCCTGTCGATCTGGCAGTGACATCTATCCCTATTTCCCCGCTGCCCCTTTGATGCGACCGGAAAGCACGCCAAAGCCATCAATGATCGCTTCCTGGTTTTCGAGGCGCAAAGCCTCGAGCTGCACTTCCTGCAAAGCGCGCATCAACTGCTCGATAAGGTCGCCGTCACCCTCTTCCGTTGCCTCGGCGATCGCGCTTTGCAGCTCGATCTTGTGCCAACGCAACGCCTTCGACCGCTTGTGAAGCGCAAGCGCCTGGCGATATCCCTCGCGCGCATCTTCCGTGGCGGCTTCCTCGGTCGCCGTCCAAAGCCGGGCATTGCGCACCTGCTGGTCGAGGCTCTTCAGCAATGCGGCAAAACCCTGCTCCTCCAACTGCTCGAGCAGCCGCTCGCGATTGAGCTGCGGGCCGGCCATGGCTGCTGCCGTGCCGAGCATGGCGGACCACAGACGCTGCAATTCGCGGCTTTCGTAATCGATCGCAGCGATCTCATCATATTCGTCCTGCAGCAACGCCGGATGATTGACGATGGTCAACGCCAACACGCTCTCGCGCAGCCCCGGTATGTCCTGATGACCCTTGATCATGCCTGAACGCGTCAAGCGATCCGACGCCGTTATATTGGCGACCTGCTGCCGATCACGGGTCGACCCGCCGCGGCCACCGAAATTGCGGCCATTGCCTTCGCGGGAAAAACCGCGCCCCTGCTGATTGCCGCCGCGCTGGAACTGCGGCTGGAACAGCCCGTTCAGCCGGTCGCGCATGTCCTGCTGATAATGCCGGCGGACATTCTCGTCCGATATGACCGAAACCATCTGCTTCAGCCGCGCCTCAAGTTCGGCGCGCGCCTCCGGTGTGTCGAAGGTGCCACTGCCCGCTTCGCGACTCCAGATCATTTCCGCCAGCGGCTTTGCCTGCGCCATGACCTTGTCGAAAGGTGCGCGGCCATCGTGGCGGACGAGATCATCGGGATCCTTGCCGTCGGGCAGCAAGGCGAAGCGCACGGTACGGCCCGGCTTGATATGTGGCAGCGCCAGATCGGCGGCACGATTGGCGGCGCGAATGCCGGCGCCGTCGCCATCGAAGCAGAGCACCGGCTGGGGCGTCATCTTCCACAGGAGTTCGAGCTGGTTTTCCGTCAGCGCCGTGCCGAGCGGCGCAACCGCGTTCTCGACGCCAGCCTGATGCAGCGCGATGACGTCCATATAGCCTTCGACGGCGATGATCGTCCCTGCACCGTCGTTCCCCTGGGCGGCACGGCGCGCACGCGTGAAATTGTAAAGCACATTGCCCTTGTGAAAGAGTTCGGTCTCGTTGGAATTGAGATATTTGGCCGGCGCATCCGGCGACATGGCACGGCCGCCGAAGGCGATCACCTTTTCACGCGAAGACAGGATCGGGAACATGATACGATCACGGAAGCGGTCGTAGGAGACCGGCACATTCTCGTGCACGACAAGGCCGCAAGCTTCCATCTGCTCTTTCAAGACGCCTTTGCCGGCTAAAAACTCCTTGAGTGCATTGCGGCTGTCCGGCGAATAGCCGAGGCGGAAGGTCTCGATGGTGCGGCCGGTCAGGCCGCGATCGCGCAGATAGGCGCGCGCCCTTGCACCGTTTGCCGCCTGGAGCTGATCCTGAAAGAACTGCGTTGCCATTTCCATGACATCGAGCAGCGATGTGCGCTCCTTTTCGCGCTTTGCCTCCATGGGATCGGCGACCGGCATGGGAAGGCCCGCCATGTCGGCGATCTGCTGCACCGCTTCGGGGAAGCTGAGCCCCTCGATCTCGGTCAGAAAACGGAAATGATCGCCCGTGACGCCGCAACCGAAGCAGTGATAACGGCCCTTGCGGTCCTCGCAGTGGAAGCTCGGTGACTTTTCGCCATGGAACGGGCAGCAGGCCCAATAATCGCCGCGCGGCACATTGGTCTTGCGCCGATCCCAGGTCACACGTCGACCGATCACGTCCGAAATGGGAACGCGGTCGCGAATCTCATCGAGAAACGTATTGGAAAATCGCATGACTACCTCTGGCTTGCCCCCATATAATCAGGAACGGAGCGCATTGCCACGAGAACCCTCCGCCACGCCCGCTATTCACAGCCTTCTCGCTGGATAGTCGAATTCAACTTTTCCGATCACAACTCCGTGAAAGCTTCGGCACAATTCATGTCCGTGCCCCTGGTTGGGAGGCGGTTTTCGGCATCGTCAGAGGCAGGATCAGGTCCAGCTTTTCCCGCCTATATGTGCATCGCAAAAACCCGGCACCACAGCTAGACCGTGCCGAAAACTTCGCAAAAGCAAAGAGTTACTGATTATAAGGATGAGCAGTTAAGGGCGAAAAACGACGCAAGCGGCAACCGTTGCCGAAGGTCGAAAGGCGCGCGTTCTTCCCTGCCGGTGGCGCATTTGAGGCATAGTTCGTAAGCCAAACATTATTTTTTTGTAATTTGATTGTTGGTGTGCAGCGCAATAGCTTTCTTCTCACGGGACGAGACAAGCCGGCGAACAAATGCTTCGCGACGCGACATGCCTAGACGCCCCGACGGACAGGAAGCCAGAGGTACAGGTTTCCAGTTTGGGAGAATTCAAATGCGCGTTCTGCTCGTACCCTTTGCTGCCGCTGCCCTCTTCGCCACAGCTAACTATAGCTCGGCTACGACAACGCAGGGTGTAGCACCGGCGGTGACGACGAACGTGCTTTATACCGGGGCCGATTATCAGGTACCCGTTGATATGAAAGTTCCGGCCCTCAAAGCCGGCATCAAGGTTCAGATATCCTGGTTGCAGTCGCAAGGCATGGATTCGCCAGAGCAAGTCAGGATCATCAAGTAAAGTTCACCCATACCCAGGTGAGGCACCATCCCTACCCCCGGCGCCGCCTCACCTGGGTGCCTTTGCAAAAGACGTTTGATTTTTGGGCCCCACCCTGCGTCATCAAACGCCTGCAAAGCGCAAGAAGGCAGGAGCTCCCCCAGCTCCTGCCTTCTCTATTTGCGGTCAAGGGTGGCGCAAAGCGCGCTAAATTCGACGCCGTTTCGGCGATTGCCCCCAGCTCATCAAAGCTCTAGCCGGAGCGGATATATTAGCAATACTCCATTTACGCCATGACATCCAAATTCAATTGACAATTGACACCGCCGCGCCGATGAATTCCCCGGCTCATTGGAAATCTTCATATGTCATTCGTTGCGGAAGAACTTGCCTCTGATCTTCGTTTCTTCACAATTGTTCTCGGCTGCTCGCGCGAGATGGTTGCCGCATACGTTGGCAATCCACGCATGAGCTCTGTTTTTGCTTCCCAGCAACGTTGGCTGATGGCCCAAGCCGGCCTCGGACTGCATTACGGCGGAATAGACGGAGAGCCGCCGGGCTTCTATGCCCGCCGCTTTGTGGATTACGTTCTCAAACATGAGATCGCCAGCCACAATACGGCGCTGAGCTTCATCCAGGAAATGCTCGCCTATCGCTATATGCGCCATCTGCCCGACTCACCCGACAAGCGCCTGCGCCCGATCGAGCCGACCGAAGCGGCGGTCGAACAGCTCGCGAAATGGTTTTATATCCACCTCATGGTGCTCGACAGCCTGGATGGCAGCCAGCGGATTGCGACTTTTGTCGAACGACCGGAACTCGTTGCAGTGCTGCAGCCGACAGTCGCATCCAGAATCATTGCCAGCGACCGAGTTCGCCATCCCGGCGAGACCTTCGATCTCTTCACCTGGGCAAATTCCGGCGGCGTCATCATGGATTATCTGATCTCCCGCATCGGAACGATGGATCCGACGGCGGCGAGAATGGATATCGGTCCGATTTCGTTCAGCGAGATCTGCGAACGCTTCCTGATCTCCAGAACGCATGTGAAACGGCTGATGAGCAAGGCATCGGCGATGGGAAGCGTGGGCTGGGTCGGCAGTCCGGGCAAGAGCCACTTCTGGCTCTCCCGCGGCTTCATTCAGGAATATTGGGACTACCAGGCCGAAAAATTCGCCATCATCGGCAATGTCTGGGAAGAAACCGTCGGCGCGCAGCCCGAGCCCGCACCGACGGAGCAACAAAGACTTACTTCAGCAGCTCTTTGAGGATCGCCGAAGCCTTGGCGAAATCCATCTGCCCGGCATAGCGCTCGCGCAGGGCGGCGACGCACTTGCCCATGTCCTTCAGACCCTGCGCACCCAGTTCCGCCACGACGGCGACGCAGATCTCGCGCACCTTCTCGTCGGAAAGCTGCTCAGGCATGAAGCCCTGGATAACAGCGATTTCCTCGCGTTCCTTGTCGGCCAGTTCCGGACGTCCGCCATCCATGTAGATCTTCACCGACTCTTCGCGCTGCTTGATCATCTTGGCGAGCAACTGCAGAATCTCGTCGTCGCTTGCCTGTTCCTTGCCGAGACCACGATTGGCAATGTCCTTGTCCTTGATCGCGGCGAGGATGAGGCGCACGGTCGAAAGCCTCGCCGCGTCCTTGGCCTTCATGGCATCTTTCTGGGCGTTGGAAAGCGTTTCGCGGATCATGTCTTAAACTCCTTAAGCAAGCCGGCGACGATCGCCTAGCCTCTCATTTCACGTTGCCAGTCTCATAGACCATCAGCGGCGATCAATGCAATTACATCAGGTTTGCTCGAAAGCCGGCGAATTCCTTGGCGGGAAACGAACGGGGCGCATTGACCGACACGCCTTGTTTGGCTATGTCCAGCACCTGCACATTAGATCGATATGAAGGTCTCAAGCCGCGACGCACGTCGCCGGCTGCAATCGGCACAAACATGGCGGAAGCCCACGGTCTTTTCAAGGCCGCGCACGACGCCGGAAACGGGATGACAATGACCGCGACAGCCCCATGGACAACTGAAAAGCCGAGTGCCCTGCTCGTTCTCGCCGACGGCACCGTAATCGAAGGCAAGGGTATCGGCGCGACCGGCAAGGTCCAAGCCGAAGTCTGCTTCAACACGGCGCTGACCGGCTACGAGGAAATCCTGACCGACCCCTCCTATCTCGGCCAGATCGTTACCTTCACCTTCCCCCATATCGGCAATGTCGGCACCAATGACGAAGACATCGAAGATCTGACGCCTGCCGCCCGGCATGGCGCCGTCGGCGTCGTCTTCAAGGCCGATATCACCGATCCCTCGAACTACCGCGCCGCAAAGCATCTCGACCAGTGGCTGAAGGCTCGCGGCATCATCGGCATGTGCGGCATCGACACCCGCGCGCTGACCGCCTGGATCCGCGAAAACGGCATGCCCAACGGCGTCATCGCCCATGATCCGAACGGCGTCTTCGATATCGAGCAATTGAAGGCGGATGCGAAGTCCTGGAGCGGCCTGGAAGGCCTCGACCTCGCCAAGGTCGCCACGTCAGGCCAATCGTCGCAATGGTCCCAGACGCCTTGGATTTGGAACGAAGGCTACGGCGAACTCAACGCCGACGATGCCAAATATCACGTCGTCTGCCTCGATTACGGCGTCAAGCGCAATATCCTGCGCCTCTTCTCAGGCCTCGATTGCAAGGTCACCGTATTGCCGGCGACCGCATCCACCGATGATGTCTTGGCTTTGAAGCCCGACGGTATTTTCCTGTCGAACGGTCCGGGCGACCCGGCGGCAACCGGCGAATATGCCGTGCCTGTCATCAAGGACCTGCTGAAGACCGAAATCCCGTTGTTCGGCATCTGCCTCGGTCACCAGATGCTCGGCCTCGCGCTCGGCGCCAAGACGGCGAAGATGCATCAGGGTCACCACGGCGCCAACCATCCGGTCAAGGATCACACGACGGGCAAGGTCGAGATCGTCTCGATGAACCATGGCTTCGCAGTCGACTCGAGCTCGCTCCCACAAGGCGTTGAGGAGACTCACGTTTCGCTGTTCGACGGCAGCAATTGCGGCCTGCGCGTTTCCGGCAAGCCGGTCTTCTCCGTGCAGCATCACCCGGAAGCCTCTCCGGGCCCCCAGGACAGCCACTACCTCTTCCGCCGCTTCGTCAATCTGGTGCGCGAGAAGAAGGGCGAACCGGCTTTGGCCGAGCGCGCCTGAGCGCATCAGCCGCCTAACACATAAGAAAGCCTCGGATTCGCGATCAATCCGAGGCTTTTTTTTACGCGTCAAGTTGGGAGGTATAGAGCACTTCCAGGAAAAGTGCGCAGCGGTTTTCCGTCCGGAATGCGCAAAAACAAAGGGATAGAGCGGGAAAGCGATTCCGTGAAACGCTGAACCGCTCTATGTCTTCACATCGGCTTACGCCTGCAGGCGACGCTGCTTTACGACTTCCAGTTCGCTCATCATGATCTCCTGCAGGAATTCGAAATCGGACTGTCCAAAGTCGACGAGCCCGAATCTCAATCTGTAGCCCCAGTTCTTATCCTGGGTAAAATCCAGCCAACCCAGCAAGGGACGAAGCGGCTGCTCGGGCGCATCGAGCCAATCGACATCGCGCCGATAGGCTTTTCCGCAATCCATCTGCGCCTGATAAACCCCGCCCTCGCGGACATAGCCGATGGCCGTGAAGCTTTGGAAACCGTCCCGGTCTCCCATCGTCAGCGATGGCGAATAATAGACGATGCCGTCACCCGGCTTGATGCGCTTCAGCGGACCCGGCTTGCCGTGGCAAACCTGCATGAAGCCATGTTCGCGCCCGAGGCGAACGTGCTCCGTGGAAGCCACTGCCAGCCAATAGGATTTCTCGGCAGGCTTGGGTTCTCCGCGAGACACGTTGGCATGCGGCAGGAGGCGCACCGGTGCACCCTGACTGATCGATTCTTCCCGCGGGAACAGCGCGGCATCGTTACGATTGCTTGCCTTGAAAATCATGATCGTCTCCCGTCGTTGGTATGGCACCAATATAGACGACCATGCTGTCAATTTTTGTCAGCAGTCTTGCCCGCTCCGGCGTCAAATTGACCGGCGTCAGCCAGCCAATTTCTCCGAGCGCACCAGGATGTAGAACCGCGTGCAGAGCATCGTTGCGGCCGAGGCCAGCCCCAGAAGAAAGCCGAACCAGATACCGATCCCACCGAAGCCAAGCGGGAAGGCAAGCAGCCATGCCAGGAAGAAACCGATCGGCCAATAGGCGATCAGCGCCATGATCATCGGCACGCGCGCGTCCTTCAAACCGCGCAGCAGACCGCTGGCGATTGCCTGCAGTCCATCCACAAGCTGGAACAGGCCGGCCACGACGATCAGCGGCGCCGCATAGGCGAGCACCTGCGGCGCTTCTGCCGACTTGACGTCAAGGAACCAGCTTCCCAGCCACGCCGGCGCCGTCGCGAACAGGATGCTGCCGCAGAGCGCAATGCAGCTCGAAACGATAAGCGCCACGATTGCCGCGCGCTTTAGGCCGAGATGATCACCCTGCCCGTGCGCAACACCGACCCGCACGGTCGCCGCCTGGCTGAGGCCGAGCGGGATCATGAAGGCGATCGACGCCCACTGCAGCGCGATACCATGCGCGGCGAGCTCAATCGTACCGATCTGCCCCATCAACAGCGAAGCGGCCGTAAACAGGCTGACCTCGGCCAGAACCGTGATGCTGATTGGAAAGCCAAGGCGAACGACTTCCCAGAGCGCATGCCAATCCGGCCGCCAAAGACGGACGAAGATTTCGTAGCGGCGCGTCTCTTCGCGGCTCTGCACATAGCCGAGAATGAACAGGAACCCCGCCGTCTGCACCGCAACGGAGACGATCGCCGCACCATGCAGCCCGAGCGCCGGCATGCCGAAATGGCCGAGCACCAGGCAGTAGGCAAGCACCGCATTCATCACCAGCATGGCAATGGTGACCTTGAGGATGATGCCGGCGCGGCCAATGGCGCTCACGAGTGCGCGAATGACGTTGTAAAGCAGCCCCGGCAGCACGGCGAAGTGGCCGATCGCAATATAGCCGCTCGCAAGCCTCGCGACATCCGGCTTTTGCCCAGCCGCAAGAAGGATCTGCTCCGAATAAAGAAAGGCCGGCTGCGCCACCAGCCAATAGGCCGTGACGACCCATAGGCCCATGCGCAATGCACGGCGCACCGAAGCCACATCGCCCCTACCATAGGCCTGAGCCACCAGCGGTACGACGGCGATGGAAAAGCCCGAACCGAAAATCAGGATCGTGAAGAGAAACTGCGCAGAGAGCACCATGGCTGCCAGTTGCTCGGCACCGAGACGGCCGACGATCATCACATCCGTTGTGTTGATGCCAAGCTGCGCCAGTTGCGCGCCGATCAGCGGTATGCCGAGCGCCAGGGTGGCGCGGACATGCGCAGACCACGAATTATTATTGTCGTGCGCGAAGGGGCGCGCAGCTACCGGCGTATCCATCTTGAAAACTCGATTTAAGAAAGCGCAAACCGCCTACCCAGGGGTGCGCAAGCCCATCGGCTTAGCGCAACTTGACCCGAAAAGCCAGTCGGCAAAACCCCGATGCTGAAGAATTCATCATATCATCAAAATATCTGATGAATATTTAGGCCACTTCCTGAACGGCCGGTTCCACCGCGGCTTTCGATTCGTTCTTGTGCACCTTGGCAACAAAGACGAACACTGCGGCCGCAATCAGCAACGCGGACATGATGAATGGAGCGCCCGCGAAAGCCACGGGCGCCGATGGTGCGGTAAAATAGCGAAACAGGTAGGGAAACAGCACCGGTCCGATGATCGCAGTAATGCTGGTCAGGCTGCCGAGAGCGCCTTGCAGCTCGCCCTGTGCCGATGGGGGCACCTTGCTTGCTGCAATGGAGCGCAGCGGCGCGTCTGCAACGTTTTCGATCACCGTGACTACGATCACCGCATAGACCATCCAGCCCTGCCACGCGAAGGCATATCCCAGCAAGCCGATGCCGGAAAAGACGAGCCCGAACACCACGGTCTTCCATTCGCCGAGCACCGGCACGATGCGAGGCATAGCAAAACCCATCACCAGCGCCATGCCAATGCCATAGGTGCCGAGCGAAAGGCCGATTTCCAGCGAGGTCCATCCATAACGATAGGAGCTGACGAAGGACCAGACCGCCGGAAAGACACCATGCGCCAACCAGTTGAAGAACATGACGACGAAGACCCAACCAAGGCCCTGATAGCGGCGCACTTGCCGCAATGCGCCGAGCGGACTGGCACGCCAAAATTCGAACCGGCGGCGGTTCCTCGCTTCCAGCGTTTCCGGAAGGAGGAAATAGGCGCCGATAAAGTTCAGGAGCGACAGCGCTGCCGCACCATAAAAGGGAGCGCGCGGGCCGAATTCACCGAGGAAACCGCCGATCACAGGTCCGAGCACGAAGCCGACGCCGAAGGCCATGCCGATCAACCCGAAATTCTTAGCCCGGTTCTCGTCATTGCTGATGTCGGCGATGTAGGCGGAGCACGTCGAGAAGCTTGCTCCGCTAATACCGGCTAGGATGCGGCCGGCGAACAATATCCAGTAGCTGCCGGCGATCGCGCAGATGAAATTGTCGATCGCGAAGGTCAGCACGGAAGCGAGCAGGATCGGACGACGGCCGAAACGGTCGCTCAGATTACCAATCAGCGGCGAGAACAGGAATTGCATGGCAGCATAGGCAAGCAACAGCCAGCCGCCATCCGTGGCCGCCTCGCTGACCGAAGCGCCCGTCAGTTCCTCGAGGTATTTCGGCATGACCGGCATGATGATGGCAATGCCGATGACATCGAGGAAGAGGATGACAAAGACGAGGAAAAGGCCGCGACGTACAAATTTCTGATCGATCATGGAGTTTGCCTATTGGTGGCCCCATCTCCATGAAGAGACAGAACGTGAACGAAAAATCAAAGCGTCCCCATACCGAAAGATTTTGCCGGAAACAATCCGTGAACGCTTCAATCTTCTTGATTTGCCGCCCGATTTTTTTGATCTTCGGCGCAAAGACGGCGCCTATCCTCCGTTCACGCGCCGCTGCTCCAATTTCAGAAAATCGACGAAGGCTCGAAGCGGCGCCGGCATATGGCGACGGCTTGCGTAATAGAGGAACGGGCCGGGAAAGGCAGTATCCCACTCTTCAAGAACAGGAACCAGCTCACCGCTTGCGATCTGCGGCGCGATGAACTCCCTGAAGGTTCGGATGATGCCGAGACCCTCCACGGCAGCGCAGCGTTCGATATCGACTGAATTGGTGGCGAGAACCATGGGCGGCGAAATGACGATCGTCTCGCCTTCCCTTTCGAACTCCCAAGGAAAGGCCGAACTGCTGAGGAAACGGTGACGGACACAGCGATGGTCGAGAATGTCGCGCGGGTGACGAGGCGTGCCATTCGCCGCAAGATAGGCCGGCGAAGCGGCGGTAGCATAGCATTGCTGCCGTGGCCCGATCGGCACGGCGATCATATCCCGTTCCAGCCGCTCGTCGTAACGAATGCCGGCATCATAACCCGCCGCCAGCACATCGATAAAACTGTCTTCGGCGACGATTTCGACCGAGATACCCGGATAGGCTTTCAGGAAGCGATTGATGATCCCCGGTATGATCACGATGGCGGCCACCGTGGGCACATTGAGCCGCAGCGTCCCGCCGGGAGTATCGCGGAATGTGTTGATATCGTCGAGTGCTGTGGCGATCTCGCCCATCGCTGGTCCCAGCCGCTCGATCAGCCGCTCGCCGGCCTCTGTCAGCGTGACGCTACGGGTGGTACGGTTGAGCAGGCGCACACCGAGCCGCTCCTCGAGCCGCCGCAACGCCTCGCTCAATGATGACGCTGAGACATGGCGCTTACGCGCAGCCTCCCGAAAACTGCGCTCACGGGCGACGGCAGCAAAGGCATCGAGATCGGCAAGCGGCAAATCACTCATTATACAAAATTCCAAACGGCCCGTTTCAATTTAACCGGATTATCGCACAGCAGGCGATGGAGTAAACCGATCTCGAAGACGCCTCTCGGAGAGCGCCGCTGATGAAGGAGAACTGAAATGCAGATGCGTCAATTGGGCAAGACCGGTCCCGAAGTATCCGCCATCGGCCTCGGCTGCATGGGTATGTCCGGCATGTACGGACCATCCGACCGCGCCGAGAGCATCGCCACCATTCACGCCGCCTTCGACGCCGGCATCAACCTGCTGGATACCGGCGATTTCTATGGCATGGGCCACAATGAAATGCTGATCGGCGAGGCGATCAAAGGGGTGAAGCGCGACGATTTCCTGATCAGCGTCAAGTTCGGCGCATTGCGCGATCCCGCCGGCGCCTGGTCAGGCTATGATGCGCGTCCAGCCGCAATCCGCAACTTCCTCGCCTATACGCTGCAGCGCCTCGGCGTCGAGTATATCGATATCTACCGCCCTGCCCGCCTCGATCCGAACGTGCCGATCGAGGAGCAGATCGGGGCAATGGCCGATCTGATCAAGCAGGGTTATGTCAGGCATATCGGCCTTTCCGAAGTCGGAGCCGACACCATCCGCCGCGCCGCTGCCGTGCATCCGATCGTAGATCTGCAAGTCGAATATTCGCTGATCTCGCGCGGCATCGAGGACCAAATCCTGCCAACCTGCCGCGAACTCGGCATCGGCATCACCGCCTATGGCGTCCTCTCCCGCGGCCTGATGAGCGGCCACTGGCAGAAGGATGCGGCGCAGAAGGGTGATTTCCGTGCCTTCAGCCCGCGCTTCCAGGCCGGAAACGTTGAGAAGAACCTGGAGCTGGTGGAAGCACTGCGCCAGATCGCCGACGCCAAGGGCGTCAGCGTTGCGCAGATCGCCATTGCCTGGGTCGACGCCCAAGGCGAGGACATCATCCCCCTCATCGGCGCCCGCCGCCGCGATCGCCTGACCGAGGCCCTCGGCTCGCTATCCGTCGAATTGTCCGAAGCGGATTTCGCAGCGATCGAACGCGCAATCCCGAAGGGCGCCGCCGCTGGCGGCCGCTATGCGGAGGCGCAATTGGCGCACATGGACAGCGAGAAGTAGGAAGGGTCACCTTCTCCTTTTAAACCGGATTGTTCAGCGTATCGCAGTCGCTGAGCTTGCCGGATTGGAAACCCTGCTTGAACCATTTTACACGCTGTGCCGACGTGCCGTGGTTGAAGCTATCCGGAACGACATAACCCTGGCTGCGCTTCTGCAGCGTATCGTCGCCGATCTGCTGCGCGGCATTCAACGCCTCTTCGAGGTCGCCTTCCTGCAGAATGCCTTTCTGCTGGGTGAACTTGCCCCAGACGCCGGCGAAGCAATCGGCTTGCAGCTCGATCCGCACCGACATCTTGTTGGCGTCCACCTCGCTCATGGTTTGGCGGGCCTGATTGAACTTCGGCAGGATACCAAGCAAGTCCTGGACATGATGGCCGACTTCATGCGCGATCACATAGGCCTGCGCGAAATCGCCGGCTGCGCCGAATTGATCCTTCATCTGCTGGAAGAAGGCCATGTCGAGATAGACCTTCTGGTCGCTCGGGCAATAGAAAGGACCGGTCGCAGCCGATGCCGTGCCGCAGGCTGACGGGAAACGGCCGGAGAACAGCACCAGCTTCGGATCGGTGTAGGTCTTGCCCATCGACTTGAAGATGCCGGTCCATGTGTCTTCGGTATCGGCGAGCACTGTTGCCACGAACTGCTTCATCTCGTCGTTGGCCGGCGGGGCGTTGCCGCCGCGGGAATCGCTCTGCTGGTAACCTGGACCACCGTCCAAAGCGCCGCTCTGCTGCAGGAGCCCGATGACGTCGACGCCCATGGCCCTCAGTACAAGGAAAATCACCACCAGAATGATGATGGTGCTGATGCTCAAACCGCCGCCGCGCCGCATGCCGCCGCCGGGAAAGCCCATGCCGCCACCGCCGAGGGGACCACCTCCCGAACCGCCATCCATCGGCGATGAGCCACGCTCATCCTCGATATTGTCGGATTGCCGACGTCCCTTCCAATCCATAGCGCACCTCCCGGCGATGCCTAAAAACTAAAGTCCCTTAGGCATTTATATATCCAGGAAGATGGACAAAGCCAGTTGGCTATCGGGTTAAACGACGGCGGCGCCACATTTCTTTCGACGTCAGCCACAAAAGCGCGACGCCTATACCGGCCGCGACCAGGAGCGGGGCGAGTTCATCGCCATCGAAAGCCACTTCGTTCATGATGCGGCCCGGAAGCAAGGCAAAAGCTCCTGCACCGACAACGCCGCCGAAATAAAGACTTCTAACGATACGCTTGTGCGCTTCGATATTGTGCTTGAGGGCATTGACGATAGCGCCCCAGCAACTAAGCAAAGTGTATACCGAAAGCAGGTGAATGGGGCTGAAGCCGTAAAACATGTTGATCTGATGAATGAAGAAGCTCGACAGCGCCACAATCACCATCAAGGCCAACCATATCTTGCCAAGCAGACGGTGCCTCGGCGTCCCCTTCGGTCTGACGAGAAGATAGGCGCCGAGCAGGGCGGCGGGAACGACCGCCACGACATGGATCTGGATCGCGATCGGGGCATCGATAAGCGGCTCAAGAGTCATCATCTGTATCCGGTTGAGTTTATCGAGCCTTTCCGCGATATTGCTGTTCTCTCAATCGAAATTGCGCAAAAGAACGGAAATCTTCGTGGATCACACCTTTCTGCAATCCACGCTTCGTGAATTGCAGGTCATCCAGCGTTCACCGCGCTTCTGGGCGACTTTTGTCACGATCGTCCTGATCTTTGCCGTGACCGGCCCGTACGGCACCCTTGATCGGCTGATGCCCGGAGCGCGGCTCGGCTACTGGCTTGCCCTTCACGCCATGGCCTGGTCGTGCGCGGTCGTCTTCTCCGTCGCCGCCGAAATCCTGCTACGCAGGGCTATAGCGAGCATGTTCGCCCGGATGATGATCGGATCCGTCGTCGCGGCATTGCCGATTGGCTTCGGTATCACGCTCGTTGAGCTCGCATTCTTCGGAACAGCGCCCAGCCTGACCGCCAGCCTGCATCACTCGCTCGACTCCATACCGCTTTGCGTCCTCTTCTGTGTTCTCACCTATCTGACCATGCACCGGCAGATACTGATGGTGGCCGAGGGATTGGATGCCACGGAGGCGAAAGCTACGCTCACCGCCGCGGCAGAGATTCGAACGCTGGCTTCCCAGCCGCCGATTCTATTGCGCTTGAAACCGGAAAACCGGGGTGCATTGGTAAGGCTTACCGTTCGCGATCACTATACCGAGGTTGTGACAACACGCGGTCGGGAGCTCATCCTGCTGCGTTTCGGCGATGCGCTCACGGAAATCGGCAATACGGAGGGCATACGCCTGCACCGATCCCATTGGATCGCGACGGAACACGTCGACCGGCTGAAACGCGACAACGGCAAGCTTTTCGTCATCGCACGTGACGGCGTTGAGATGCCCGTCAGCCGCTCCTATGTCGAAGCTGTCCAACGTCGTTTTGGCTAATGGCGGCAAAGGCTGTAGAATTCATGTCGATTCCGCGATTTATGGGGTTCCGTTTGCAAATACATTTGCCTATAAGCCGCTTCTAGCCTGAAAAGACTTGCCCATGCGCCCCGGCCGGTGATCTCCCACCCTGGCCGGTTTTTCGCGCAACGAAAAAACGGATGAGAGCCCATGCCGAAGCGCCAAGATATCAAATCGATCCTCATCATCGGTGCAGGACCGATCGTCATTGGCCAAGCTTGCGAGTTCGATTATTCCGGCACGCAGGCCTGCAAGGCGCTTAGGGAGGAAGGCTACCGCGTCATCCTCGTCAACTCCAACCCGGCGACGATCATGACCGATCCGGGCCTGGCGGACGCGACCTATGTCGAGCCGATCACGCCGGAAGTGGTCGCCAAGATCATCGCCAAGGAACGCCCGGATGCGCTGCTGCCGACCATGGGCGGCCAGACGGCCCTCAACACGGCGCTTTCGCTGAAGCGCATGGGCGTGCTCGACCGCTACAATGTCGAGATGATCGGCGCGAAGCCGGCCGCGATCGACATGGCCGAAGACCGCGCCCTCTTCCGCGAAGCCATGGCCCGCATCGGCCTCGAAACCCCGCGCTCGATGCTGGCGAACGCCACCGACATCAAGGATGCCGACCGCAAGACGCATGAAGCCGAGCGCACCAAGCTGAAGGCGCAGCTTTCCGGCGATGGGCTCGATAAGGCGCTGGACGAGCTGGAAAACCAGTGGAACCTCGGCGAAAGCGACCGCAAGCAGCGCTATATGAACCACGCCATGGCGGTTGCCGCCCAGGCGCTCGATCATGTCGGCCTACCCGCCATCATCCGTCCTTCCTTCACGCTCGGCGGCACCGGCGGCGGCATCGCCTACAACCGCTCGGAATTCTTCGAGATCGTCGGCGGCGGCCTCGATGCCTCCCCGACCACCGAAGTCCTGATCGAGGAATCGGTGTTGGGCTGGAAGGAATTCGAGATGGAAGTCGTCCGCGACAAGGCGGACAATTGCATCATCATCTGCTCGATCGAAAACATCGACCCGATGGGCGTTCATACCGGCGATTCGATCACCGTTGCTCCGGCACTGACGCTGACCGACAAAGAATACCAGATCATGCGCAACGCCTCGATCGCGGTTCTGCGCGAGATCGGCGTGGAAACCGGCGGCTCGAACGTGCAGTTCGCCGTCAATCCGCAGGACGGCCGCCTCGTCGTCATCGAAATGAACCCGCGCGTGTCGCGCTCGTCGGCCCTCGCATCGAAGGCCACCGGCTTCCCCATTGCCAAGGTCGCGGCCAAGCTGGCGATCGGCTATACGCTCGATGAACTGGAAAACGACATCACCGGCGGTGCGACGCCGGCATCGTTCGAACCCTCGATCGACTACGTCGTCACGAAAATTCCACGCTTCGCCTTCGAGAAATTCCCGGGCGCCTCGCCGGTGCTGACCACCGCGATGAAGTCGGTCGGCGAAGTCATGGCGATCGGCCGCACCTTCGCGGAATCGCTGCAGAAGGCGCTTCGCGGCTTGGAAACAGGCCTCACCGGCCTCGATGAGATCGAAATTCCCGGCACCGAAGAGGGCGAAGGCAGCCAGAATGCGATCCGCGCCGCCATCGGCACGCCCACTCCCGACCGCCTGCGCATGGTCGCCCAGGCACTGCGCCTCGGCATGTCGCCCGAAGAGGTGCACGAAGGCTGCAAGATCGACCCGTGGTTCATCGCCCAGTTCAAGGCGATCGTCGACATGGAAGCCCGCATCCGCGAGCATGGCCTGCCGGAAGATGCGTCCAACCTGCGTATGCTGAAGGCGATGGGCTTCTCGGACGCGCGTCTCGCGACGCTGACCGGTAAACGCCCGAAGGAAGTTGCAGAACTGCGCAACGGGCTGAATGTCCGCCCGGTCTTCAAGCGCATCGACACCTGCGCCGCCGAGTTCGCCTCGCCGACCGCCTATATGTATTCGACCTATGAGACGCCCTTTGTCGGCGCCGCCCGCACGGAAGCGCAGGTTTCCGATCGCAAGAAGGTCGTCATCCTCGGCGGCGGTCCGAACCGTATCGGCCAGGGCATCGAATTCGACTATTGCTGCTGCCACGCCGCCTTCGCGTTGAAGGATGCCGGCTACGAAGCGATCATGATCAACTGCAATCCGGAAACCGTCTCGACCGACTACGATACGTCGGACCGTCTCTATTTCGAGCCGCTGACCGCCGAAGACGTGATCGAAATCCTGCGCGCGGAGCAGGAAAAGGGCGAAGTGGTCGGCGTCATCGTCCAGTTCGGCGGCCAGACGCCGCTGAAGCTCGCCGAAGCGCTGGAAAAGAACGGCATCCCGATTCTCGGCACCGCGCCGGACGCAATCGACCTCGCCGAAGACCGCGACCGCTTCCAGAAGCTGCTGATGAAGCTCGACCTCAATCAGCCGAACAACGGCATCGCCTATTCAGTCGAGCAGGCCCGCCTCGTCGCCGCTGAAATCGGCTTCCCGCTGGTGGTACGCCCGTCCTACGTCCTCGGCGGCCGCGCCATGCAGATCATTCATTCGGAAGGCATGCTGCAGACCTATCTTCTCGACACGGTGCCGGAACTGGTGCCGGAAGACATCAAGGCCCGCTATCCGAACGACAAGACCGGCCAGATCAACACCCTGCTCGGCAAAAACCCGTTGCTGTTCGACAGCTATCTCGCCAACGCCATCGAAGTCGACGTCGACTGCCTGTCAGACGGCACCAACGTCTACGTTGCCGGGATCATGGAGCATATCGAAGAGGCCGGCATCCACTCGGGCGACTCGGCCTGCTCGCTGCCGCCGCGCACGCTGTCGCCGGCCATGATCGATGAGCTGGAGCGCCAGGCAAAGGCCATGGCCAAGGCGCTGAACGTTGGCGGCTTGATGAACGTGCAGTTCGCCATCAAGGATGACACGGTCTACGTGCTTGAAGTCAACCCGCGCGCTTCGCGCACCGTACCCTTCGTCGCCAAGACCATCGGCGCGCCGATCGCCAAGATCGCCGCCCGCGTCATGGCCGGCGAAAAGCTGGACGCGACCTTCGCCGCCTATGGCGAAAAGCCCGATCCGCGTAAGCTGAAGCACATCGCCGTCAAGGAAGCCGTCTTCCCCTTCGCCCGCTTCCCCGGCGTCGACACCCTGCTTGGACCGGAAATGCGCTCGACCGGCGAAGTCATCGGGCTGGATACGGATTTTGCACTGGCCTTTGCCAAGTCGCAGCTCGGCGCCGGCGTCGAGTTGCCGCGCGACGGGACCGTCTTCGTCTCCGTTCGTGACGACGACAAGCCGCGTGTTCTGCCCGCTATCCGCATGTTGACCGAGCTAGGCTTCAAGGTGCTCGCAACCGGCGGCACCCAGCGTTTCCTCGCTGAAAATGGCATCGAGGCGACGAAGATCAACAAGGTTCTGGAAGGCCGCCCGCATATCGAGGACGCTATCCGCAACCGTCAGGTCCAGCTCGTCATCAACACGACCGACAGCAACAAGGCGATCTCGGATTCGAAATCGCTGCGCCGCGCGACGCTGATGCAGAAAGTGCCCTATTACACCACCATGGCCGGCGCCGAAGCCGCCGCCATGGCGATTAAGGCACTGAAGGCCGGCAACCTCGAAGTCCGGCCTCTGCAGAGTTACTTCTGAGAGCTGTTTTCACGATGACGGGGCCAAATAAGGCTTCGTCATCGCTAGCGCCGACGCTCGTTCCTCTCGTTTGAGTGGATAGGCGCTCTACGGACATAATCGCAAAAAGATTGCCGCGCCGCCCCAGGCGCAATTACACGTTCCTCCCAACGATGCAGGGTAAATCCGCCGCAGCGGTTGGCGCCGTTCGTCGCCGCCAACAAGCCCGTCGACGAGCGCATGAAATCACACCTCAACGAGGATCGGCGAAGATCAGCTTCGCCATAAGTCACCGAATTTTCTGGAAATCGGCCTTCGCAATCTGCTATAGATGACAGAATAATGGCTCTGTATGGTTCCGAAGTACCGCTTCGGGACCTGTTTTCTTTTTGTGTCTGCGACAGAGCAACGCAGGGAGTGAAGGACAAGAAAAATGGTTGAAAAGGTACCGATGACGCAGAACGGGTTCGTCAAGCTGCAGGAAGAACTGCGCTGGCGTCAGCAGGAAGAGCGCCCGCGAATCATCGAGGCAATTTCGGAAGCACGTGCCCATGGCGATCTCTCCGAAAACGCCGAGTACCACGCCGCCAAGGAAGCCCAGAGCCACAACGAGGGCCGCATCACCGAGCTTGAAGACCTGACGGCGCGCGCCGAAGTCATCGACCTTTCGAAGATGTCCGGTTCGAAGATCAAGTTCGGCGCCAAGGTGAAGCTCGTCGACGAGGACACCGAAGAAGAGAAGATCTATCAGATCGTCGGAGACCAGGAAGCGGATGTGAAGGCCGGCCGCATCTCCATTTCCTCGCCGATCGCCCGTGCGCTGATCGGCAAGGAGGTTGGCGATTCCATCGAGGTCAACGCGCCCGGCGGCGCCAAGGCCTACGAAATCCTCTCCGTCTCCTGGGGCTGATCGCCCGTGCGCGATCGCGACGTATCGCACTCAAGCGATCTCAGCGAAATCGAGGTCATCGCGACGAACTTCAAACGCCGGCTCTCCGGCGTTACCTCGACGATCGTGCAATTGATCCCGAAGCAGATCGAGCTTGGCTGTCATATCGCCACGCTCGGTCCGGGTTTGCCGGAAGACCTGCCAAAGCTTGGCTGGTCGCGGCTGCCCGGTCTCTGGACGAAACCGCGCCGCCACCGCGTTCGTGTCTGGCATGCCCGCCGCAACAATGAGATGCTGGTCGGGCTGTTGCTGCGCTCCGTGCTGCGCATGCCGCTGAAACTGGTCTTCACGTCGGCCGCCCAGCGCCGCCACACCGCCTATACGCGTTGGCTGATCCGCCGCATGGATGCCGTGATCGCCACCAGCACGCGCTCCGGCAGCTTCCTGCAGGTGCCGCACACCGTCATCCAGCACGGCATCGACTTGAACATGTTTCATCCGCCGGAAGTGCCACACGACCGCATGGCCGCTACCGGCCTGCCCGGCACCTATCTGATCGGCTGCTTCGGCCGCGTCCGCCATCAGAAGGGAACGGATCTCTTCGTCAAGGCGATGATCGAGCTTCTGCCGCGCTATCCGGACTGGACCGCCGTTATCTGCGGCAGGGTCACCGCCGAGCATCGCGGCTTCGGCGACGAATTGGTTAAGATGGTCGCTGCGGCCGGCCTCACCGACCGCATCCGTTTTCTCGGCGAAGTCGACGATATCAGGCCTTGGTATCGTCGCGCGACGCTTTATGTCGCCCCTTCCCGCAATGAAGGTTTCGGCCTGACGCCGCTGGAGGCCATGGCCTCCCGCACCGTCGTCGTCGCCTCCGATGCGGGCGCCTATGCCGAATTGGTCGTACCCGGAGAAACCGGCGCGATCGTGCCCGCCGGCGATGGCGAGGCGCTCACGAAAGCAATCGCCTTCTATCTCGCCAATCCCGAAGAGGCGCTTCGCCAAGGCGAAAATGCGGTGCGACACGTCCGCAGCGAGTTCGCTTTGGAAAAGGAAGCGACGGCGATCGGCGACATCTATCGACAATTGCTCGGCGGCGCCCGCTGAAACGACGGCTTACTGGCCAAGGTCGATGCGGTTGCGCTCGATGAAATCGACCATCGCCCGATCCTCGACCAGATCTTCTTCGATGCTTTTGACGACGGACAGCACCTTGTCCCGGTACTTGGTCGGCGAGGCGTCGTAGGACCATCCGCGCGCCAGCTTGGCCATCAGCTCTTCACGGGATTTGGTGTAGTAGTGGTTGAGCTGCAGGAACCGGTTCGAATAGAAATCCGCCGATTTTCGTGCGCGGCGCGTGAAACGCTTTCCGGCATCATTCGCCGTCAGATCGCCGAATGCTCGCGTCTGAAACTGATGCACGCTGACTTCCGTTACTTCGCAAGGATCGATGATGCATTTGAAATTGCTGGCATTTTCCTTGCGTGTCATCGGATCGGCACCACGCATCGTGTAGTTCAGCGCCAACGGACCATCTGGGCGCTTCTCGTGACCGCTCGTCGTGAACATATGCCATGGCAGCGAGACATTTGGAAAATCGCCGACCGCAGCCAACGCTTGTTCGACCGTTTGCCCTTCCTTCGGCAGCAGGAATTCGTCGACGTCGATGAAGGCCATCCAGCGGTACGCGCCGCCGAAATTGAGGATGGCGTGGGCGAAGACAATGACTTGACCGTTCAGGGGTGCTCCTGTGGTTGCATCGATCATACGTCCCGCCCAAGGGATGATCGTCAGCGTGTCGGCATCGAGGAGATCTCGCAGTATGGCGAGGGTCTCGTCCGTCGAACCGTTGTCATACATATAGAAGTGACGAATACCGACGGCCCGGTGGAAGCGCACCCACTCCTCGATATAGGGTGCCTCATCCTTGACGCAGGCGGCGATCGCGATGCCGTGCCTGCCCTCCTGCGGCTTCGGCGGATCGATCGTAAGCCGCTTCGCATCCGATATCTTCGGCTTCAGCCAACCCATGCGTCCATTCCCAGCAACTCAGATTATCGATACGGCGGCAAAGCGCGCATCATAACCAAATCCATGCTTCAACAGCGCCGAAACCGGCGAATAATTGACAAATGTCACGCCCCGCTCCGAGGCGATTTCCTTGGCCAGCACCAAGTGTTCGAGGATACGGCCTTCGGCCTGAGCGATTCCGGAAAAGGCGGTTTCATCGCTGGTCTCGTAAAAACGGGGCTCGCCGGCGTTGGAAATATCAATGCCCAGGAAGCCGATCGTTTTAGGCGAGCAATAAAGCGCGAACTGCAGCGCCGACACGGCCACCGAACCGCCTTGGAAAACACCGCGATCCGGCGCGAAGGAAAAGCCGGCGGAACCCGTTGCATTGAGTCGCACGAAATCGAGTTTCCTGATGTCATCCATGGAGCGACGGCGCGCGCCGTAAGGCTTGCGGATATCGTCGATCAGAATGACCGTCTTGTCCGCCAACCAGCGGCTGTCGAGCTCCGAGAGCGCCCTCAGCACGGCGACCGAAAACAGGCAAATCGTATCGGACTTGATCCTGCGTCGCATCATCTCGGAATGCCGCCAGACGAAACGCTCGTCCTCCACGGCGATGGCAAGCGGTTCGGCAATCTGTTTGCCGATCAACCCGATGGCACCGTTCAGCAGGATGGCGCTGCCCTTCTCAAGCCCGGTCAGATCGCAGTCGCGGATCGATGGGCCGGAGCCGACGATATGGATGACTTGGTCGGACTTTTCGTGCAGACGATCCACGGAAGAAAGGGCCGCGACTTTGGCGCGGTGATGATACACCTCACCTGCGCCGTTCCCTCGCACGATGTTGAGCCCCGGAAACCAATCCTGCGCATGGGCGCGCGAACCGCCAAGCAGCAGGCGTGCGCCCGTCTTGATAAGAGATCGGTGCCATGGGCGATCCGCCATGTCCTAGAGCTCCACCAGCCCGAGTTTCTTCACCTGCCGAATGGTCAGCATGGTGCGCACCGTGTCGACATGCTCGTTCGCCGTCAGCACCTCGATGACGAAATCCTGGAACCGGGTGAGATTTTCGGCGACGCAATGCAGCAGGAAATCGCTGTCGCCGGAAACCATCCATGCCTGCCGCACGAGCGGCCACTCCGCCGTCACCGCCGCGAAAGCTTTGAGATTGGCCTCCGACTGATGTTTGAGACCGACCATGCAGAAGGCGACGAGATCGAAGCCGAGCTTCGGGCTGTTCAGCATCGCATGATAGCCCTCGATGACGCCGGCTTCTTCCAGCTTGCGCACCCGGCGCAGGCAGGGCGGCGCGGAGATGCCGACGCGATCGGCGAGTTCGACATTGGTCATGCGCCCGTCGCGCTGGAGTTCCCGCAAGATCTTGATATCGATGGCGTCGAGTTCAGCCCGCAGCACTTTTCTTGCCTTTCTTTAATTCCCAATCGGCAGCTTCTATATAAAGCGGGAAAATACGCAAGAAAGTTTCCCTCGCGTAACCGAATCTTACACAAAGCAGATTTGCTCTGTTAGTAATGCAAGGCTGCCCTTGAATAAATGCATGCGGCAATCATAAATGGGGCGGCGGATCGTGAAATCGCCTGCTTTTACCCGTTTGAAGCCGCGGCTTCCGAAGCGCTTAGATTGAAAGGACTTCTTATGCCTGCCCGCCACACCAAGGTGCTCATCATCGGTTCCGGCCCTGCCGGCTATACGGCTGCCGTCTATGCCGCGCGCGCCATGCTGAAGCCGGTTCTGATCGCCGGCCTTGAACAAGGCGGCCAGCTCATGATCACCACGGATGTCGAAAACTATCCGGGCTTCGCCGATCCGATCCAAGGACCATGGCTGATGGAGCAGATGCTGCTGCAGGCCCAGCATGTCGGCGCGGAGATCGTCAACGATCTCGTGACCGAAGTCGATACCACCAAGCGCCCGTTTGTTGCGCGCACCGACAGCGGCCAGGTCTGGACCGCCGACACGCTAATCATCGCGACCGGCGCCAAGGCCAAGTGGCTCGGCATCGAAAGCGAGCAGCATTTCCAAGGCTTTGGCGTTTCCGCCTGCGCTACCTGCGACGGCTTCTTCTATCGCAATAAGGATGTGATCGTGGTCGGCGGCGGCAACAGCGCCGTCGAGGAAGCGCTCTATCTCTCCAATATCGCCAAGTCGGTGACGGTGGCGCATCGCCGCGATTCGTTCCGCGCCGAAAAGATCCTGCAGGAGCGCCTGTTCGCCAAGGAGAACGTCAAGGTCCTCTGGAATACCGAGGTTGCCGAAATCACTGGCACGCCGGCCAAGCCGCCGATGCCGCCGTCAGTTTCTGGCGCACGTCTGCGCGACACCCACACGGGCGTTGTTACGGACGTTACGATCGACGGCGTCTTTGTCGCTATCGGCCATGCGCCGGCCACCGAGCTTTTCAAGGGCAAACTGAAGCTCAAGGACAATGGTTATCTCTGGACCGCACCCGATTCGACTGCCACCAGCGTCGAAGGCATCTACGCCGCCGGCGACGTGACGGACGATACGTTCCGACAGGCGATCACGGCAGCCGGGATGGGCTGCATGGCAGCGCTTGAGGCGGAACGCTATTTGACCGGGCACATGCCCGTCGCCGTAGCTGCGGAGTGATGCAGCCGATGAGGGGGAACGGCATGCCACTGGACTGGGACAAGCTGCGTATCTTTCACGCGGCTGCCGAAGCGGGTTCGTTCACGCATGCGGCGGATAAATTGCATCTGTCCCAATCCGCCATCAGCCGCCAAGTCAGCGCTCTCGAGCAAGATGTCGGCATCAAGCTGTTCCATCGTCATGCCCGCGGCCTGATCCTGACCGAACAGGGCGAATTGCTGTATCGCACCGCGCATGACGTTCTCTTGAAACTCGAAACGGTCAAGATGCAATTGACCGAGACGACCGACAAGCCGAGCGGCAAGCTGCGCGTGACGACGACTGTCGGCCTCGGCCAGGGCTGGTTGACCGACAAGATCCAGGAATTCCTGCAGCTTTATCCCGACATGTCGATCCAGCTCATCCTCGACAATGAGGAGCTGGATGTGAACATGCGCCATGCGGATTGCGCTATCCGCCTGCGCCAGCCACAGCAGTCGGACCTGATCCAACGTAAGCTTTTCACCGTGCATATGCATGTCTACGCTGCCCCCTCTTACATCAACCGCTACGGCGAACCGCAGTCGGTGGAGGCTCTGGACGAGCATCGCATCATCAGCTTCGGCGAACCGGCGCCGAACTATCTGCTCGACGTCAATTGGCTGGAAATTGCCGGCCGCTCGTCTGACAACAAGCGCGTGCCGCATCTGCAGATCAACAGCCAGACATCGATCAAGCGCGCCTGCCTGCTCGGCATCGGCATCGCCGTTCTGCCGGACTACATCGTCGGTCGCGATCCGGGACTGATTCAGCTCGCGATCAATGCCGATGTGCCGTCCTTCGACACCTATTTCTGCTACCCTGACGAAATGAAAAATGCCGCCAAGCTCAAGGTTTTCCGGGATTTTATCGTCGCCAAGGCACGAAACTGGAACTTTTAGTTGAGCTAAGACTCTGTGCTACAAGCGTTTTTCGCCGTAACATATCTGTCACGCGTATGACGCATAGCTGATATGCACAAAACAGAGTTGAAGCCTGCCCAATTAACTACCATATCGCACATAGCTGATGCACATGGTGGCTTTTCCTCCCAGTTCCACCGCATTGGCTGTTCCCCTCTGGAGGTTTTTTAACCTTCATACCTATAGGGCCCTGGTTATTACCGGTGGCCCTTTTTTTTGCCTTTTTGCGCCAGAAGTCGCAAACGCATAACTGCCATGCACAAAAAAGCATTGCGCACTGCACAAATTAGCATCATACAGCACCTAGCTGATGCACATGGTGGCTTTTCCTCCCAGTTCCACCGCAGCAGCTGTTCCCCTCTGGAGGTTTTTACCTTCACACCTACAAGGGCCCTGGTTTTTCCGGTGGCCCTCTTTTTTTGCCCAAATTCTGAGCATGCCGCCGCCGTGAATTGCGTAAAATAATTTGCTGCGGCTCACCTTGATATATCGAAAATCGACGATACATAAATCGTCTCTTTTCGATATTCACTTGGTGAGCATCATGGACAGAACTGAGATACTGAAGGCATTGGCCCATCCCGCCAGGCTCGAAATCCTCAATCAGCTCAAAGATCCGCACACCCATTTTCCGACCCAGGAACACCCGCTGGAGCTGGGTGTCTGCGCCAGTCAGTTCGAGCGTTGCGGCCTGTCGCAATCCACTGTTTCCGCCCATCTCGGCACACTGCATCGTGCCGGCCTGGTAACCACCAAGCGCCTTGGCCAGTGGATTTTCTACAAGCGCAACGAGGAAACCATCGCCGAATTCCTTGCCACCCTACAGAAGGAGCTTTGACATGCCGCTCGCTCTCCTTGTCCTGGCGTTGAGTTCTTTTGCCATCGGAACGACCGAATTCGTCATCATGGGCCTGCTGCCCGAAGTTGCCACCGATTTGTCCATCAGCATCCCGCAAGCCGGCTGGTTGGTGACCGGCTATGCGCTGGCGGTGGCAATCGGTGCGCCGATCATGGCCATCTCCACAGCGCATCTGTGCCGCCGCTCGACGCTGATCATGTTGATGGGTCTCTTCATTCTCGGCAACCTGCTCTGCGCCATCGCACCCGGCTATTGGGTCCTGATGATCGCCCGCATCGTCACCGCGCTTTGCCATGGTGCCTTCTTCGGCATCGGTTCGGTTGTTGCTGCAAACCTCGTCACCGAGGACCGCAAGGCTCGCGCCCTCGCGCTGATGTTCACCGGTCTGACGCTCGCCAATGTGCTTGGTGTGCCGCTCGGTACCGCGCTCGGCCACGCTTTCGGCTGGCACACACCCTTTTGGATCATCACCCTGCTGGGCGTCGCCTCGCTTATCGGCTTGGTGCTTGTCCTGCCCAAAGGCGAAGAAGTCCGCCAGGGCAGCCTTGCCCGCGAACTCCTGGCGCTACGCGGTCTCGGCCTGTGGCTGTCGCTGATGACAACGGTATTTTTCGCCTCGTCCATGTTCGCGCTGTTCACGTATATTGCGCCGCTGCTGAGGGAAATCACCGGCGTTTCGCCGCGATGGGTAACCTTGACGCTATTGTGGATGGGCATCGGCCTCACCATCGGCAATCTCATCGGCGGCAAGCTCGCGGACTGGCGTCTCGGCACCACACTTGCCGGCACCTTCCTGGCGATCGCGCTGACCTCGGCCATCTTCAGCATCTCCAGCCATTTCTTCATCCCAGCCGAGATCACCCTCTTCCTCTGGTCTGCGGCAAGCTTCGCCGCAGTGCCGGCGCTGCAGATCAACGTCGTCGGTTTCGGCAAGGATGCGCCGAACCTCGTGTCGACCATCAATATCGGCGCCTTCAATACCGGCAACGCACTCGGAGCCTGGGTCGGTGGCGTCGTCATCGACGCCGGCTTCTCGCTGTCGCACGTACCGCTCGCCGGTGCCGCCATGGCCCTCCTCGGCCTTGCCACCGTGGCGTTGACCTTCGCGACCGTCAGAGCGAAGAGCGCCGCTGCCGCCTCCTCCTAAACTTTGCCTTCAACACTTCATTCCGTAAAACAGGAAAGGACCTCCCATGAGCAAACTCTTTGAACCGACTAAGCTTGGCGATATCTCCCTCGCCAACCGTATCGTCATGGCACCGCTGACGCGCAATCGCTCTCCGAATGCCGTGCCGAACGACTTGAACGTCAAATATTATGGTCAGCGCGCCACGGCCGGCCTGATCATCACCGAAGCAACCGCCATCACCCATCAGGGCCAGGGCTATGCCGACGTGCCCGGTCTCTACACAAAGGAAGCTCTCGACGGCTGGAAGAAAGTGACCGACGCCGTGCACGCAAACGGCGGCAAGATCGTCGTGCAGATGTGGCATGTCGGCCGTATCTCCCACACCACACTGCAGCCGAATGGCGGCAAGCCTGTTTCCTCCACCTCCAGGCGCGCCAATGCCAAGACCTATCTGGTCAACGGCGATGGCAGCGGCGCTTTTGCCGATGTCTCGGAACCGCGCGCCCTTGAGGCCTCGGAAATTCCGGGAATCATCGAGGATTACCGCAAGGCCGCTCGCGCCGCGATCGAAGCCGGATTTGACGGCGTCGAAATCCATGGCGCCAACGGCTATCTCATCGACCAGTTCCTCCGCGCCGACGTGAACGATCGTACAGACCAATATGGCGGCTCGATCGAAAACCGCGCCCGTTTCCTTTTCGAGGTTGTGGACGCCGTGACCAAGGAAGTCGGCGCCGGCCGCACCGCGATCCGCATCTCGCCGGTAACGCCGTCGGGCGATGCCAGCGATCCGCATCCGCAGGCGCTCTTTACCTACGTCATCGAAGGCCTGGCAAAATATGGTCTCGCCTACATCCACACCGTCGAAGGCCAGACGGGCGGCGCCCGTGACTTCCTGCCCTTTGACTATGACGCCCTGCACGCCGCCTATAAGGCTGCGGGCGGCAAGGCAGCCTGGATGCTCAACAACGGCTACAATCGCGAGATGGCCATCGAAGCGGTCGAAAGCGGCAAGGCCGACGTCGTTGCCTTCGGCAAGCCGTTCATCGCCAACCCGGACCTCGTCCGCCGTCTGAAGGAAAACGCCCCCCTCGCCGTCCTCAACCAGGCTACGCTCTATGGCGGCGGTGCAAACGGCTACGCTGACTACCCGACGCTCGACGAAGTGGCTTAACTCCCACCGCTCCGATCATGACGGAAAATCCCGCTGCCAGGCGGGATTTTCTTTTTGGGGATAGCCGTTAGAGTGCACGCATGTTTGAGCCCTATTTGAAGCGCTGGTCGCTCGCACCGGATGGCGAGGCGATTATCACCCGTTCCAGTCATCTTCTGCCAGTCATTTGGCGCGGCGTGCCCGCCATGCTGAAGGTCGCACTCGATATTGACGAGAAGCTCGGCAGCCAGGTCTTGCGCTGGTGGGATGGCGACGGTGCGGCGCAGGTCTTCGAACACGACACCGACGCAGCACTTCTGGAGAGAGCAACCGGACCAAGGTCCCTGCTGACGATGGCGATGGAAGGTGGTGATAACGAGGCAAGCCGGATCATCTGCCACACGGCCGCTAAGCTCCACGCGCCGCGGGCAACGCCGTTGCCGGATCTCGTCCCGCTTGACCGCTGGTTCCGAGAGCTGGAGCCGGCGGCGCGCGCCCATGGCGGCGTTCTCACCACCTGCGCCGAGATTGCCGGTCACCTGCTTGCGGATCAGCGCGACCTCACCGTTCTGCATGGCGATATCCACCATGAGAATATCATGGATTTCGGTCCGCGCGGCTGGCTCGCCATCGACCCGAAGCGCGTTCACGGTGAACGCGGCTACGATTTCGCCAATACCTTCTGCAATCCGGAACTCCCCATCGTCACCGCTCCCGGTCGTCTGCAGCGTCAATTGCCGATCGTCTGCACCGAAGCAAGATTGAAACCGAAGCGGATGCTGCAGTGGATCGTCGCCTATGCCGGTCTCTCTGCCGCCTGGTTTCTCAGCGACGGCGATACCAAGAATGCCGAGTCGGACTTTACCGTCGCCAGGATAGCGCTTGCCGAACTCCGGACCTAACGCGCCTTACCGTGCCGGCAGGCAGCCGAGTGCCGCCAGGCTCGTCTTCACCGCCTCGTCGATCGGAGTATGCGGCTCCTCGCCGAGCACAGCCAGCAGTTTGTCATTTCTCATCTGCAGCGGCACTTTCCAGAGATAGCGCATTTCACGCAGCTCTTTCATCAGCGGCACGAAAGGCGCGGCAAGCGGCAGTATCCACCAGGGAAAGGATTTCGCTTTCACCCTATGTCCGACCACCCGCTCGATCGCGCCAATCATCTGCTGGCCGTCACCATCCCAATGGCCGCGCATGTGGTAGACGGCAAAAGTGGGAAGCGCGTCACCCTTCTCGATCAGCCGGATCATTGTTTCGGCGACGTCAGGCAGATAGGCCCATTGATGGCCGATGCCCGCCCTACCCGGATTGGTCACCGACGCCACCGGCTTGCCGGGTTTTACAACGCCCTGAGAGAACCAGCTATTGGTGACGCGCTCGCCGAAGAAATCCCCGGCGCGGAGGATAATGACCGGCGTGCCGGCCTCTGCCGCCGCCTTCAGGCGCCGCTCCATTTCGACGCGGATCGCGCCCTTGCGTGTCTGCGGATGCTGCGGGCTGTCCTCGGTCACATTGGGAAGGACGTCCGGCCCGAAATTGTAGACTGTGCCCGGCAGGACAATCCTCGCGCCGACCGCTTTCGCCGCCGCGATCGTGCTGTCGAGCATTGGCAGGACCAATTGCCCCCAATTGCGATAGCCGGGCGGGTTGACGGCATGCACGATAACCTCAACGCCCGCCGCCGCCTTCAATACATCGCCCGCCTGCATTGCATCACCCTGCACCCAGTCGAATCCGGGCTCGCGGCGCGCGGCCTCGGCTGCGTTGCGGTTCAGCGCCCGGATGCGCCAGCCACGGGCAGCGAGCCCGCGAGCGACGGCGCCGCCGATACCGCCAGTGGCGCCTAGTACGAGAGCGGTCTTTCCAGTGTTCGTCTGCTCAGTCATCGTCATCTCCATCGGTTGATGAGATGACTATGCCGCGCAGCTGCGATAAACGAAATTGCCAAAAAATCTGCACATGATATACAAAAATATATGGCATCCACATCAGAACCAAGCTGGGATTTCTACCGCACCTTCCTCGCCGTGCTCCGTCACGGCTCGCTTTCGGCTGCCGCCCGGGAACTCGGCCTGACCCAGCCGACCATCGGCCGCCATATCGACGCGCTGGAAGCAACTGTAGGCGCCGAGCTCTTCACGCGCTCACAACAAGGCCTTCTTCCGACCGACGCGGCCCTCGCCCTCAAACCCTATGCGGAAACCCTGGCCAGCACGACTGCCGCACTGCTGCGCGTCGCGTCCGAAGCGCGCGATAGTGTCAGCGGCACCGTGCGCATTAGCGCCAGCGAGGTCATCGGCGCGGAAGTCTTGCCGCCGATCCTGGCGGAGCTGCAGGCCGCGCATCCCGATCTGATCATCGAGCTCTCCGCCTCCGACGCTGTTGAGGACCTATTGCAGCGAGAAGCAGATATCGCCGTGCGCATGGTCGCGCCCACACAGGATGCACTGCTTGCGCGCCGTATCGGCGTCATCCCCCTCGGCTTGTTCGCGCATCGCAACTATCTAAAGCGATACGGCGAACCCAAGAGCATTGCGGACCTGCGTCACCACAAGTTGATCGGTTTCGATCGCCAGACCGCTTACATCCGCACGATGTTGAAGCGCTATCCCCTGTTTGACGGCATCTCCTTTGCCTTCAAGTCGGATCACAGCATAGCGCTGCACAACGCATTATGCGCCGGCATCGGCATCAGCTTCTATCAAGTGCCGCTTGCAAAAAGGGATGAAAATCTTGTCCGGCTGCTGCCCGAGATCGAACTCGCGCTAGACACCTGGGTCGCCATGCATGAGAACCTGAAGACGTCACCGCGCTGCCGCGTGACGTTCGATGCGCTGGTGGCCGGATTGCTGGACTACGTCAAAGCTGACGCATAGTGGGGCCGCCGCGAAGCAAGACTTCATCGACATGAGTCGACCAGGCATCACGGGAGCGGTAGCGCTCAGGCGCCAGGAGCCGTATCGACAGGCGGGAAACGCACCTTACCGTCGACAACTTCCGTTTCCGGACGGTCGCCGCCATCGGTGTATTCTTCGTGCCATTTGCCCCGCTCGTCCTGCCAACTGATCTCTGCCGAATCGCCGCCAACCTGCTGTTCGGCCGCCACGATCCTGGCCGCCTCCACTGCTTCGGAATGAGTCGGAAACGCCTCGGAATAGACTTCGCCAAAACGATACGCCCATCCGCCGTCATGTGGCACAATTTCGTAAGTGACCTTGACCATTCACAGCCTCCTTCTCATCTGCCAAGACCTTAGGCTCCGGGTGCCACCCGGCAGGACCGCGGTCCATCTCAGACGAATTGCAAGGATGCCGCGATATTGGGTTGGGCAGACCGATCCGGACAGTATTCCATTAAACGCCGTGGACTGCAAATCTTGTCATCTACGCGCATGCTTGATGTGAGAAATCATTGATTTAGACTGAGAAAGTGAATCCGTGCGAAAGGTGAGGACTTGGCAATATCGAGCTGGCTGAAGCAGGAAAAGTTCCTGATCATCGCGTTTGCAGTCGCCGTCGTGGCCTATCTCGGCGAACATGCGGTGCTGGATATGGGGCGGATCGCATCGCTGTTGGCCGCCGCCGGACTGATTGCAACCATCGTCCTTGTCTCAATGCGCGTCGCCCATCACGCCGAGATTCTGGCGACCAAAGTCGGTGATCCCTATGGCACGATGATCCTCACTCTATCGGCCGTCGCTGTCGAAGTGATCATGCTGGCAATCCTGATGGGTGGCGAAAGCTCGCCAACGCTCGTGCGCGATACGATCTATTCCGCCGTCATGCTCGACATCAACGGCATCCTCGGTCTTGCCGCCCTGCTCGGCGGCCTGAAGCACGGCGAACAGCCCTATAATGACGATTCCGGCAAGACCTACGGCGTGATGATCCTAACCGCCATGGGCATTTCGATGATCGTGCCGGAGTTCATCCCCGATGCAAAATGGCACTATTACTCCGCCTTCACCATCGCCGCGATGATCGCGCTTTACGGTCTTTTCCTGCGCATGCAGGTCGGTCAGCACAGCTATTTCTTCAGCTACAGCTATCCGCGCGTCGAGAAGAAGCATGGCGCACAAGAGGATCATCATGGCGAAGACTCCACCGCAGCCTCCATCGTCACCATTCTGATCGGCGTCGTGTTGATCGGCGGCCTTGCCGAGTTCATGTCGGCCTTCATGGATGTCGGCCTCAGGGATAGCGGTGCGCCGCCGGCGATTGCCGCCATCGTGGTCGCCGCCATTTCCGCCGCCCCGGAAATCTTGACGGCACTGCGCGCGGCACTGCGAAACCGCATGCAGGCGACCATCAATATCGCCATGGGCGCCTCGCTGTCGACCGTCATCCTGACGGTGCCGGTCATGGAGGCAATCGCGCTCTATACGGGCCAGCCCTTCGTCATGGCCATGTCGCCGGTACAGACCGTGATGATCATGATCACGTTGATTGCCGCAGCGATCAATCTCAACGACGGCGAGACCAATGCCATCGAAGGCATGACCCATTTCATCCTCTTCGCCACGTTCATCATGCTGACGGCGCTCGGACTTTGATTCTGATTTCAAGGACTTGCGCCGACGGGCGGACTCAAATCGCGAAGCGCTTGACTCAATTGATGAACCCGAAACCATCGGCCTGAACGCAAAAAGCCCGCCATCTCTGGCGGGCTTTTTATTTGACTTATCTTCGACTGCTTACTTGCAGGCCGCGCAGAAGCGCTGAATGCGGCGGCAAGCTTCTTCGAGAAGGTCTTCCGAAGTCGCGTAGGAAATGCGGAAATTCGGGCCGAGGCCGAAGGCGGAGCCGTGGACCACGGCGACGCCTTCCGATTCCAGCAATTCCGACACGAAGTCTTCGTCCGTCTCGATGACCTTGCCGGTCGGCGAAGTCTTGCCGATCAGGCCGGCGCAGGACGGATAGACGTAGAATGCGCCTTCCGGAACCGGGCAGGAAATGCCCTTCGCCTGGTTCAGCATCGATACGACGAGATCGCGGCGGCCTTCGAAGATCTTCTTGTTGCGCGGAATGAAATCCTGCGGACCGTTCAGCGCTTCGACAGCAGCCCATTGCGCAATCGATGTCGCGCCCGAGGTCTGCTGGCCCTGGATCATGTCCATGGCCTTGATGAGCTGCAGCGGGCCTGCGGCGTAACCGATACGCCAGCCGGTCATCGCATAGGCCTTCGAGACACCGTTCATCGTCAGCGTGCGATCATAGAGGCTCGGCTCGACTTCAACCGGCGTGGCGAATTTGAACTCGCCATAGGTCAGGTGCTCGTACATGTCGTCCGTCAGAATCCAGACGTGCGGATGCTCGACCAGCACGTCCGTCAGCGCCTTCAGTTCGGCGTGCGTGTAAGCAGCGCCCGACGGGTTGGACGGCGAGTTGAACATGAACCACTTCGTCTTCGGCGTGATCGCCTTCTCAAGATCGGCAGGCTGGAGCTTGAAGCTGTTCTCCTGCGTCGTCGCGACAAAAACCGGAGTGCCGCCGCAAAGCGCCACCATTTCCGGGTAGGAAACCCAGTAAGGCGTCGGGATGATGACTTCATCGCCGGCATTCAGCGTCGCCATGAAGGCGTTGAACAAGATCTGCTTGCCGCCGGTGCCGACGATCGTCTGCTCCCAGGTATAGTCAAGATTGTTCTCGCGCTTGAACTTGGCAGCGATTGCCTTGCGCAGTTCCGGAATGCCGGAGACGGGCGTGTACTTCGTCTCGCCGCGGTTGATCGCGTCGATGGCGGCCTTCTTGATATTGTCAGGCGTATCGAAATCCGGCTCGCCGGCGCCGAGGCCGATCACGTCACGGCCTTTTGCTTTCAGCTCGCGCGCTTTCTGGGAAACGGCGATGGTGGCAGAAGGCTTTACACGGGAAAGAGCGTCGGCAAGAAAGGCCATGATGATCGGTCCTAATCGGTTGGAAGTGGGCAGAAAGCCTGTGGACCAGATTTCTGCGCTAAGCTCTATGTCGAATGTAGGCCGCCGTTTCAAGCACAAAGGCGTCACAGTGACGTTATTTCGAGACATGCAGACGGCGCGCCACACGCCATCGTTGGGCTGCCATACGCCCGCCATTTTCCGAAACGAAGCTCACCCACACGCTCCGGCTGAATAGAGCGATTGAAAAGCGGTCAGATGCGAACGCTCTGCCCGTCGGTTGAATCATTTTGTGAAGCGGCCGATTCAATCTCTGAAGCCGGCGGAAATTCTTCACGAAAATCATACAGATCGTTATACATCTTGATTGCCACAAATTAGCCTTAACAAATGCTTTACGGCGTCGCAATTCGGTCCTGAAGCAGCCTGCTTCCCACACTCTTATCGTGCAATCGCAGCCAGTCACGCAGGGGGTAGCCATGTTTCTGGATGACGAATGCACAACCGAGCGCCTGCGGGCGCGCAGTCTCCTTTCTTCTTTCTCAATCGTAATGATAACATTGGCCGCATTGGCGGTGATGATGCTGAGTCTCATCACGACCGCACGCGCCGAAATCGCGGATCAGCCAGGCCAATCCGGCCAGCAGCTCGCCGGCCTTATTCGCCCGAATGACGTCAACAGCGGCTCGCTGCTCTTCCCGTCCAAGGAGCCCGGCTATTATGTCGAAGCGCCGCGCCTGAAGACGGACGTCGAGATCGACGTCACCGGCCCTGTTTCCCGCGTGAAGGTGACGCAACGGTTCCAGAACCCGAGCAAGGGCTGGGTCGAAGGCACCTATGTCTTCCCGTTGCCGGACAATTCAGCCGTCGACACGCTGCGCATGCAGATCGGCGACCGCTTCATCGAGGGTCAGATCAAGCCGCGCGAAGAAGCACGGCAAATCTATGAGGACGCCAAAGCGCAGGGCAGGAAGACGGCGCTGCTCGAGCAGCAACGGCCGAACATCTTCACCAACCAGGTTGCCAATATCGGTCCCGGCGAAACCGTTGTCGTGCAGATCGAATACCAACAGACGGTCCATCAGTCGGCCGGCCAATTCTCGCTACGCTTCCCGATGGTTGTCGCTCCACGCTATAACCCGCAGCCGATCGTCCAGAGCGTCGAGTTCCACAACGGCACTGGTTTTGCCGTGCAGGACCCGGTCCCGAACAGGGAAAAGATCGAAGCCCCGGTTCTTGATCCGCGTGAAAACGCCAAGATCAATCCGGTATCGTTGACCATCAACCTCAGGGCTGGCTTCCCTCTCGGCGAGGTAAAATCCTCATTCCATGAGATCAATCTCACTGAGAACGGCGAACAGAGCCGCACGATTTCGCTGAAAGGCGACACCGTGCCCGCCGATCGCGATTTTGAGCTGACCTGGGAGGCGGCTCTGGGCAAGACGCCGAGCGCCGGCCTCTTCCGAGAGGTAAAGGACGGCAAAACCTATCTGCTGGCCTTTGTCACGCCGCCGTCGACGCCGGATGCGACGACCCAGCAGCCGAAGCGCGAGGTGGTCTTCGTCATCGACAACTCGGGCTCCATGTCCGGCCCGTCGATCGAACAGGCCCGTGCCAGCCTGGCGCTTGCAATCTCCAAGCTGCAGTCCGACGACCGCTTCAACGTCATCCGCTTCGACGACACGATGACCGATTATTTTCACGGCCTCGTCGCCGCCACGCCCAACAACCGGGAAAAAGCGATCGCCTATGTCAACGGCCTCGACGCTGCCGGCGGCACGGAAATGCTGCCGGCCCTGTCGGATGCGCTCCGCAATCAGGGACCGATCGCCAGCGGCGCGCTCCGCCAGGTCGTCTTCCTGACCGACGGCGCAATCGGCAATGAGCAGCAACTCTTCCAGGAAATCAGCCAGAACCGCGCCGACGCTCGCGTCTTCACCGTTGGCATCGGCTCCGCGCCAAACACCTACTTCATGACCAAGGCCGCCGAAGTCGGCCGCGGCACCTATACCGCCATCGGTTCGCAGGATCAGGTGGCCGAGCGCATGGGCGAGTTGTTCGCCAAGCTCGAAAATCCCGCCATGACCGACATTGCCGCCAGATTCGACAATGCCAAGGCGGACGATATCACACCGAACCCGATGCCTGACCTCTACACCGGCGAACCGGTCGTGCTGACAGCCGAACTCTCCGACGCACAACCGAATGGCAAGCTGCAGATATCGGGCAAGACCGGCGCCCAGCCCTGGCGTGTCGAAATGGATATTGCCGGCGCCGCCGAAGGCAAAGGCATTTCGCAGCTTTGGGCACGCCGCAAGATCGACGATATCGAAGCTCGCGCCTACGAGATCCAGGATCAGGGAGCGCTGGACAAGCAGGTCGAAGCGGTGGCGCTCGCCCACCACCTCGTCTCGCGCGTCACCAGCCTTGTCGCCGTCGACGTTACGCCTTCACGTCCCGCCGACCAGTCGCTCGGTTCTGCCAAACTGCCGCAGAACCTTCCCGCCGGTTGGGATTTCGGCAAGGTCTTCGGCGAAGGCGAAGCGCCGGTCACGGCACCTAGCGGCGAACGCAAGGCCTCGGTTGAGCCGATCGGCGCGGCGGATGAACAGGCAGAGGCGGATCAGGCCGATGTCAACGGCGCTATGCTCCCTAAGTATGGGTCAGCAAAGCGACAGGCGGCGCTGGCAAGCCAGATCGCCGCCGCGCCGACGCCGGCCACCGCCGGCATGATCGCCCGCCAGGCCACATCCAGCGTCAACCTGCCGCAAACGGCGACACCCGCCGAGCGCAACATCATGATCGGCTTGGCCCTGCTCCTTCTCGCGGCGATCATTACTGTGCTCATGATGCTGCGTCGCCGCGTGTTTGGACGGTGAACGCGATGAGGGACGACGGCCATTTCCAAATGTCCAAAGCCCCTCACCCCCACCTTCTCTCCGTGCGCGGGGAGAAGGTGGCCGAGAGGCCGCATGAGGGGCCTTTCCATCGTCTCACACACCTCGAAAAACTCGCTCTCGCCGGTATCATCGTCCTTGCAATGACGGGGCTGAGCTTTCTCGGCAATGGCCTCGATATGAAAGCCAAGGCCGAGCTCGCACAGGTCCTGCTGAAACGCGCCTTCGCCGCGGAGCTTCGCGGCGAAGATGCAAAGCCCTGGCCTTGGGCGGATTTCACCACCGAGGCTGAGGTGCGGGCACCGCGGATCGGCGCGGAAGCGATAGTGCTTGCCGGCGCCAGCGGCCAGGCGCTGGCTTTCGGGCCGGGCTGGCTGACGAATACGCCGCAGCCGGGAGAAGAAGGCACCGCCGTCATCGCCGCCCATCGCGACACGCATTTCCGCTGGTTGAAGGATGTCAAACCGGGCGATCTGATCGAAGTCACGCGCCATGACGGCAAGGTGCTCACCTTCCGGGCCGGTCAGGGCCGTGTCGCACCGTGGGACAAGAACGGCATCGATCCCGCCACGCCCGGTCGGCATCTGGCGCTGGCCACCTGCTGGCCGTTCGATGCCATCACGCGCGGGCCGCTGCGTTATATCGTGGACGCCGAGCTGGTGGAGACTGCCGAACAGACGGCCTTCGCAGACACAAAGACGTTACCCTCGCCATAGCGCGCCTTGACCGGCAATCCGCCCACCCCACGTTGCGTAAATAGTTCATGGAAGGGAGGAGACGGATTGAAGCGCTTTCACAGAATTAGCTGCTGCGCCGTTCTTACGGCTTCCACGCTGGCGATGGCGAATGCCGCCCCTGCCGATCCGGTCAAGACGATCGACACGCAGAAGGTCAAGGTCAAGATCGAGACGATCGCAAGCGGGCTCGACCATCCTTGGGCAGTCGAAGTGCTGCCGGACGGCGCCTACCTCGTGACGGAGCGGCCGGGCCGGATGCGCGTCATCTGCGACGGTAAGACCTCCGACCCGATCGCGGGACTGCCGGATGTCTATGCCCGCGGCCAAGGCGGCCTGCTCGACGTGGCCCTCGATCCGAAATTCGCTGGCAACCGCACCATCTATTTCACCGCCTCCATTGCCGCGGACGGCGGCAGTGGCACGGCGGTCTTCCGCGCGGTCCTGCCGCCGGACGAGCGGCGGCTGACCGATGTGAAGCGCATTTTCGTGATGAACAAGATGTCGCGCGGCAGCATCCAATATGGCTCGCGCATTGCAATCGCCAAGGACGGCAGCCTGTTCGTCAGCCTCGGCGACCGCGGTGAACAGGATCGCGCCCAGGATTTCCACGACGATGCCGGTTCGATCGTCCATATCAACGCCGACGGCGGCATTCCCACCGACAATCCGTTCAAGGACGGCGCAAAAGCCCTGCCGGAAATCTGGTCCAAGGGACATCGCAATCCGGAAGGCATTACCTTCGATACCGCCGATGGCAAGCTTTATACGGTCGAACACGGCGCCAGAGGTGGTGATGAAATCAACACTCCGGAGGCGGGCAAGAATTACGGCTGGCCGGTCATCTCCTACGGACGCAACTATTCCGGCACCAAGATTGGCGTCGGTACGGCAAAGGCAGGCATGGAGCAGCCGCTCTTCTATTGGGACCCGTCGATCGCGCCCGGCGCCATCGCCGTCTATCGCGGCAAAATGTTCCCGGAATGGAAAGGCGATTTCCTTGTCGCCGCGCTGAAATTCGAGCTGCTGTCCCGTCTCGATCGCAACAGTAGCGGCAAGGTGACCGAACGCGAACGCATATTCGACGGAGAATTCGGCCGGTTGCGCGATGTCGTGGTCGCGCCGGATGGAGCGTTGTTGCTGACGACCGACGAGGACGACGGCGCACTGCTGCGCGTTTCCAGGGCAGCGGAATAGGCTCACATCCTTCAGCCTTTTCACCTTGCCCCAAAGAAAAGCAACTGCTAACGGTCAGCCTCTTTCCCTCTCCCGTAGGATGCAGATGACTCGCATACAGGCGAATTTGGTATTGTTGTTGGCTGCCGCCATCTGGGGCGGAGGCTTCGTCGCGCAGTCTACCGCGATGAAGGCGATCGGACCGTTCTGGTTCATCGGCCTGCGCTTCGCCGTCGCCACCATCGTCGTCCTGCCCTTCGTCTGGATGGAAAACCGCAAGGCCAAGAAACCTCTGACGCGCCGGAACTGGCTTTCCTTTTTCCTCGTCGGCGTCGCGCTCTTCGGTGGAGCGGCAACGCAGCAGATCGGGCTTTTGACGACGACCGTCACCAATTCCAGTTTCATCACCGGCCTCTATGTCGTCTTCGTGCCGCTGATCGCCGTCGTCTTCCTGCGCCGCCCGCCGCATTGGATCGTCTGGCCGGCGGCACTGACGGCGCTTGCCGGGATCTATCTCTTGTCCGGTGGCTCCTTCTCGCGGCTGACGGTCGGCGATTTCCTGACCGTCATCTGCGCCCTCTTCTGGGCAGCGCAGATCACCCTCGCCGGCTCTTCCGTCAACGAAACCGGCCGGCCGCTCGGAATCTCCACGATGCAATTTGCGGTCACTGCAGTCGCAGCCCTTGGGGTCGCTGTGATTGCCGAGCCGATCAGCATCGCCGCTATCCAAGGCGCGCTGGGCGAAATCCTCTATGTCGGCATCTTTTCGTCCGGCCTCGCATTCGTGCTGCAGGTCATCGGCCAGCGTTACACAACCGCGCCGCAGGCTGCGATCTTCCTCTCTTCGGAGGCTCTGTTCGGTGCCTCGCTGGGCAGCCTGCTGCTCGGTGAAACCATGGGGCCGCTAGGCTATGCCGGCTGCTCCCTGATGTTTGTCGCCATGCTTGCCGTGGAATTGGTGCCGGAACTCGTTCGGCGACGCGGCGCCATCGCGTGAAAATTGTTGAAAATACGCGTTATGGCTGTTTTGAACGGCTCTTAATGAAATTTTTTCGAATGATCCAAAAGATGGATTTTGGCTATATCATTTGGGAAAATTTCGCCAAAATTATATCGCAAACGATACAAAAACCTTAGAAACCCATTCTCGGCGTGGGAAAATTTGCGATTCGCGCTAACACACTTGCATTACGGCAGTGTGCTCACCAGAACACGTTAAAAAACTTTTGCTTGCCAATTCCCAATAAACACAGCACTCTCACCGCTGTTCGGGCATTTTTAGAGCATGGGAAGTCCTTAATAGAGTTGCGCGCCGGAAACGCTAAATTATTCCGGTCAGCTTGGTTGAGAAACGGATGCGCGAATTCGCTTCGAAACCACGCCGAGGTATAGGGGACCTTTTCCTTCAAATTGCGAGAACTGCCTGCAAGCGCCCGCAAGGGCAATACAGCAATGCTGCCCGTGTGGATGGTGGGCAGAGAGAAAAGGACCTGAGGCATGGCCGAGACTGGCACTGTAAAGTTTTTCAATACCGATAAGGGCTTCGGTTTCATCAAACCGGACAAGGGTGGCGCGGACATCTTTGTGCACATTTCCGCAGTACAGGCTTCTGGTCTGGCAGGTTTGTCGGAAAACCAGAAGGTAAGCTTCGACACGGAACCGGATCGCCGCGGCAAGGGACCGAAGGCCGTCAATCTTCAGATTGCGGGCTGAGACGCCTTACGGCTTTCATTCGAGTTGAAGCCCGGCAGTGATGCCGGGTTTTGTCATTCAGTCTGCATTCAGCTTGCCGCGTCTAGTCATGGCCTCCATGAAAGATTGGGAACTACGGTCTTCCCGGTTCCCCTTAGAGGACAGACTAATGAACATGCTCGGCAAATCGCTCCTAATGTCCGCCGTCGCTGCAGCCCTGACGCTGACGACGATTTCCACAGCTTCGGCCGACGATCACTGGCATCATCACAATGGAGAGGGTTGGGCGATTGGCGCCGCAGGTCTCGCCACCGGCCTGATTGTCGGTTCGGCGATCGCCAGCCAGCCGCGCTATGTCGAACCTGACCCGGTCTACGTCGACCCCGACTATGCGCCCCAGCCCTACTACTATCGCGCCGCGCCGCGCCGCGTCTATGTCGAGCGTGACGTCAGTTATTACGCTCCGCAGCCTGTCGGCTTACGCCCGTGGTCTTCCCAGTGGATGCGCTATTGCTACGATCGCTACAGCAGCTTCGACGGCCGCAGCGGCACCTATCTCGGCTACGATGGCATGCGCCACTTCTGCACAGCCAACTAACCCTACACAAGCTAATCTCTTGAAAGAAAGCGCCGCCATCGAGCGGCGCTTTTATTTTGGCTCAGAGCGGTTCAGCGGTTCAAGGAACTGCTGAACCGCTCTATCCTTTTGTTTTTACGCAATTCCGGACGGAAAACCGCTGCTTTAAAGTCCACGCAGAAAAGGATTGGTGCGGCGCTCCTCGCCGATCTGGCCACCAGGGCCATGGCCGCAGATGAAGCCGACGTCGTCGCCTAAGGGAAATACCTTGTCGCGGATCGATTCCAAAAGCTGCTGGTGATTGCCGCCCGGCAGGTCGGTACGGCCGATCGAGCCATGAAACAGCACGTCGCCGACATGGGCGAATTTCTGCGCTCTGTTGAAATAGATGACATGGCCCGGGGCATGGCCGGGACAATGGAAGACTTCGAACTCATGCTCGCCGAAGGAAACCTTGTCACCGTCCTTCAGGAACCGATCCGGCACCACGTTGCGAACGCCCTCGATGTTGAACATCTTGCTCTTCGCCTCGATATCCTGCAGCAGCGGGCGATCGTCTTCATGCGGGCCAATGACCTCCAGACCGAGCGCCTCCCGAAGTTCGTCAGCGCCGCCGGCATGGTCGATATGACCGTGCGTCAGCCAGATCGCCTTCAGCACAATGCCATTTTCGCGCACCGTCTGCAGGACGACGTCGACGTCGCCGCCGGGATCCACCACGACTCCCTCCTTCGTTTCCGGATCGAACAAGATGGTGCAGTTCTGTTCGAAGGGTGTCACCGGAATGATGCCGGCCTGGAGCATGCCCATGGGAAGCGCCTCGTCTGTTGAATGCATATCCCGCCGATATAATCCCAAACACCAGGCAAAACAGCCCCTCCTCCCCGGAAAATGCCGAGACTGCCGGACAGTGCGGCGGAACCCTCCGCCTTTGCGAGCGTTTGCAAAGGTAGACTGCCAAAGCAAAGGAGAAAGGCCAATGTTTGCAAAGAGAAACTTGCTGCTGATGGGGGTGGTGCTCCTGGGCAGCGCCGGGTTGGCGCAAGCGCAGATGTCGGCGACAACTGCGACCGATCTCGACGTTCGCACCGGCCCTGGTCCGCAGTATCCAAGTGTCGGCATGGCAACCCGCGGCTCTGAAGCGAGCCTCGACGGCTGCATCCAAGGCAGTAGCTGGTGCCGCATCGATGTCAACGGCATGCGCGGCTGGGTAGACGCCGAGGCCTTGAGCGTCGAGCAGAACGGCAATCCGGTCGTCGTCGAGGAGCACTACAGTCAGCTCGGCGTACCAACCATAACCTATAGCACAACCGATCAGACGACGACGGGCAGCGTTTCCCCATCGCCGGACGACGAATTGATCGGCCCGGTGAGTGAGGTCGATGCCGTCGCCCCGCCGACTGAAGTCCGTACCTATATCACCCAGAACCGGGTCAACACCGTGCGGCTGCGCGGCAACGTCGTAGTCGGCGCCACCCTGCCGCAAAGCGTCGTCATCCACCGTATCCCGGATTATCAATACAGCTACGTGGAAGTGAACCGTCAGCCGGTGCTGGTCGATCCGAATACCCGCCGCATCGTCTACGTGTATCAATGAATCGCTGCTGCTAAGCAGCAATTCGTCAAAATCGCCGGCGGCCGAGGGGCCGCCGCTCTTTTTGCGCGGACTTTCCATCGGATTGTTGCGGAATTCTCCCGTGTGAGTTGCCTTCCTGTTTCCACCGGCCGATACATGATGTATTTCTAATATCGATAGAGATTACCGCCACTCCCGAGGCTCAATCCGGGACGTGGCAGAGGGCATTCCGGAAAGGGATTCCGGGACAAGGGGAGAAGGTAATCATGGAAAGTCTGGGGCCAATCATCACGCAACTGATCGCCGGTGCAATCGGCGGTAACGCGGCCAGCGCCGCCCTGAAGCAGGAAGGGATCAATATCGTCGCCAGAACGATTGCCGGCGCCGTCGGCGGTCTGGGCGGCGGCCTCATCCTCAACCTGATCGGCAGCGAGGCGCTGACCGGCCTTATCGCGCAGGGCATTTCCTCGCTGATCGCCGGTGGCGTGCTCTCGGCGATCGTCGGCGCGGTTCTCGGCCGGAAATAAGACGAGGCATCGGACAGAATAAAAGCCGGGGCGAACCAGCCGCACCCGGCTTTCGTAAGCTGTTCTACATCCTTATGCGGCGGCAGCCGCAGTCGGATACACTTCCTTCATGTAATCGTTCATCAGCGTTTCGCTGATCGATGCCGGCGTGAAACGATAAGGTCCGATTTCCGAGACCGGAGTTACTTCCGCCGCCGAACCGGTCAGGAAGCATTCGCTGAAATCGGGAAGTTCTTCCGGCATGATCGCCCGTTCGATCACCTGCAGTCCGCGGCGTTTGGCGAGTTCGATCACCGTCTGGCGCGTGATGCCGTTCAGGAAGCAATCCGGCGTCGGCGTATGGATGACACCGTCCTTGACGAAGAAGATATTGGCGCCCGTCGCCTCCGCCACCTGGCCGCGGTAATCGAGCATCATCGCGTCGGCATAGCCCTTGGCCTCGGCCGCATGTTTGGAGATGGTGCAGATCATGTAGAGGCCGGCGGCCTTCGAGGCGCAAGGCGCAGTCTTCGGATCGGGACGGCGATATTCGGCGATATCGAGGCGGATGCCCTTCAGCTTTTCGGCCGGATTGAAATAGCTGCCCCATTGCCAGATCGCGATCGCAACATTGATGCGGTTGTTCTGGGCGGACACGCCCATCATCTCGCTGCCGCGCCAGGCGATCGGGCGCACATAGGCCTCGGAAAAGCCCTGACGCTTCAACAATTCGATTGTCGCCGCATCCAACTCGGCAACGCTGTAGGGAATCTTGAAACCGAGGATGTCGGCGGACTTGTGAAGACGCTGATTGTGCTCCGTCAGCTTGAAGACCCGGCCGCCATAGGCGCGCTCGCCCTCGAAGACCGCGCTTGCATAGTGCAAACCATGGGTCAGCACATGAATCTTAGCGTCCTTCCAGGGCACGAACTCGCCGTTGAACCAGATCTCCCCATCCAGTTGATCAAAAGGAACCGATGCCATCTTGCTTCTCCTCCGGCGCCCGGACGCCATGACAGTTGATTGTTGTCCCCATTCCGCATTATCCACGATGCAAGTGGGGAAAATATGAGACGTGTTGGAGTTTTGCGCAGCCGGGCTTAGTTTCCAAATATGGCCATATCCGTCCGGGCGGCGCAAGATCGGCGAAAAACTAGCAGCGGCGTAAAAATACGTCAATAATGCTGACATATTTTTGCGTAAGTTTCCCGATTGCCCCAAAATAAGAAAGGAAATGCCAAGGTGCCACGACAGACGAGCCAAAAAGCAGCAAAACCGGAGCTGCTGGCGACGCCGATGGAGAATGCGGGGATCATCGATTTCGAGATCATCGAGCTGCTTTTCTTTGCCTATCGGGACTTCGTGTCCGATCCCGACCAGATTCTGGACAAGAGTGGATTCGGACGCGCCCATCACCGCGTCGTTCATTTCGTTAACCGCGAACCCGGCATGACGGTTGCGGACCTGTTGGAAACATTGAAGATCACCAAACAGAGTTTGGCGCGGGTTCTCAAACAATTGATCGATTCAGGGTATATTCATCAGGTAACCGGGCCTGAGGATCGTCGGCAGCGTAAGCTCTACCCCACACAAGCCGGCCGCGATTTGGCATTGGCGCTGGCCGAGCCGCAATCGCGCCGTATTGAACGGGCATTCGAAGGCGCGTCCGATGCGACGCGCGAAAGCGTCAAAAGGTTCCTGAGGGGAATGCAGGACTAAGTTATGGTCTCGGACCGAAGAGCCGCAAGGCGGTGTCTTGGATAAGATCATATCAATCAAACGGATAGAACAAGATCGAGACGGATTGAATGACGACAAAGACAGCAATTTCGGACGATGCAGCGCACCTCCTGGTCGTGGATGACGACACGCGTATCCGCGCCCTTCTCAACCGTTATCTCATGGAAAAGGGATTCCGCGTGACGGCCGCCGCCGATGGCGCCGAGGCCCGCCGCAAGCTCGAAGGGCTCGATTTCGACCTGATCATCATGGACGTGATGATGCCTGGCGAATCCGGAATCTCGCTGACCGCGAGCCTTCGCGCCATAAAGAACATCCCGATCATCATGCTGACCGCCCTTGCCGAGTCCGAAGCCCGCATCGCCGGCTTGGAAGCAGGCGCCGACGACTATCTGCCTAAGCCGTTCGATCCGCGCGAACTGGTACTGCGCATCAACAATATCCTGCGTCGCAACGCGCCTGCCGACGCGCCGAAGATCGAACAGGTGATGTTCGGCCCCTACACCTTCTCGCTGACCCGCAAGGAGCTGAAGAAGGCCTCCGAGCTTATCCGCCTGACCGACCGCGAGCAGGAAATCATGCTGCTCTTTGCCAAGCGCGCCGGCGACACGATCCCCCGCCACGAACTGATCGGCACCGACGCCGAAGTCGGCGAGCGCACCATCGACGTGCAGATCAACCGCCTGCGCCGCAAGATCGAGGACGATCCGGCCAACCCCATCTGGCTGCAGACGGTGCGCGGCATCGGCTACCGGCTGAGCATAGATTAACCTAGGATCAGCGGCGATGGTGACATTCGACTCGATCAGGCGCGATCAGGAGCACACGCCCTCCAATGGCATGCGCTGGCTTTCGCGCTGGTGGCGGCGACGGCTGCCGACCGGCCTTTTTGCGCGCACGCTGCTGATCTTCATTCTGCCCATGATCATCCTGCAGGCGGTCGTCACCATCGTCTTCATGGAGCGCCACTGGCAGATGGTGACCCAGCGCCTGTCGATGGCCACCACCCGCGACATTGCCGCCATCATCGACATTATCCAAACCTACCCGCAGGATGCCGACTATTCCGCTGTCACGCAGATGGCCCGGCAAAAGCTCGACCTCGCCATCTCGATCGAGCCGGGTGGCGAGCTGCCGCCGCCGCGCGAGAAACCGTTCTTCTCGATTCTCGATGGCATCTTGAGCGACGAAATCCGCGATCAGATCAATCTCCCCTTCTGGGTCGATACGGTCGGCAATTCCAGCCTGGTCGAAATTCGCGTCAAGCTGCCGGATAAAGTGCTGCGCGTCTTTGCCAAGCGCAGCCAGACCTACGCCTCGAATACGCATATCTTCATTCTTTGGATGGTCGGCACATCGCTGGTGCTGATCGGCATTGCCGTGCTGTTCCTGCGCGGCCAGATCCGGCCGATCCTGGCGCTGACGCAGGCTGCAGAGAGCTTCGGCAAGGGGCAGCGGCTGGAGAATTATTCGCCACGCGGCGCCGACGAGGTTCGCCGCGCCGGCCTCGCGTTCATCCTGATGCGCGAGCGCATCGAACGGCAGATCGAGCAGCGCACGGCGATGCTCTCCGGCGTCAGCCATGACCTGCGCACCGTGCTCACGCGCTTCAAACTGCAGCTCGCCCTTGTCGGCGACAATCCCGATCTCGTCGGCCTTAACGAGGACGTCGAGGATATGCAGAGCATGTTGGAAGGCTATATGGCCTTCGCTCGCGGCGAGGCGGAAGAGGATGTCGGCAAGCTTCGGCTCAGCGATATTCTCGACAAGGTCGAGCAGGACTTCTCGCTGCACGGCAAATCCATCAGCTTCTCCATCGATGGCGACGATGAAATCTCCGTCCGTCCGAACGCGTTTACACGGCTGGTGACGAACCTCGCCTCCAATGCACGCCGCTATGCGCACACGCTGCGCATCGAGGCCAAGCACAGTCCCAAATGGCTGACGATCAATTTCGACGATGACGGCCCCGGCATTCCCGTCAATGCGCGCGAGGATGTGTTCAAGCCGTTCTTCCGGCTGGACGAGGCGCGCAATCTCGACAATTCCGGCACGGGTCTCGGCCTTGCTATTGCCCGCGACATCGCGCGCAGCCATGGCGGCAACGTCACGCTCGGCGACAGCCCGCTCGGGGGCCTGCGCGCCACCATCCGCATTCCGGCCTAGAGCGGCTTAGCGTTTCACGGAATCGCTTTCCCACTCTATCCCTTTGTTTTACGCATTCCGGACGGAAAATCACTTCGCACTTTTCCTGGAATTGCTCAAAGAGAGGACAGTGCATGCCGATCGATATCAACGACATGCATTGGCTCAATCTGCCACCGACCTGGGAAATGAACAACGGCCGGCTTTTCGTCCGTTCCGGCGACAAGACCGATTTCTGGCAGGGAACCTATTACGGCTTCCACCGCGACGACGGCCATTTCCTCGGCCGGCAGTGGCACGGCGACTTTACCGCCGAGATCACCTTCATCGGCCACTATCGCGAACTCTACGATCAGGCCGGGCTGATGGTCCGCCATGACGACACGCACTGGATGAAATGCGGGATCGAATATACCGACGGCGCCAAACATTTCAGCGTTGTCGTCACCAACGGCAATTCCGACTGGTCCGCCTTCCGGCTCGATCATGAGTTTGAGGCGCTGTCGGCGCGGGTGACCCGCAACGGCGACGCGCTTTTCATCCAATACCGCACCGACAAGATGAGCGAGTGGCGCATGGCCCGCCTCGCCTGGTTCGATCCGGCCCTCGAAGACGTCTCCATCGGCCCCGTCTTCTGCTCACCCCAGCGCGAAGGTTTCGAGGCAGAATTTCTGGATTTCAGTGTGACAGATCCCGTGTCGCGGGAGATTCACTGACAGATTACCTTCTCCCCGAGGGGAGAAGGCAAAATCACATCATCTTCCTGCCATTCGGCACCGGCTGGGTCACTGCTGCAAGCACGATCGCGCCGGCTTCATCCTCGAAGCCGAGGGTCAGCACTTCGGAGCGGACGGGCCCGATCTGGCGCGGCGGAAAATTGACGACGCCGAGGACCTGGCGGCCGACGAGGGATTCCGGTGTGTAGTGGACGGTGATCTGCGCCGAGGAGCGCTTGATGCCGATCTCCGGTCCGAAATCGATCTTCAACTTGAAGGCCGGCTTGCGTGCTTCCGGAAAAGGCTCCGCCTCGATGATCGTGCCGACGCGGATATCCACCCGCTCGAAATCGCCATAGGTGATCTCTTCCGCCATACGCATACCTCTTGATACAGGGAGATTAGCCCGCCAGTTCCTGCGCGCGCTTGCGCGCTGCCTCCAGCGCCTCGTCGAACAGAGGCTGCATGCCATCTTCCGCCATCAGAACGGCAAGGGCGGCGGCAGTGGTTCCGCCGGGAGACGTCACATTCTGACGCAGACGCGAAGCGTCATCGGGGGACTGATGCAACAATTCACCAGCCCCCGCGACAGTTTCCCGTGCGAGGCGCATGGCGAGGTCCGCCTGCAGGCCGAGCTTCCGGCCTGCCTCCGCCATGCACTCGACGAGATAAAAGACATAAGCCGGCCCGCTGCCGGAAACGGCCGTTACGGCATCGATATCGGCCTCCGCCGGCACCCATTCGACTGGACCGGACACCTTCAGAAGATTTTGCACCAACTGTCGCTGGCGCTCGCCGACTTTGGCGTTGGCAAACGCGCCGGTGACGCCACGGCCGACCATCGCCGGCGTGTTCGGCATGGCGCGCACCATCGCCGCTTCACCCAGGCTTTGCTCAAGGAACGCAAGCGTCTTGCCGGCAGCGATCGACACCACCACCGTACTCGGTCCGATCGACGCCTTGAACGGCGGCAATACGGCTTCCATAACCTGCGGCTTCACCGCAATGAAGAGAACGCCGGCGATAACCCCTTCGGGAACGCCGGCAACATGCTTCGCGCCGGCATCGGCGATCAACTTCAGCATCGCCTCGGACGGCTTGGGATCGACGACAGTTACCGAGGAACCCGGCACGCCGTTTTTCAGCCACCCCGTCAACAGAGCGCCGCCCATGTTCCCGGCCCCGATCAGGATGATGGGATCGGAGGATGCAAAAGCGCTCGATGATGCCTCTGTTGCCATATCAGGCTTCGCCCACGGTTTCGAAAAGAACGGCTTCCATGGCGCGATTTGCGTCAAGGCCGGACCATACTACAAATTGGAAGGCCTGATAATAAGCCTCACAGGTGTCAAGGGCATTGGACAGCAGCACTTCCACCTGCCGGTTGGTCGGCTCGGCGCCGCCGGAAAGCAGCAGCGACTGACGGAAGATCACGATATCCTCCTGCCGCCACAGATCGAAATGTCCCATCAGCACCTGACCATTGATGCAGGACAGCAGCTTGATGACCTCGTTGACACGAGGATCGGGAACCTTGATGTCGAAGGCGCAGGCAATGTGCAACGCCTCGAACTCCTCCATCCACGAAAAGGAGACATGATAATCCGTCCATCGACCTTCGACGGTCATGGCGATTTCATCCTCGCCGGACCGCTCGAACGACCAGTCGTTATTGGCGGCTACGAATTCGATCATATCGACCGGATTCGATTGTCGTTCGATTTCCAATTCCATAAGGCTCATGCAGCACCTTTTTGACCGGAATGAATGCAGCTTCCCGTGCTCGAACACTGAAAGAACGCAAACAGTTTTACTCCGGAAACATCCTCGGGATGATGTTGAACGGCTGCCAGACTAACGCATCCACCCTGCCCGGAGCTTACCAAGTCCGTTTCGAATCATCATTTAAAATCAGTGTATAACGGCATGCCCGACATGCCAGCCCCTCATCGGAGATTTGGCGAAGGGCGCTGTGGACAGCTCCTCCGACGTCTATTCAGAAGGGAGTCATAACTGACTCTGACGATTGGCTTTTTTGCCTGTGTCCACAGGTGGAAAAACTGTCGAAAATTTTAGAGGAAAAATGCGCGGCAGACGCGTGCCGCGCCGATTTTACGCAAAATGAATTGCGATTACTTGCTTTCGGAGGAAAGACGCGCTTCCAGCGCTTCGATTCTGGCAAGCAGCGCTTCGTTTTCGTCGCGTGCCTTGATCGCCATTTCGCGAACGGCTTCGAACTCCTCGCGCTTGACGATATCCAGGCTGTTCAGCCAACGCTCGGCCTGGGCATTGAACGCGGTTTCGATCTCGCGGCGCACGCCCTGGGCAGCACCGGCGGCATCGGTCATCAGCTTGGCGAATTCATCCAAGATACGGTTCGGTCCAGTGCTCATAGTGATCTCCTTGCGGCCGTCGGCCCCGAAAATGGACGGCATCATATGAGGGGCCAGATAGATCTGAGGTAAGATTTCCCAGGGTCCGATGCAAGCAAATTGAGATAGAGCGGGACAACCAGTCCCGCTCTGCGAGACACACGAATAATCGACTTGACCGTTTCAATAGTGAACGCCATGTTCCGCGCACATTGGATTTAGCATGCTCTTATCCAAAAAAACGCACAGAGTTTTTGGGAATCATGCTGTAACGGACGCGAAAATCTTGCTGACATCAGCCAATCTTGCCGCCATCCTGCCGTTTCCGGATATCAATCCGATCGCCTTTTCGCTCGGCCCGCTGTCGGTCCACTGGTACGGTCTTGCCTATGTTGCTGGCATTCTGCTCGGCTGGTTCTATGCGAGACGGCTCGTCGACAATGGCAAGCTTTGGCTGAACGACACCGCGCCGGTGACGCGGGCGCACCTGGACGACTTTCTTCTGTGGGTGGCCTTCGGCATCGTGCTCGGCGGACGCATTGGTTACATCCTGTTCTACGATCTCGATCCGGTACTCGCCAATCCGATTCGCGCCATCGAGGTCTGGAATGGCGGCATGTCTTTCCACGGTGGATTGATTGGCACGACCATCGCCATGATTTTGTTTGCCAATCGCAACAAGATTCCGGCCTGGAGCCTGTTCGATATCGTCGCCGCCGTCGCCCCGATCGGCCTTTTCTTCGGCCGCATCGCCAATTTCATCAATGGCGAACTCTGGGGCCGGACCACCGATGTGCCCTGGGCAATGATTTTCTGCAGCCCGCATATCATCGCCGCTCACCAGGGCGCCTGCCCTGCCGGCCTTGATCCGCGCCACCCCAGCCAGCTCTATGAAGCGGGCATCGAGGGCATCGTGCTCTTCACCGTCCTCTTCATCCTCACGCGCTGGGCGTTGGCGCTGAAGAAGCCCGGCACCGTCAGCGGCGTCTTTGTCATCGGTTACGCCTGCTCGCGCATTTTCGTCGAATTCTTCCGTCAGCCTGACGAACAGCTCGGCTATCTGCTTGGCACGAACTGGCTGACCATGGGCATGGTGCTCTCCCTGCCGATGGTAGCGATCGGCCTGTGGGCCGTGATCCGCGCCCGCCACGTTGCAGCCAGACAGACGGCTTGAACTCTAGGTTTAATGTCGCATGATCCGCCCGGAAGCCGTTTCATATTTTTCGGGACCATGCTTTAGCGAGACCAAATGATGACGACCGCGCTCGGAGAAAAAATCAAAGCCATCATCCGCGCCAACGGACCGATCAGCATCACCGACTTTTTCTCGCTCTGCCTCGCCGATCCGCAGCATGGCTACTACAAGACGCGTGAGCCCTTCGGCCGCATGGGCGATTTTGTCACGGCACCCGAGATCAGCCAGCTTTTCGGCGAGATGATCGGCGTCTTCATGGTGCATGCCTGGCAGCGCCACGGCACGCCGGCCGATATCCGCCTCGTCGAAATCGGCCCCGGCCGCGGCACGATGATGGCGGATATGCTGCGCGTCATCGCCAAGCTCGCGCCGCCGCTCTATGACGCGATGAGCGTGCATCTGGTCGAGACCAGCGAGCGGCTGCAGGGGTTTCAGCGCCAGACGCTTGAAGCGCATGGCGATAAGGTTTCCTGGCATTCGGATTTCGATGACGTACCGGCGGGCTTCACGCTTCTTGCCGCCAACGAACTGTTCGACGCCATTCCCATTCGCCAGTTCGTCCGCACCGCTAACGGTTTTCGCGAGCGCACGGTGGGGCTCGACGTCGATGACGAGCTGACTTTCACGGCCGGCGTCGCGAGCCTCGACCCCGCGCTTCTTCCCGCCGGGCCGCTGCCGCCGATCGGCACGATCTTCGAGATCGCCCCTGCCCGTCAGGCGGTCATGACGACGATCTGCGACCGGATCGCAGCCCATGGCGGCACAGCGCTCGCCATAGATTACGGCCATATGGCAACAGGCTTCGGCGATACGCTGCAGGCCGTGCGCATGCATGAATACGACCCACCACTGGAACACCCCGGCGAAGCGGACCTTACCAGCCATGTCGATTTCCAGCATCTGGCCGAAACCGCTCTCGCATCCGGCCTGCATATCAACGGATGCTGTCATCAAGGCGATTTTCTCATCGGCCTTGGACTGCTGGAGCGGGCTGCAGCGCTTGGCCGCGACCACGACGCCGCTATGCAAGAGAACATCCGCGCCGCCGCCGAACGGCTCGCTGGCGCCGGCGAAGGCAAGATGGGTGAGCTTTTCAAGGTGCTGGCCGTCTCCAGTCCGGCGATCGATCTTTTGCCCTTTCGTCCAGTCCGCTGATCAACACTATTGACTTCCGCGGATTGACAGAACGCGCATCGCTGGGCCAACATCCCCCTCAAATCGAACCGCTTCGCCACAGAAGCGTTATTTCCAGCACGAAAGAACATATCAAGGGACGCAGCATTGCCGACTCCGATCGAAAGCACGCTGCTGAGCGCCGCCAAGAGCGCCGGCATCCGTCACGGTTATTTCACCCGTGACGGCGGCGTTTCAGAGGGCCTTTATCGCGGATTGAATGTCGGCCTCGGTTCCAACGACAGTCGGGAGCATGTCCAGGAAAATCGTCGTCGCGTCGCCGCCTGGTTCGGCCTGCCGTTGGAACGGCTTGCAACCGTACATCAAATCCATTCGCCCGACGTGATTGCAGTCGACGCGAACTATGACGGCACTCGCCCGCAAGCCGACGCCATGGTGACGGCGACGCCGGGGATTGTGCTCGGCGTGCTCGCCGCCGATTGCGGGCCGATCCTCTTCGCCGATCCTGCAAACCGGGTGATCGGTGCCGCCCATGCCGGCTGGAAGGGCGCACTGACAGGCGTCCTGGAAAACACCATCGAAGCCATGCTTGCGCTTGGCGCCAAGCGGGAGACGATTATGGCCTGCCTTGGCCCCTCGATCAGCCAGGCGAGCTACGAGGTCGGCCCGGAATTCGTGGATCGTTTCGTCAGCCACGATCCAAGCTATGCCAAGTACTTCATTCCGTCCGAGCGGACCGGTCATGCGATGTTCAACCTGCCAAATCTGACGATCGACCGCCTGCGCAAGGCCGGCGTGATCGCCGAAAACCTCAATCTCTGTACCTATCCCGATCCCGACCGCTTCTTCTCCTATCGCCGCACCACGCACGCGAAGGAGCCGGATTACGGCCGGCAGATTTCCGCCATTGCCATCGAGGAGACGTTCTAAAATGGCCCTGCATTTCGAGCGCAGCGAATTCGACGCCCGCCTAGCCCGCCTTCTTGCAAAAATGCAGGAGGAAAAACTCGACGCCATGCTGCTCTTCGCGCAGGAAAGCATGTACTGGCTGACCGGCTACGACACCTTTGGCTACTGCTTCTTCCAGACGCTGGTGGTCAAGGCTGACGGCACGATGGTGCTGCTGACCCGCTCGGCCGACCTTCGCCAGGCACAGCTCACATCGGTCATTTCCGACATCCGCATCTGGGTTGATCGCGTCAACGCCGATCCGACGCTCGATCTCAAGGAATTGCTGGTCGAGCTCGATCTCCTCGGCAGCCGCATCGGCGTCGAATACGACACCCATGGCATGACTGGCCGCGTGGCGCGCTTGCTTGACAACCAGATTTCCACCTTCGGCCAGATCATCGACGCCTCCTACCTCGTCAGCCGGCTGCGCCTCGTCAAAAGCCCGACGGAAATTGCCTATGTCGAGCGCGCCGCCGCGCTCGCCGATGATGCGCTGGACGCAGCGCTTGCCTTGATCAAGCCCGGCGCCGATGAGGCCGACATTCTCGCCGCCATGCAGGGCGCGATTTTTTCAGGCGGCGGCGATTATCCCGCCAATGAATTCATCATCGGCTCCGGCGCAGAGGCCCTGCTCTGCCGCTACAAGGCCGGCCGCCGCAAGCTGGATGCCCATGACCAGTTGACCCTCGAATGGGCTGGCACCTATGCCCATTACCACGCCGCCATGATGCGCACGGTCGTCATTGGCGACCCCACGCACCGCCACCGCGAACTCTACAATGCCTGCCTCGAGACCATTCAGGCGATCGAAACGGTGCTGAAGCCTGGCCATACCTTCGGCGACGTCTTCGATATGCATGCCAAGATCATGGACGAGCGCGGCCTTGCCCGCCACAGGCTGAATGCCTGCGGCTACTCGCTCGGCGCCCGCTTCTCGCCCTCCTGGATGGAGCACCAGATGTTCCATATCGGCAATCCGCAGGAGATCGAAGAAGGCATGTCGCTCTTCATCCACATGATCATCATGGACTCCGACACCGGCACCGCGATGACGCTCGGCCAGACCTACCTGACGACCTCTCAGGCTCCAAAATCTTTGTCGCGTCACCAGCTCGAATTTCTTAACCGTTAGCGGCTTAAAATAGCGATCCTGAACGGGGTGACCGTCTAAGGAAGGGATCGCGTAAATGGGACTGGTCAGGACAACGTTTGTTTCCGTTGGCTTCTGCTTCGCGCTCGCCGCCTGCAACACGACGGATGCCCTGACCCCGCCCGAGACGATCGGCGATGCCGGCTCCAGCCCCGTCACCCAGCGCGATGTCGAGCGCATGGCCGCCGCGCCGCAACGCCAGCAGAACTATGAAACCGCGCAGGACAGCTACAGCTATCAGCGGCAGGGCTATCAGCAGCAGGGATATCAGTCGCAAAACTATGGCGGCGGTGGCTCGCTCGACGATCAGGCGGCTGCGCTGAGAAGCGGCGGCCGCAATCCCTATGCCTCCCGCCCGCTCGACGGCTCGCGGACCGCCTCCATCCAGTCACAGGATTCGCAGGCTTCGGAAACCGACGAGCAGCGCGAGGCCGACCGCCGCCTCTCCGATGATCCTCAGCCACAGCCGCAGCGGCAACAAGCGGCTGAAGACCAGCAGGACGATCAGCAGCCTGAACAACAGCAACAACAGCAAGCCTCCCGTCCCCCTGCCGCAGCGACGGATAGAAACAGCGTCCGCTTCCTGCCGATCATCGGCGCCCCGGTTGAGGCAGTAACACCGCTGTCGCGTCAGCTTGGCGCAGAGGCCCGCGCGCTCGGCCTGACGATCAAGAGCTCCAGCGATTCCAGCGCGAGCTTTATCCTGAAGGGCTATCTCTCGGCCTTCCAGGACGGGCCGCAGATTTCCGTGACCTATGTCTGGGACGTTCTCGACAACAGTGGTGCCCGCCTGCACCGAATCCAGGGATCGGAAAGCGCGCCGCTGAAGCGTGGCGATCCGTGGGCCGCCATCCCGCCCTCCGTCATGCAAAAAATCGCCACTGAAACCATGTCGGAATTCAATTCTTGGCGCGACTCTCGCCGTGGATAGCCACAAGCTTTTCAGAAATATGAAAGCTATCGCACTCTAGCCCCTTGCATTCGAGAGCAAGGCGGTTAAAAGCGCGGCTATCAGGTTGGTAATAGGCGGGCCACAATGAAGGTTTTCGCAGGGAATTCGAACCGGCATCTCGCCGAAGCGATCTGCAATTATCTCAACGTTCCCTTGGGAAAGGCCAGTGTCCGGCGTTTCGCGGACCAGGAAATTTTCGTTGAAATTCAGGAAAACGTGCGTGGCGAGGATGTTTTCGTCGTCCAGCCGACCTCGTTTCCGACCAACGATCATCTCATGGAACTGCTGATCATGATCGATGCGATGCGCCGCTCGTCGGCGCGGCGCATAACGGCAGTCATCCCCTATTTCGGCTATGCCCGCCAGGATCGCCGCGCCTCGGGGCGCACGCCGATCTCGGCCAAGCTGGTAGCCAATCTGATCACCGAGGCAGGCGCCGACCGCGTTCTCACCCTCGACCTGCACGCAGGCCAGATCCAGGGCTTCTTCGATATCCCGACCGACAATCTCTATGCGATTCCGGTGCTGACCCGTGACATCAAGGCCAATTACGACATCAGCAATGTCATGGTTGTCTCCCCTGACGTCGGCGGTGTCGTGCGCGCCCGTGCGCTCGCTAAACGCCTCGACTGTCTGTTGGCGATCGTGGACAAACGCCGCGACCGCCCGGGCGAATCCGAAGTGATGAACATCATCGGCGAAGTGGCCGGCAAGGATTGCATCCTGATCGACGATATCGTCGATTCCGGCGGCACGCTCTGCAACGCAGCCGATGCCCTGCTCGCACAAGGCGCGGCAAGCGTCACCGCCTATATCACCCACGGCGTTCTCTCCGGCGGCGCCGTGACCCGCGTGGCAAACTCGAAACTGAAGGAACTGGTGATCACTGATTCCATTCAGCCGACGACCGCCGTGCAATCGGCGCCCAATATCCGCGTCATCACCACTGCAAGCCTTATCGGCGAAGCCATTAATCGTACCAGCCAGGAAGAATCGGTTTCGAGCCTGTTCGACTAAAGGCCACCGGATTTTCTCATGCGGGTTTCGCATCGACTGGATGGCTTTGCCTCCAGGCGAGCAATCCTATGCCAATAAGCCCGGAGACAAAGACCGCCGCACCGGCACCCATAATCGATGGGCCGATGCCGAACCAGGCAAATAGGCTGGGCGACATGAGATAGGCCAGGAAAAGGCCGAGGAAGATCGCGCACATCAGCAAGCGATAGACCTGCGCCAATCGATGCGGCTCGCTGCGCGTCTGCATCAGGTGCAGCATGGCGAGGTTCTCGAACGGGCCATTGATGGCGGCGAGAGATGCGACGACCATCAGCCATATCCGGTCATGCATCAGCGGCAGCAGAAAGACGCCGGCGCCAAAAATAAGCTTCGCCGCAATGATCCACACCACCGGTCGACGCGGTTTGACACTGCTGAGGATCAAATTGGTCGTCAGATTGCCAACGCCGTAAGCCGTCATCATCAGACTGTAATCCGTCAAGGGATCGGCGCTGGTCTCACGCAGGTGCAGCAGCATTCCGAGCAAAATGCCCATCGCCCAGGCGATATTCCCCATCAGGTTCGTAAACAGCCCATAGAGTATGGCGGCATGGCCCCGCGCCATCCGCCAGCCGCCCAACACGCCGTCGATCACCGCCGCCGTTCCCGAGAAATCGCGACGCCGCGGCGCGGACGGCAATTTGGCGACGGCCAGCCACACCGCGAGAGCCGAAAGCAGGAAAGTCGCCGCCGTCACCGTGAAGAACTGCGATTTCGGCAGGAAGCCGTTGACCAGCGCAATCATGCTCGGCCCGAGGATACGGGCCATGCGCCTCGTCGCGTCGAACAATCCATTGGTCGCATGACGAATATCGGGATCGACCGCGATGGTGGGCAACGTTGCCTGGAGCGACGGATCGAAGGCGGCCGTCAGCAAGGCAATGCACCCGGCGAGCACCATCAACAATGGCAAGCTCATGAAATGCATGAGGCCGGTGACGGATAGCACCAGCAATAGAAGCGTACGCAGCACGTCGGCCGAGATCATCGTCGTGCTGTGCCGCCAGCGATCCGTTAGAATGCCACCGAACAGGCTGCCGAAGAGAAGCGCCCCCGATTGCAAGGCGGAAACGTAACCCGCATCACGGCCGATGAAATCCGCCGCAATCCAGACGACGGCGACCATGTAGAACTCGGATCCGGTCGCCGCCAAAACCTGACCGGCCCACAAAAGCGAAATCGAGCGTTGGGCCAGCGGCTTCAAGACAAACATAGTGGCATTCTGAAATTTGGGCGGCTTATTTGATGGCTTGCCCGTTGATCGTTATGGACTCGTCGTCGGCGATGCTGACGTCCCAACGCGCGCGCCCGTCGGGATCGGTCTTTGCAAACCCCTTGGCCATCATCAGGCCGAAGGACAATTGGCTGAGGTCCGGCTCCGTTTTCGCCGCGTCTTGGACGGCTGCGATGGTCTTGTCGAGATCGCGCGCAAGCACCGTCATCGTCATGGAGACACGATCCTTGTCGTTCAACCAGCCGCGCATGCTGCCGGAAGCCTGGATGTCATAGAGGCCTGAGACCGCACTGATTTTCGGGAAATTGATCGTCATCGTTCCGTCCGGGAACATCGCCTGCTGCAACTTTTCATCCATGGATGCCGTTCCCGCAGAATTGTTGAAATCGGTCTGCTGCAGAACATCCATCAGGGCGGAAAAATTCAGGTTGGGGAACTGCATCTGCAGTTCGGCGGCATCGGGAATGAAGGCGACATAATCCTGAGGCACCAGGCCGGAGGCCAGGGTAAGCTTCTCGGCCCGCATGCCGAAATCGGCATTCATCGCATTAGCCGGCCCCGCGATCTTGAACGAGTAGCCCATCTGCTGCAGTCCGCCGTTGCCGAGCGGAGTCGTCACGGAAATATCCTTGGCGGAGACAGACTCTTCAAGCGAGCCGACCAGCGGCATCGCGTTCCGCAGCAATGCCTTGAGCGCCGCACTTTCGCTGTCAGACAGGGTTTTCGTGTCCTTGTGGTCGGAAACGAAGCGCAAGATCTCGTTCAGCGCCTTAAGCGGCAGCTTGGTCGCATTGGCCCTGAAATCGATCGCTCCGATCTTGAATTCGCCCAAAGTTGCGTCATCGGAAGAAACCTTATCGTGGAAGGATTGCAGGCCCCCCATCATCTGAAGGTCGAGCTTATCCGGCTCGCCGCTGCTGGATGAGGAGAGCGCGTAGTTGATACCATCGATCGTGATATCGTTGTTCTCGACACCGTTGGTGTCGGTGGTCTTGGTGGCAAGCGTAATGCCGTTGCCCTTCACGTCCATCGAACGAACATAGTGGATGGCAGGGTCGAAGACGCCGGAGAAACTGGATGATGCCACCGCATAACGGAGCGCGACATCCGGGCTGCTGCCGGGCTTCGAACGGGCCGTGACGTCGATCGCATTGTTCCCCTCGATGTTCCAAAGGCCGCCGTCCTGCGGCGTGGCAAGGGCCATCAGCGGCTTGAGCCCCGCAACGTCGAAACCGCTGATATTCAATTTGTCGAAGAGCTTCTGCAGGTCATAGGTGATTTCGTAGTGACCGCTCGCCGGCGTCACAGTCACAAAGCCGCTTTTAACGAGATCGTCGGGCAGGAAATGCGTCAGGTTGCCGAGCAGGTCCTTGGCCCCCTGCTCATTGACGTCAGCCGCCTGCGAGGCGCCGGCCAAGCCGACGGCAAAAGCCGCGGCAGCGGCAACTGTTCTAAAACGCATAATTCACCCCCGTGATACTAGGAAAAACAATTTGAAAGCGGGAAAACCCTAAACGTGATTCTCAATTGAATGATGACGGTGCATGCGCGCTGGCGCCCAAGCTGGACGTGGCCTCAAAGCCCCTTCATCACCTGCCCGTTCACCGTGACGGTCCGGTTTTCGTCCATCGTGACATCCCAGCGCAGGCGGCCATCCGGATCGGTCTTGGCAAAGCCCTTGGCGGCCATCAGGCTGAAGGAAACGCCGTTCAGTTGCGGGTCCGTCTTTGCTGCATCCTGAATGGCAGCAACCGTCTTGTCGAAATTGCGCGCGAGGACCGTCGCCTGCAGCGAATAGCTTGGATGGTGCTTCGTGGAGCCCTTCAACGCGCCGGAGACCTCGAGGTCATAGACGCCGGAAGCCGCGCTGATCCTCGGGAATTCGAGGGTCCCGTAACCGCTCGGGAACATGGTGCGCTTCAATGCTTCGCCGGAAACCGGCGTTGCACGCGTCGACACTGCGTCCAGAACCGTGTCGATGATCCCTTCGAAATTGACGTTGGGAATTCCGAGCTGCACATCGACCGTTTCCGGCAGGAAAGGCGCGTAGGCCGGCGGAATAAGGCCGGCATCCGGTGTGAAATGCTCCGCCCGCAAGCCGAAATTGATGTTGGAGGCCTTTGTCAGACCATCCATCTTGAAACTGTAGTCCAACGTCTTGAGGCCGACCTTCCCTTTGTCGGTCGATACCTCTGCGTTGTTCAGCGTCACCGTCTCGTTCAGCGAACCGAATCCCGGCAAGGCGCGGCGCACCAGCTCCTCGAACTTTTCGCTGCCGCTCTCCGATAACTGTTTTGCCTTCACATGCTGGACGAAGAAGCGGATGAGCTCACGCAACTCCTTCGCCGGCAAGCTCGTTGCGGTCACTTTGACATCGACGCTATCGGCGCTCAGGCCGACGGATGGCGCGCCGGGTGCCGTGATCTGCTCGTTGAGATGCTGCAGCATGCCCTGCGATTGCAGGTCCACCTTGCCGGTCTCGCTGCTGTCGGTCACCGCATGGCTGAAGGACGCGCTGTCGATGGTGGCATCCACCTTGCGCCCGCTATTTTTACCGCTGCCGATGCTGGAAAACTTGGCACCGTTGCTCTTCACATCGATCGACCGCATCATCTCGATCGACGGGTCGAAAATGCCGTCAAGCGAGCTGGATGCGACCGAATAGGTTATGTCCGACGCCGGCGAATGAACCGAGACGTCGATGCTGTTGTCGCCCTTCAGATGCCATCTGCCTTGATCCAGCGGCTGCGCGAACAGCGACAGCGGCTTCAGGCCGGTAACGGAAAGCGCGCTGGAATTGACCTTGTCGAAGAATTTCGCGAGATCGTAGGTAATCTCATACTGATCGCCGGCCGGTTTGACGGCGACAAAACCGCTGCGGGCGAGATCCCGCGAGAGCGAATGCGTCAGGATACCGCGCAGTTCCTTTGCGCCCTGCTCGTTGACTTCAGCCGCCTGCGAAACGCCAGCGAGACCGATGGAAAAAACTGCGGCGGCGGCGATAGCCTTGGGGCCCATACCCGACCTCTCCCTTTGACGCTGATCGATTGGAGTCGACTGTTGAAGAGGCCGAACGTATATGTCAAGCCATTGATAGAAATAGCATCGTCGGCTCTTTATCATGAGTTGCATTGTCATCACAGATGCGCTTTCTCCGGAGATGCTTGCACCGTCGGCATCTTTGTATTATACGCCACGCGTCCGCGTAGACACCCTTGGAGGCAACGCGGATGAGGTAGGGCTTGCCCTCCTCCAGTTCAACCGGTTCTGATGAACGGATGAACTCTCCAAATAACCTCGAAAGGAATAGCCATGAGCCACGAAAGCTACGAGCTCAAGGCCGAGGCGCGCGAACGGGTTGGTAAGGGGTCCGCCCGTGAACTTCGCCGCAACGGTTTCATTCCCGCTGTCATCTATGGTGACAAGCAGGCCCCTATTTCGATCGCTCTCAACACCAATGAGGTGACGAAGCGCATTCATGCCGGTGGTTTCCTCACCACGATCGCGACGATCGACGTCGACGGCAAGAAGATCAAGGTTCTGCCGAAGGACTACCAGCTCGATCCGGTCCGCGACTTCACGGTCCACGTCGATTTCCTGCGCGTCTCCGGCAACACCCAGGTGACCGTTGAAATCCCGGTTCACTTCGAAAACCATGAAAAGTCCCCGGGCCTCAAGGCTGGCGGCGTGCTGAACATCGTTCGCCACGAAGTCGAAGTCCATTGCCCGGCCGATGCGATCCCCGAATTCTTCACTGTTGATCTGTCCGGTCACAAGGGCGGCGCCAGCATCCACATTTCGGATATTACGCTGCCGAAGGGCGTGTCCCCGGTCATCGCCGACCGCGACTTCACGATCGCAACGATCGTCGCTCCGGCTGCCGGTCTTGCAGAAGAAGAAGCTGGCGAAGAAGAAGCCGGCGCTTAATCGGCATCTTCATCGTGACGCATTCAGACCCGCCTCCCCTCTGGGGATGGCGGGTTTTTCATGTATAACTTCTAATAAAAGCAAAAAGAAATCTATTCGTTTTTGAAATTAATACTCGATTTAAATCCATTAACTCCCCGGTTTTTCAGCAACATTTAACAAATTCGTGAAAGTTTACGCGAAAGAGTTGTAGAGAACGGCCAACCCCAAGATCAGCCGGTCTACGACTGGGGAGCAAGCGGAACTATGAGTCATTCCGTCGAAAACAGGTTTTTCGCGATCGTCTGCGGCGCGCTGCTGGTTTTCGTCGCGCCGCTCTTCGTGCTGTTCCTCTTCCTTTCGTCCGAACGCGCCGAAAAGGAAATCAAAGACCATATCTCCGTCCTGCTCGTCGCCAATGCCCAGGCGCTGGCAAAGCCGCTGTGGGACCTCGATGAAGACAGCGTCACTCAGATCAGCGCGACGACGGTCGCCGAGGGTGCGATCGTCAAGGTCAATGTCCGCGACGTCTCCGGCCAGCTCGATGTTACGCAGACGACCATCCCGAGGTCCTACAAGGGCCTGCTGGAGTCCATCGCCCGCCCGATCATCTACAACGGTGTGGACGGCCCGAAAAATCTCGGCACCATTACCGTCTATTACCCCGCGCTCGGCCTCTTCGACGGCTTGAAGAATGAGGAGATCGTTTTCATCTCGATCTTCATCTTCGCCGTGCTGACCGTCTTTGGCGCGGCCCTCATCGGCAACCGCATCTTCATCATCCAGCCGCTGATGCGGCTGACCCACGCCGTCGAAGCGACCCGGCGGCTCGGCTCGCGCCATCATGTGGATTGGCAGTCGAACGACGAAATGGGCCGCCTCGCCAGCAGCTTCAACGACATGCAGAGCAAGCTGGAGCGTGAGGAAACCGAACTGAAGCTTGCCCACCGCCGCGCAACGGACACCTATAACCTGACGCCGGCCATGCTCTTTTCGCTCGACAAGGACGATTACATCGCCGCCGTCAGCGATTATTGGCTCGCCGCGACCGGCTATGCCCGCTCCGAGGTGCTGGGACGTAAATTCGCAAGCTTGGTCCTGCCGGAATCGCGCGAGAAATATACCGAACGCAAACGCAGCCGTTTGGACAGCGCCGCCCGTCTCGACGTTACGGTTAAATTCCTGTGCCGGGATGACCGGATCATGGACGTGCTGATCCTCGAAACCACGGCGATCCAGGATGGTGTTTCGCTCTCGGTCATGACCGACGTCACCGACCTCAAGCAGTCCGAAGACCGCAACCTCCGCCAGGCGATCACCGACCATCTGACCGGCCTTTTGAACCGTCAGGGTTTCGAAACGGCGCTCGATGCCAAGATCAACGAGGCGGATCTGCGCAAGCGCGAACTCGCCTGCCTCTTCGTCGATCTCGACCGCTTCAAATGGATCAACGACAATATGGGCCATGCCGCCGGTGACGCAGCGCTCCGCGAGCTGGTTTCGCGCATGCAGTCGCGATTGGTCCCGGGTGATATTGCCGCCCGCCTCGGCGGCGACGAATTCGCCATCCTGCTGCTCGCCGAAGATGCCGAGAAGAGAGCGATCGACATGGCCGCCCGGATCGCGGAGGTCTTCGACACGCCTTTCGGTGGCGACGCCCGCCTCAGCGCCAGCATCGGCATCGCCATCTACCCGCGTCATGCCGCCAACGCCGCAGAACTGCTGCTGAAATCCGACATCGCGATGTATGCGAAAAAGCGCGACGGCAAGAACGGCGCGCAGATCTTCGACAACAGCATGCTGGACGATTCCCGCCGCCGCGCCGAGCTGGAAAGCCATATCGAAAGCGGCCTGAGCGACGACTGGTTCGAGGCGCATCTTCAGCCGATCGTCAATATCGATGATCGCTCCATCGCCGGCTTCGAAGCGCTGATGCGCCTGCATCACCCGCAGAAGGGCATCCTGCCGCCGGCACGGATCATCGACGTTGCCGAGGAGACCGGCTCGATCGTGCGCATCGGCAATCGCGTCATGGAAAAGGCGATCTCCCACTTTGCCCGTCTCTCGCGCCTCGACGGCATGCAGGACACCTATCTCGCCATCAATTTCTCGCCGCTGCAATTCGAGTCCGGACTGCCGATGCGCATCGCGGCCCTGCTGTCCCGCTACGATATCCGCCCCGAACGCATCGTCGTCGAAATCACCGAAGCCGTGCTCATGGACGACAATCCGGAGACACGCACGGTCATCAACGAGATCTGCCGCTACGGCTGCCGCATCGCGCTCGACGACTTTGGCACCGGCTACTCTTCGCTGAGCTACATCAACCGCTTCCCGGTCGACATCATCAAGATCGACCAATCCTTCATCCGCGCGATCAACGACATTGCCTCGGATGTCAGTCTCAAGAGCCGTATGCTGGTCGAAAGCATCACGACCTTGTCGCACAAGATGAACTGCACCGTGATTGCAGAAGGCATCGAGACCGAGGAAGAGTGCGCTACCCTGCGCGCCATGGGGCTCGACTACGGTCAGGGCTACCTGTTCCACCGGCCGCAGCATCCGAACGACCTGATGAAGGCGCTTGCGGGACCGCGAGCTGATCACCTTACCCCTGTGGCGCAAGCATCATAGAGAAACGAGGAACTACATGCGAAAACTGCTGCTCCTGGTATTTTTCGGCCTGTCCTCCCTCACGCTCCTCCACGGGGCGCAAGCCGCAACCGTCAACTTTACCACGGAAGAATATCCGCCCTTCAACTATCGCGACGGCAAGACTCCCGTCGGCGCGACTGTCGAGCAGGTGGAAAAGATAATGACGGACATCGGCGTCGACTATTCGATCGAGGTGCTGCCCTGGGCGCGAGCCTATAATGAGGCACTGACGGCACCGATGACCTGCGTCTTTGTCGCCGCTCACAACAATGAGCGCGACAAGCTGTTCAAATGGGTCGAGCCGCTGCTGGTCGATCGCAACGTCCTGATCAAGCATACCGGATCCAGCGTCACCGCCACGACGCTGGACGAAGCGCGGAAGTATCTCGTCGGCACATGGCGGGGCGATTATACCGAGACGACGCTGCGGCAAGCCAATTTTGCAAGGATCGATATCGGCGCCGACTTCAAGGCAACACTCAAAAAGCTTATGAGCGACCGTATCGACCTGATGCCGATATCTGAATTCTATTTTGACAAGCTGAAGCAGGACGGAGACGCCGTTGAAAAGGTCACCGTTCTCTCCGAACAGCCGATGAGCATCGCCTGCCACAAGGATTTCCCGAACGATCTTCTGAAGAAGATGCAGGCCGCGCTGGACAAGCTGATCGCCGACGGCACGCAGAAGCAGATATTCCTGAAGTACGGCCTGCACCTCGGCAACTGACGCGGTTGCTGCCTTGACTTTGCCGCCAATTCGCTGTCGTGAAGGGCATCGGCATTTTCCAAGGGGTGAAGCGCAATGCTTCTTATCGCGGGTCTCGGCAATCCCGGCGCCAAATATCAGGGCAATCGTCACAATATCGGCTTCATGGCCGTGGACGCGATCCATCGCCGCCACAGCTTTTCGCCCTGGTCGAAGAAATTCAGGGCGGAGATTGCCGAAGGCGAACTCGGGGGCCAGAAAGTTCTGCTGATCAAGCCGCAGACCTTCATGAATCTCTCGGGTGAATCCGTCGGCGAGGCCATGCGCTTCTACAAGCTGGAGCCTTCCGATCTCGTCGTGATCTATGACGAACTCGATCTGGTGGCCGGCAAGGCACGGCTGAAGACCGGCGGCGGCCATGGCGGCCATAACGGCATCAAATCGATCGACGCCCATTGCGGGCGCGAATACCGGCGGCTGCGTCTCGGCATCGGTCATCCCGGCGTCAAGGAGCTGGTGCACAATCACGTACTCGGCGATTTCGCCAAGGCGGACCGGAGCTGGCTGGAGCCGCTGTTCGACGCGCTCGCCGACAATGCCGACATGCTGGTGCGTGGCGAAGATTCGCAGCTCATGAACAAGATCGCTCTGGCCCTCGGCGGCAAGGCGGAAGAAGAAGCGCCGAAGCCGGAAAAGAAGGCCGTGGCCAAATCGCACATCCACCAGGCGCGCAGTCACAATCAGCCGCGGATGCCTGAGAGCGGCCCGATGGCCGAGATGCTGAAGAGAATGTTCGGCAAGAAGGGCGATTGAAATGGCGGAGCCAGCAGGAGACGGGGCCGCGGACATTGTAATCCGTCCGGCCGCCACCGGCGACCTGCTAGCGCTGCTGGCTCTCTACCGCCATCTCAACCACGACGATCCCGACATGGATTTGGGCTTTGCGGAGGACCGCTTCGCGGCGATTTTAGCCCATCCGGGCATGACGATCTTCGTCGCCTTCGAAGGCAACCTCGCGGTTTCCTCCATCACCCTGGTCGTCATCCCCAACCTGACGCGTCGTGGCGCTTCCTATGCGCTGATCGAAAACGTCGTCACCCATGCCGACCATCGCCAGCGTGGCCACGCACGGGCGCTGATCAAAACGGCCATCGCAACGGCCTGGGAGAAGAATTGCTATAAGGTGATGCTGCTCACAGGATCGAAGGAGCCGGCGACGCTGCGCTTCTATGCCAAATGCGGCTTCACGCAGGACAAGACCGGTTTCCAGATCCGGCGTCCTGCCGCAGGCTGATAGCTCTGCCCGAGCCTATTCTTCCGGTTCCGTGGTGAACATCAGCGGGAAACCGGCGCTCTTCGCCAGATCGATCGCTTCCTTTGCCCTGGTTTCGGCAATATCCCTGGCGCAGACCATGACAACGCAGGTGCCGAGCTTATGCGCGGTCATCATGACGCGATAACCGGTCTCCTCGCTCATACGGAAGACCGCCTTCAGCACCATGATGACGAATTCGCGCGGGGTGTAATCGTCATTGACGAGAATGATCTTGTAAAGCTTCGGCCGATCGAGCTTCGGCTTCGTCTTAGTCTTCGGTTTTAGGACGACATCATTGTCACTCATCGGGCTCACCGTTGATGACAGGGAAAAAGGATTTGTGGCTGATAGCAAATTTATACTGCACCGCAACCAGTCATTCAAGGAAAACAACGTTTTCGGTAGGACCGGCAGATCAATCGATCGTGAGGAACAGCTCCTATCGCTGGCGCTTCCGGCTTCCCTTCTCTACAGAAAAACGGCGCATCCGCCCTGCAAGGCTTGACCCGCAACGGCCCTTCGCCCATACGCACAGCAAAGTTTTTCAAGATATGGACAAGGTGCCATGGGTTTCAAATGCGGTATCGTCGGATTGCCGAATGTCGGCAAGTCCACTCTCTTCAATGCGCTCACCAAAACGGCGGCGGCGCAGGCGGCGAATTATCCCTTCTGCACGATCGAGCCGAACACGGGTGAAGTGGCGGTTCCCGATCCGCGCATGCGCAAGCTTGCCGACGTCGCCAAGTCGAAAGAGCTGATCCCGACGCGTATCTCCTTCGTCGACATCGCCGGTCTGGTGCGCGGCGCGTCGAAGGGCGAAGGCTTGGGCAACCAGTTCCTCGCCAATATCCGCGAAGTCGACGCCATCGTTCATGTGCTGCGCTGCTTCGAAGACAGCGACATCACCCACGTCGAAGGCCGCATCAATCCGGTCGCCGACGCCGAGACGATCGAGACCGAGCTGATGCTCGCCGACCTCGAAAGCCTGGAGCGCCGCACCGAGCAGACGCGCAAGCGCGCCACCGGCAAGGACAAGGAATCCATGGCGATGCTGCCGATCATGGATGCCTCGCTCCAACTGCTGAACGAAGGCAAGCCGGTGCGCACCCTGCTGTCGAAGCTCGACGCTGAGGAAATCCGCATCCTCAAGGGCTTGAACCTTCTGACCTCGCACCCGGTCCTCTATGTCTGCAACGTCGCCGAGGCCGATGCCGCAACCGGCAACGAGCACACAGCCGCCGTCGCCGCCATGGCGAAGGAACAGAATTCCGAAGTGGTGATCATTTCCGCCGCCATCGAAGCGGAAGTGGCGCAGCTCCCCGAAGACGAATCCAAGGAATTCCTCTCCGCTCTCGGCCTAGACGAAGCCGGCCTCGACCGGCTGATCCGCGCCGGCTATAAGCTGCTGCACCTCATTACCTATTTCACCGTAGGTCCGAAGGAAACACGCGCCTGGACGATCGAACGGGGCACCAAGGCCCCGCAGGCCGCCGGCGTCATCCATTCCGACTTCGAACGCGGCTTCATTCGCGCCAACACCATCGCCTATGACGACTACATCGCCTTCAACGGTGAAACGGGCGCCAAGGAAGCCGGCAAGGCGCGCGACGAAGGCAAGGAATACGTCGTCCAGGACGGCGACGTCATCCACTTCCGCTTCAACACGTAAGACAGGATTACCGGCCTCAGCGGAGCGCCGGCAGCCTCCCCTGGACGGATGCCGGCAGCAGCCGGACGACAGCGCGGCGCAGATGTGGCCAGCCGACACCGATCACCAGCACGATCAGGCCGACAATCATCAGCACGATGAAGCTGACCTTGTCGAGCCCGGCATTGTTCTGCCGGAGAATGGCCCCGATGGCGACGCCTAGCGACGTCAGCCCTGCGGTCACGAAAGCACGTCTGTCGATGATCAGACCGACCAGCATCATGATCACCACAATGGCGACGATGATCAGCGCCTGCGCGTAGCCGCCATACTCGGCGGTGGCAGCGAAAAATGTGCCGCTGCTGCCGGCCCTAATCTGAAATGCCAGCAGGATCGCGGTGTAAAGCAGCGCCGGCGCCGTGACGAGATGCAGCCAGAAAGCCACATCCGAGCGACGCGTCCTGCGGCTGGGATCGCTGAGATCGAAACGCATCGCCACGGCAAATGCCCCAAGTGCGGCCGCAAACATGATGCCGAGCGACGGCAGCGGATAATTCAGCACGACATCCGATGTGCCGGTGGCAAGACCGATCAGATAGAAAACGGCGGCGAGCAATAGCGTGAACAGCGAGAAGAGCAGCATCGCCAGTGACAGGGGCACGCGATAGCGCCAATAAAAGAGCGCAAGCAGCGGCGGGAACGGCAAGGCAATCGTCATCCAGGAGGTCATGAGGCCCAGGCCGCCGGCATTTTGCGTACCGAAATGCATGACGGCTACCCAGAAGGTCCAATGGACCAACGCGATCGTCAACACGACGGCGGGAAGCGCCAGACGTTGGCGGCGGACCAGGATTTCGGCCAGGATGATGATGGCCGGTAGTGGACCATAATAGCCGGTGAGCCCCCACAGGCCAACAAGCAGGACGATGATGCCGATGGTGATTAGCACGTCATGGAAGCCACGAATGAAACGCGGCGCTTCGCTGTCCTCCAGCGGGTTCGCCACGTCGTCCTCGCGAGGCTGCGAAAGATCGTGCCTGATGGTCGCCCCTTTGACGCCGATATTTCGCTCGGCGAGATAAGGCAAAAGCCGTGTGGCCTGATCCGAGGAGATGATCCCCTCGCCGGCGGCGCCTTCCAGCGCGGTCTTGAGATCGCTCATGTCATTCCTGCCTGATGATATCGTTGCCCAGCCTCATCATATCGCCGGTACACAATCAAGGGCTGCGAGGCAGCCGACACCATTCGCCGCGCCTCTTTTCCCATAGCGGCCATGAAAATGCTTGCACCATTGCCGCCTCGCATGCGATTGCGCACGGACGGAATGAAGAGACTGGTGACGGATATGGCAAAATTGACATATGAGGATTTTCAGCCCGAACAAGTGTTTCCGCTCGGCCCGAAACATGTGACCGCGGAAGAGATCGTCGAGTTTGCGCGCGAGTTCGATCCGCAACCGATGCATCTCGACGAAGCTGCCGGTCGCGCCAGCATCCTGGGCGGGCTCGCAGCCTCCGGCTGGCACACCTCGGCAATGTTCATGCGCATGATGACCGACAGTTATCTGCTGAACACCGAGGCCGAAGGCGCACCGGGCATCGACTTCATGGACTGGAAGAAGCCGGTTCTGGCAGGCGATACGCTCTCGGGACGGTCGATCGTGCTCGAATCCCGCGCCATGCGTTCCCGCCCCGGCATCGGCATTGTCCGATTCCGTCATGAGGTGGAAAACCAACGCGGCGAGCTCGTTTGCCTCGGCGAAAACGCGACGATGATCCGCATGCGCTTACCCATGGAGGTTTCCGCATGAAGATGACGGAGCTTTATCCGATCGGTGCGCGCGCCGAGATCGGCAACCATACGTTCACCGCCGAAAATATCGTCCGTTTCGCCTCGCGCTTCGATCCGCAGATTTTCCACATGGATGCGGAAGCGGCCAAACACACATTGTTCGGTGGGCTCTGCGCCTCCGGTTGGCATACCTGCGCGGTCTGGATGCGCACCTTCGTCGACTATTGGAAAAGCGAAACCGCGCGCCTCCAGGCCGAAGGCAAAAAACCGCCAAATCTCGGCCCTTCTCCCGGGTTCCAGAAGCTGCAATGGCTTCGCCCGGTCTTTGCCGGCGACACCGTCGCCTACGGCGTGACCTTGCTTGCCAGCCGCCCCTTGGCGTCACGCCCCGGCTGGACGCTCAACACCATCCTCTGCGATGGAGCCAACCAGCACGGCGCGGCAGTGTTGCGGTTCGAAAGCACCGTGCTGGAATTCGAGTAAAGCCTTCGCCCCTTTTGGAGGTGAAGGCATGCTGTTCTTCAATGCCCTGCGAATTCCACCAGGGTGTGAACCGGCACATCGAGCGCTTCCAGCTTCTTGCGGCCACCGAGATCCGGCAGGTCGATGACGAAGCAGGCGGCAACGACCTGGGCGCCGATCTGGCGCAGCAATTGGGTGGCGCCCACTGCGGTGCCGCCGGTAGCGATGAGGTCGTCGACCAGGATCACCTTCTCGCCGGGATTCACCGCATCGCGATGCATCTCCATCTCATCGACACCATATTCCAGGCTATAGGCGATGCGCACGATATCGTGCGGCAGCTTGCCCTTCTTGCGGATCGGCACGAAGCCGGCCGACAACTGATGCGCCACCGCGCCGCCCAGAATGAAACCGCGTGCCTCCATGCCGGCGACCTTGTCGATCTTGGTGCCGGCGTAGGGCTGCACCAGCGCGTCGACTGCACGGCGAAATGCCTTGGCATTGCCGAGCATCGTGGTGATGTCACGGAAGATGATGCCGGGTTTTGGATAATCCGGAATGGAGCGGATGCTGGCGGCAAGCTCCGAAGCGATAGTGTCCATGTAAATATGTGCTCTCAGGCTATGATTGGGCGCGGCGCACACTATCAAGACGGCGTGCTCGATACCAACAAAAAAGGCGACCCTGAAGGCCGCCTTTCGCTGATTGCATGGCTGAGGCGCTTAGTGGGCGCCGGCCTTGGCATAGACCGAACGCTTGGTGAGGTAGATCAGCGCCGAGAAGATCAGCAGGAAGATGATGACCATGAAGCCGAGTTGCTTGCGGTCTTCGAGATGCGGCTCCGAGGCCCACATCAGGAAGGAGGCAACGTCGCGCGCATATTGGTCGACCGTCTGCGGCGAGCCGTCGTCATAGGTGACCTGGCCGTCGGAGAG